>CACPKQ010000005.1 GCA_902634455.1 uncultured Pelagibacteraceae bacterium | reverse complement strand
TTAAAGCAATTGGTTATTATTTTGTTAATATAGATGCTGAAACAAAAATAAATGAAGAAAACAATACTGTAGATCTTATTTATAGTATTGATTTAGGTGAAAAGGCTAGAATTTCAAAAATCAAATTTTTGGGTGACAAAATCTATAAAGATAGAAAACTAAGGAATGTGATTGCTTCCGAAGAATATAAATTTTGGAAATTTGTTTCAAAAACCAAATATTTAAATTCTGAAAGAATAAAATTAGATAAAAATTTGTTGGAAAATTTTTATAAAAACAAAGGTTATTATTTTGTTAATATTAATAGTAGTTATGCCAACTTTCTAAATGATGAAAGTTTTGAATTAATTTATGATATAAATCCAGGTAACAAAATATACTTCAATGATTTTAATTTAAATTTGCCTGGTGATTATAAAAAAGAAAACTTTTCTGAAATAGAAAGTATTTTTAAAAAATTAAATGGAAAAACATATTCCAACAATTCTATTAAAAAAATACTTGATGAAATTGATAAAATAGCTTTACAAAAAGAATATCAATTTATTAATGCTAAAATATCTGAAGAAATAGTTGGAAACAAAATAAATTTTAGTATTAATGTTGATGAGTCTGAAAAGCTTTATGTTGAAAAAATAAATGTTTTTGGAAATAGTTATACAAGAGAAGAAGTAATAAGAAATTCTCTGCTTATAGATGAAGGTGATCCTTATAATGAAATTTTATCAAATAAATCTTTAAACAATCTTAAATCTTTACAAATATTTAAAGAAGTAAAATCAACTATTGAAAAAGGTTCTTCAAAAAATTTTAAACATTTAAACATAGAAGTTGAAGAAAAACCTACAGGAGAAATTTCTGCTGGAGCTGGAGTAGGTACAGTCAGTAATTCAATTTCTTTTGGTGTAAGAGAAAAAAATTATTTAGGTCGTGGAATTGGATTAAATGCAAATTTATCATTAAGTACAGATGGTGTTAAAGGATTATTGGATATTACTAACCCAAATTACAAAAATACTGATAATGTGGTTTTTCTTAGAATAGAAAGCTCAAATGAAAACAATCTGGATGATTTTGGATACGAAACTACAAAATACGGTTTTAAACTTGGTACTAGTTTTGAACAATATGACAAACTTTTTGTAAGCCCTTCTTTTTCAATTTATCAAGAAGATTTAAAAACAACTGACAAAGCCTCTAGTGCATTACAAAAACAAAGTGGCGAATCTTTTGAAGTTACAATACCTTATTCGTTTGTGTTAGATAATAGAGACCAAAAATATAAAACAACAGATGGATACAGAACATATTTTGCACAAACTTTACCTTTGCTAACAGATGACGGGTCTCTTATTAATACTTTTGAATATACTAATTATACAGAATTTGTTGACGAAATGGTTGGTAGATTGAGTTTTTATATTCAAACAGTTAACTCCATTACAGATAAAGATGTAAGAATTTCTAAAAGAAGTTTCCTATCTCCAAATAAGCTTAGAGGTTTTGTTCCCGGAAAAATTGGACCAGTTGACGGTGCTGATTTTGTTGGAGGTAATTATGCAGCAGCATTAAATCTTTCAACAGACTTGCCATTCATTTTATCTAATTTTCAAAATGCAGATTTTAAATTTTTTTTAGATGCGGCAAATGTATGGGGTATTGATTACAGCAGTAGTATAGATGATTCATCTAAAATAAGGACTTCAACAGGTATTACTATAGACTGGTTTACTCCAGTCGGACCATTAAATTTTTCATTCGCAGCACCTTTAACTAAAAATAGCACTGATGTTACTGAAGAATTTAGATTTAATCTTGGAACAACTTTTTAATGAAAAATTTAATTACTATTGTTTTTTTTTGTTCTTTATTATTTACTAATAATAACCTTAAGGCTGAAACTAAAATAGCTTACATAGATATGGAATTAATATTTAATAATTCTATTGCAGGAAAAAAATTAACTGAAAATTTAAATAAAATTTCATTAGAAAATCAAAATTACTTTAAGCAAAAAGAAGAAGACTTTAAAAATCAAGAATTAAAAATTATTTCTCAAAGAAACATTTTGGATAATTCTGAATTAGAAAGTAAATTAAAAAAACTACGTGAAGAAGTTACAATTTATAATCAAGAAAAAAATAAAAGAATAAATAATTTTAATAAAAAAAAAATTCAAGTTTCTGAATTATTATTTAAAGCTATAAAACCTTTATTAATTAAATATTCGAATGAAAATTCTATATCTATTTTTTTGCAAAAAAAAAATATTGTTATTGGTAAGTCTGAACTTAATAAAACAGAAGATTTATTAAAGATTGTAGATAAAGAAATAACTGAAATTAAATTCAATTAATGACTGATTTTCTAAACAAAGAACAAATAAGAAAACTATTACCACATCGTGAACCTATGCTTTTGATCGATGAATTAATAAATATAAAAAAACTACTATCAGCAACTGCTATAGTAAATGTTAAAAAAGATAGTTTTTTTGTTCAAGGTCATTTTCCAGGCCAACCTATTATGCCAGGAGTATTAATTGTTGAAGCTTTTGGACAAGCAGCTGCCGCTCTTACAGCGGCTGGTATTGATAAATCTGTATATGAAAATAAACTAGTTTTCTTAATGAGTGTTGAAAAAGCAAGGTTTAGGAATCCTGTAGTACCAGATAGCAAACTAGAATTAAATATTGAAGCCATCAGATCTCATGGAAAAGTATGGAAATATAAGGGAGAAGCCTTTGTAGAGGGAAAAAAAATGGCAGATGCTCAGTGGTCGGCCACAATAGTAGACAGAAAATAATTAGTAATAATAGTTGATACAAAGAATATCGAAACTTTTGATAGATATTCTTTTATGTTAAATCCTTTTTTTAAAAATGTTGGTCCTTTTAATATAGAAAAATTACTAAGCAAAACTGATATTGAAAACAAAGAAAATTTTAAAAAAGATAAAATTTATAATGTTTCAGATTTAATGACTGCTACTGATAAGGATTTAACTTTTTTTCATTCAAAAAATTATTCTGAATTAGCATCGAAAACAAAAGCATCTTACTGTATTACCTTAGATAATCTTTCTCAATTTTTACCGAGTTCGTGTAAGAAAATTATTGTTAAAAATGTATTATTAGCAATGGCAAAAATTACAAAAGAATTTTATCCAAAATCAATTGTTGACGATTTTGATGACTCTGCAAAAGATATTTCTAAAACATCTTTCAAGAAAAAAGTAAAATTTGGAAAAAATGTTTTAATAGGCAGCAATGTTAAAATAGGAAGAAATTGTTTAATTGGTCATAATACAATTATTGAAAAAAATGTAGTTATTGGTGCCAATTGTTCAATTGGTTCTAATGTAATTATAAGAAATACAATTGTTAAAGATGACGTAAATATTTTAGATGGATGTGTTATAGGTAAAAAGGGTTTTGGTTTTTTTCCAAATCAGAAAAAAAATATAAGATATCCCCATATAGGAATTGTTATAATAAATGAGAATTGTGAAATTGGATGTGGTTCTACAATAGATAGAGGTTCGTTATCAAATACGATAATCGGTAAAAATACATATTTAGATAATCAAGTACATATTGCTCATAATAATAAAATTGGAGACAATTGTATTATTGCTGGTCAAGTTGGTTTCGCAGGAAGCTCTACTTTAGGTAATAATGTTATGATTGGTGGCCAGGCTGGTGTTTCAGGTCATTTAAAAGTTGGAAATAATGTCCAAATAGGAGGTGGTAGTGGCGTTATAAATAATATACCTGACAATACCAAAGTCATGGGATATCCAGCTAAAAATTTAAGAGAATTTATAAAAGACAATAGATGATAGACAAAACTGCAATCATTGATTCAAAGGCAAAATTAGATAAAAATGTTCAAGTAGGTCCTTATTGCGTAATAGGCCCCAATGTTGAGGTTGGTGAAAACACCGTTATTAAATCACATGTAAATATTTCTGGAAATGTTAAAATTGGTAAAGGGAATAAGATATACCCCTTTGTTTCTATTAACGATCCACAAGATTTAAAATATGCTGGAGAGCCAACTAATCTGATAATTGGAGATAATAATAAGATCAGAGAATACGTAACAATTAATCCAGGAACAGTTGGTGGTGGTGGCAAAACAGTTATTGGAAATAATTGTTTATTTATGATTTCATCACATATCGCTCATGATTGTCAGGTAGGAAACAATGTAATAATTGCTAACAATGTTCCTTTAGGTGGCCATGCAATTATTGAAGATAATGTTGTAATAGGAGGAAACTCTGCAGTCCAACAATTCACAAGAATTGGTAAGATGGCCATGATTGGTGGAATGACAGGAGTATTACATGATGTAATTCCTTATGGATTATCAACAGGAAATAGAAATTTATTACAAGGGTTAAATTTAATAGGCTTAAGAAGAGCCAAATTTGAAAATAAAGATATTTTAGGCTTGAGCGAGGCTTATAAGGAGATTTTTGCTACAAAAAATATTAATGAAAATATAACTAAATTAAATGGCTCATTTCAAGAAAATCCATTAGTTAAAAATGTAATTGATTTTATAACAAAAGATAAAAAAAGATCTATTTGCACACCATTTTCTTAAGATGATAGGATTAATTTTTGGTGATACTGATTTTCCAAATGAAATTCTTAAAACTGTTAAAAAAAGAAAAATAAAATATTTAATAATTGATTTGTCAAAATTAAAGAAATTTAAACAAGATAAAAAATCTTATTCGGTTTCCATAGGACAGTTTGGTAAAATTATTAATATTTTAAGAGAAAATAACTGTAAAAAAGTCTTATTTGCTGGAAAAGTAGATAAACCTAATTTTTCTAAATTAAAATTAGATTTTAAAGGTATTTATTATATCCCAAGAATAATCAAAGCATCTAAACTCGGAGATGCAGCAATACTTAATGAAATAATTAAAATATTATCTCAAAACAAAATAAAAACTGAAACTTCATTAAAATTTAATCCAGAGCTTTCATTAAAAAAAGGCAATTATTCAAATACCAAACCCAACAAACAAGATCAATTAGATATTAAAAAAGCAATTAAAATATTAGCTAATTTAAGACAGTACAATTTTAGTCAAGGAGTTGTAGTTAGAAATAAAAAAGTTGTTTCTATAGAAGGAAAAGGTGGAACCAAGAAAATGCTCGAAAAAAGTAGAAGCAAAAAGTTTAGAAATCAGGGAGTTTTAGTTAAGTTTCCAAAAAAGAAACAAGACTTAAGAGTAGATCTTCCAACAATTGGATTGAAAACCATAAAACAAAGTAAGAGTGCTGGGTTAAAGGGTATTGTTATAAAAAATAAACAACATGTTTTTTTAGATAAAAACAAATGTATTAAATTTGCTAATAAAAATAAAATGTTTATCTCAGTAAAATGAAAAAGATTTTTATATTAACTGGCGAACCTTCTGGAGATAAACTTGCTTCTAAAGTCATATCTAAACTCCAAAAAAATAATCCAAATATTGAGTATTCTTGTGTTGGTGGAACACATTTAGATTCATTAGGAATAAAATCTATTTTTGATCTTAAAGAAATTACCTACATTGGCTTTACAACTGTTTTTTTAAATATTTTTAAAATAAAGAATAAAATAAATAAAACTGTAGAAGAGATAATAAAATTTAATCCAGATATTTTATTTAGTGTAGATAGTCCAGATTTTACTTTAAGAGTTGCTGAAAAAGTAAAAAAATTAAACAATGAGATCAAGACTATTCATTATGTAGCACCTCAAGTTTGGATTTGGAGAGAGGGAAGGGTTAAAAAGTTTAAAAAATTCTTAGATCATATTTTATTATTATTTGATTTTGAAAAAAAATATTTTGATAAAGAAAATATTCCAAATACTTTTGTCGGACATCCATTATTAGAGCACGAAACTAAAGACAAGATAGATCTATCTAGCATCATATCAAATGATAAAAAAATTATTTCTCTTTTTTCTGGTAGTAGATCATCCGAAGTAAATTTACTTTTACCTATATTAATTGATTTTATAAATATGATGAATACAAAATTTGATAATTTAACTTTTGTATTTCATGCAACTGATGAGAATAAGAATTTAATTAGCGAAAAGATTAATTATGTGAATTTAAAAAATGTCGAAGTTATTTCTGATGAAAATATAAAAAAACAAATACTAAATAAATCTACTTTTGCAGTTTCTAAATCTGGTACAGTTTCTCTTGAAATCTGTAATGCAAAAGTTCCCTCTATAATTATCTATAAAATGAATTTTTTAAATTTTTTGATTGTCAAAATGTTGGTAAAAATAAAATTTGCTAACATCATTAATATTATTAATAACAAAGAAATAATTCCAGAATTAATACAAAAAGAGTGTAATGCTAAAGAGATTTACAATTCTGTTGTTTATTTTTTAAAAAATCCAGAATTAATGAAAAAACAAATTAATGATTGTGAGGAAACTTTAACTAAAATCAGATCAAAAACTTCATCTTCTGATGAAGCTTCTTCAGTATTAACTAAGTTTCTTATTGGTTAATCTTTTTCTCACTTCATCTTTTCCAAGTGAAATAATTATATCATATATACCAGGTCCAAATTTTGAACCCGTTAATGCTATTCTTAATGGCTGACCAACACCTTTAAAATTTGTATCATTTGATTTAATTAGCTCATTTACTATTGGTTCTAATGTTTCTTTGCTTAGTTTGTTTACGTGACTAAATTTTGTATTGAAATCAGAAATAACTTTTTTGGCTTTATCATCAATCAATTTTATATCTTCCTGATTAAAATTAACATTATCTACCATTATATATTGACCATTATTAAATATATCTTCTAGGGTTTTTGCTTTATTTTTTAAGAAGGGAAGAGATTTTTTGATCTTTTCTTTTTTATCTGACTTAATTTCACTTTTATATAATTTGCAGTACTCAGTTAGTTGATTGAACAAATGATTTTCATCAATATTTTTAATATAGTGTTCATTCATTGATAAAATTCTACTCATATCTAGTTTAGAAGGAGATTTACCAATACCTTCTAAATTAAAATATTTTATACTTTCATTTAGGGTAAATATTTCTTTATCTTTATAAGACCAGCCCAATCTTAAAAGATAGTTTCTAAGTGCATCTGACATAATGCCAATTTTAGAATAATCATCTAATGTAGAGGCTTTATCTCTTTTTGATAGCTTTTTTCCCTCAGTTGTATGGATTAAAGGTATATGGGCAAAAGATGGCAGTTCCCATTTCATAGCTATATAAATTTGCATTTGTTTAAATGTATTAATTTTATGATCATCACCTCTAATAATATGAGTAATATTCATTAGATGGTCATCAACCGAAGCAGATAAATTATAAGTTGGCGATCCGTCATTTCTTAAAATTATAAAATCTTCGATAGTATTATTATCTATTTGGACATCTCCTTGCACTAAATCTTTTAGTATGGTGTTTCCATTTATTTTACTTTTGAATCTTATAGTCGGTTTGGAATCTTTTGGAGCTTCTGATTCATTTTTATTTCTCCATTTTCTATCATAAATATATGGAATTTTTTTTTGTTTTGCTCTCTGTTTTTGTTCTTCTATTTCATCACTTGAACAATAACATTTATATGCATGACCATTTTTTAGTAATTCGTTAGCAACTTTTATATGATCATTGATTTTTTTTGATTGAATATATTCATCTCCATCATTTTCAACACCAATCCATTTAAGAGATTTTACAATTTGTTCCTTGTATTTATCTTTTGATCTTTCTTTATCAGTATCTTCAATTCTTAAATAAAAAGATCCTTTTTTATTTTTTGAATATAACCAATTAAATAGAGCCGTTCTAACCCCACCTATGTGTAAAGGGCCTGTAGGTGAAGGTGCAAAACGAGTTGCAACTTTTTTCATAGATATTTTTTAGACTATTTTAGTTGAAGTTTCTATATAAAGATATTAACACACCTTGAACTTTTACTCTATCTGGCCCAAAAATTTTAGTTTCAAAGTTTTTATTTGCGCTTTCTAAAGCAACAGTTTTACCTTTTCTTCTGATTCTTTTTAGCATGGCTTCATGATTGTCAATAAGGGCAACAACTATTTTTCCATTATCTGCGGTATCAGTTTTTTTTATAATCACTGTATCACCATCATTGATTCCTGCTTCAATCATTGAATCTCCTGTAACTTTTAGACCAAAGTATTCACCATTTTTTTCAATATTTTCTGGAAGAGGTATTCTCGAAACTTCATTTTGAATTGCTTCAATAGGAGTTCCTGCAGCAATACTTCCCAACACAGGAACTTCAGGTCCTTTATTTTTTGAGTTACTTTCATCCAAACCACCTTTAATTACACTTGGTGAAAAGTTATTATAAATATCATTTGCTGAAGCTGTTTCAGGAAGCTTAATAACTTCAAGAGCTCTAGCTTTATGAGGTAATTTTCTTATAAAACCTCTGAACTCTAATGCACCAATAAGCCTATGAATTCCTGATTTTGATTTAAGATTTAATGAAGTTTTCATTTCTTCATAAGATGGAGAAATACCCGAAGATCTTAACTTTTTGTTAATAAACAACAGCAGGTTTTTTTGTTTTTTAGTTAGCATAGAACAAATATCGTACAGAATCTGTTCTACAAAAGTTCTTATAATAGAGCAATAGCTTAAAATCCTTTAAAATTAAGGTTTATTTAACTATAAAACTGAAAAAATAGAATTGCTGTTAAGATTTTTTAATAATGATTCACCGATTAAAAAAGTTTTAATTTTAGTTTTATTATTTATTTCCAATAGTTCTTCTTTTGTTTTAATTCCACTTTCTGAAATTAAAGGGCATGGATGATTCACTAAAATATCGTGGATATTATAAGTTGTATTTAGTTCAGTTTTAAGAGTTTTAAGATTTCTATTATTAATCCCTATTAGTGCATCTTTAAATCTGAGCGCTCTTTTAGCTTCTTCAACAGTATGAACCTCAATAATTACAGACATATTTAATTTTACAGCTTCTTCGTATAATAAGTTGGCTAATTTATCTGATACCCCAGCAAGGATAATTAAAATTGCATCAGCGCCATAGCTTTTAGCAAGATGTATCTGAAATACATCAACAAAAAAATCTTTACACAAAATTGGAAGTTTAATTTTTTGTTTAATTTTACTTATATGAATTAAATTACCCAAGAAAAAATCTTCTTCAGTTAGTACAGACAAACAAGTGGCTTTTCTATCATTATATATTTGAGCAATGTTTACTGGATCATAATCTTTAATTATAATTCCAGCCGAAGGACTGGCTTTTTTAATTTCAGCAATTATAGAGATTTTATTATTAATAATATTATTGCTAATTTTATCTTTAAAATTAATGAAAGTATCATTTTGCTCAATTTTTTCTTTCAACGATTTTATTGTTATATTTTTTTTTAATTTATCAATTTTTTCTATTTTTTTTTTAATTATTTTTTCAAGTATATTTTCAGACATTTTGGATTTTTTTTAAATGTTCAAATGTTTTTCCAGTTAATATATGTTTTCTTGTACTATTATAAGCATCGATAAATTTTAAATATTTTTCTGAAACAATAAGTCCAGCTGCAGCATTTAAACAAATAGCTTTTGAAAAATCATTATCTTCTCCTTTAAATACATTAATCATTTTGTTTGCATTATATTCGGCATCATCGCCTAATAAATTTTCAAATTTATCTGCTTGTATATTTAATTCATTTGGATTAATTGTAATTTTACTTATTTCACCATTTTTTAGTTGAACAATATTAGTTTTATCGTAAGGTGAAATTTCATCTAAGCCATCATCGCTGCTTACTATCCAAGCAAAATTAATATTTAAATTTTTAAGTGCATTTGCAAAAGTTGTAAGTAATTTTTTATCAAAAACACCAACCACTTGTCGTTTAACAAGCGCAGGGCTGCTTAATGGACCTATCATATTGAATATTGTTCTTTTTCCAATTTTTTTTCTTGTAGGACCCACATATTTCATTGCACTATGATAATTTGGGGCAAACATAAAACCAAAATTATTTTTATTTATTTGTTCCTCTATTTCTTTTGGTTCTAAATTAATTTTAATATTTAATGCTTCCAACACATCTCCAGAACCACATTTAGAGGAAACGGCTTTGTTTCCATGTTTCGCCACTTTTATTCCCATACTAGCTAGTAATAAAGCCGAAGCTGTTGATATATTTAATGTGTTTTTACCATCACCACCAGTGCCACATGTATCAACACAATCATTAACATTTACTCTTTTAGATTTATTTCGTAGAACATAAACACCACCAGCAATTTCCTCAGATACCTCGCCTTTTAATGAAAGAGAAGTAAGAAAGTCAAATATCTCATCATCAGTAGCTTTACCATCCATCAGTATTTCAAAGGCTAATTTACTTTCTTCAAAAGATAGATCATGTTTGTTTTTGAGCTTTTCTATTATTTTTTTCATCAGTATTTTAAATTAATAAAGTTTTTTAATATTATAATTCCAACTTTTGTTTTTATACTTTCAGGATGAAATTGAACACCATGGACATTATATTTTTTATGTTTAATTCCCATAATTATACCATCTTTTGTTTGAGCTGTGATTTCAAGATTTTTTGATAAAGTTTTTCTATCTATAATCAAACTATGATATCTTGTTGCTTCAAATTTTGCTGGCAAATTTTTCAAAACCCCGGTTTTAAATGATTTTATAATACTAGTTTTTCCATGCATTAATTTATTTGCTTGAACAATTTTAGATCCAAATACTTGACCAATTATTTGATGACCCAAACAAACACCAAGAATTGGAATTTTTTTATATAATTTTTTTACAATTTTTAAACAATTTCCCGATTGATTTGGGTTACCTGGGCCTGGAGATATTACAATTTTATTGTACTTCTTTTTAATAATTTCTTTATGATTTATTTTATCATTTCTAAATACATCAACATTTACTTTCAGAGATGAAAGATAGTGGTACAGGTTAAATGTAAAACTATCATAATTATCAATTAGTAATATTTTCATATTTATTCCAGAGACTTTAATAAAGCTTTAGCTTTATTAATTGTTTCCTTATATTCATTGGAAGGTTTACTATCGGCTACAATACCTGCTCCAGCTTGAACGTAAAATTTGTTTTTTTTCGAAACCGCTGTTCTTAAAGCGATACATGTATCAAAATCACCATTTGCAGAAAAATATCCTATTCCCCCAGCATATACTTTTCTTTTAGTATTTTCTAATTCATCGATAATTTCCATAGCCCTTATTTTAGGTGCACCAGAAACAGTTCCGGCTGGAAATCCTGAAAGCAATGTATCAAATTTAGAGAATTTTTTATTAAAATCACCCACAACATTAGAAACTATATGCATAACATGAGAATATCTTTCAATAACAAATTTTTCAGTAACTTTGACAGAATTAATTTTTGAAACTTTTCCTGTATCATTTCTTCCTAAGTCAAGAAGCATTAAATGTTCAGAAAGTTCCTTTTTATCTTTTAGCAAGTCTTTTTCATAAAATTTATCTTCTTTTTTATTTTTACCCCTAGGTCTTGTTCCAGCAATAGGTCTTATTGTTATTTTGTTATTTCTTAATCTTACAAGTATTTCTGGACTTGCACCTATTATTTGAAAATCATCAAAATTAAAAAAATACATAAATGGAGATGGATTATTTATCCTTAATTTTTTATATATTTCTATTGGGTTTTTAATCAATTTTGCTTCAAATCTTTGACTTAACACAACCTGAAAAATATCTCCAATTTTAATGTATTTTTTTGCTTTATTTACATTTGATAAAAATTTTTTTTTGGAAATATTAGATTTAATATTAATTTTATTTAATTTTTTTGTATTTTCAGAAATTGAACTATACGTAGATAAAAAAATTAAACTTTCAATTTCTTTTTTAATTTTAACAAATTTTTTATAATAATTATTGATTTTCTCATCAGCAAAGCAATTTATTATAAAATAAATTTCTTTTTTTAAATTATCATGTATTACAAGATTGCGAGGTCTAATTAATCTTGCATCAGGAATATTTAAGTCATCTGTACATGAATTTGGAATTTTTTCGATGTATCTTATTATATCGTATGAAAAATAACCTGATAATATTGAGCTTATAGGAGGCAGAGATTTAGGTATTTTAAATTTAAATTGTTCGATAATTTTTTCTATAATCTTCTTTGGATTTCCTTTAATTTTTTTTTTTATTTTAGTATCACTATAGTAATAACATTTGTTATTATTAAATTCCCATATTCTATCAGGATTTTTTCCAAAAATAGTATATCTTCCTTTTATAATTCCTTTTTCAACAGATTCAAAAACAAAACTATTTTTTTCTGCTAAAAAATTATTTATTAGATTTACTATTTCTTTTTCACCAGAAGATTTTATTGAATAAAAAATTATTTGGTTTTGTTTTTTTTGGTGAAGAAGTTTAAATTTCTTCAAACTTATATTTAACATTATTGAAAATAATTCTTAACTCTATCTAAAGTTCTTTGATTGACATTTATCTTATATTTATCATTCATTAAATAATTAAATGATGAATATAAATTTTCTTTGATTATGTTATTGGCCTTATCGTTATAAGATAAAAAATCTTTTCTACCTTTTAAAATGTCTTTTTCATAAATTTCATCAATTTTTGCTAGGTAAATATTTTTTGCTTCATCTGCTACTAGTAAAAAACTTCTTTTTGGCAATGAATAAATTAATTTCATTGAATCCAATGTAAATAAATTTTCATCATTTACATTTTCTAAATATGCTAATTTAACAAATTCATCATTTTTTACTAATTGATTAAAATCTTTGATAGTAAATTCTTTATTTTGAATTTTGTATAGCAAGTCAGAATTATATTTAGCTTTATTTTTTTTAAATAGTTCATCTTTAACTGTTTCAATAAATTTTACATTCGTTTTTTTTGGTAATATTTTTTTTAAATTATTTATTTCGTATAATAAAAAATAATCTTTCTTTTCAATAATTTGAATTTTGTTTTCATTTCTCTTTTTATAAATTTCTTTTAATACTAAATCTTGATTTGTTGTATTAATTGTAAAATTATCTATCTCATCTAGCTTTAATTTGAAATTATTAGCAACCTGTTCAATGTTATAGCCATTTAAAATTTGATTTTCTATTTCGTCAATTTTAGCAAAAAAATTGTTTGTGTATTCAGTTTCTTGCACTAAATTTTCTGGTGTAATTTTTACATATTTAAAGTCTATTATTTCTTTTTTTAAACTTTCTTCATTTTCATTTATATAACTATCAATTTCAATATTACTAAAATTTTCTTTTTTTTTATAAAAATTATCTAGATTTACATAAGATAAAGTTATTAATTTATTTTCATTTTTGAATGTATTATTTGTTATAAAGTATGGTGCTTTAATTCCACCAGCTATATATGTAAAAAGTTTTCTTTTAAGAAAATTTTTTTTAATTTTATTTTCAAATGAAACTACATTTAAATTATTTTCTAATAAAAATTTTTCATACTTAATTCTTGAAAATTTCTTTTGTTCATCCTGAAAATTTTTGTTAGCTCTAATTATTGTTGCTAAATTTTTTTCAGTAATTATTATATTTAAATTTTTAGTTTCTAGATCAACTAATTTATTACTTATTAATTCAGTTAATAGCTCTTCAAGAATGTTATTATTTATGTTTTCTTTAATGTATTCTTCACTAATTTCTGTTTCATTTATGTAATTAATAAAATCTTTAGTTGAAACATTGTAGTTATTTATTTTTGCTATACTATTTGTATTACCACTACTAAAAACTCCCCCCATTCCCCAAAAAACAAAAGGTATTGCTATAATAAATACAAATACCCCAGCTAATTTGGTTGTAGAAAAATTTCTTAATTTACTTAACATATTAAAAGTTTAATTTATTGATCTATAAAAAACAAACCTATAAATTAAATTTTTACTAATGACAAACAATAAAACATATTTTGTTGCAAATTGGAAAATGCATGGAAGCTTAAATTCTGTGAATTCTATTAAAAATGTAATTAAGTTATCTAAAAAATCAAAATATAAAAATGCAAAAATAGTTTATTGTCCACCATATACTTTGATTAGTCATTTTGTTGAAAAAACAAAAAAAACAAAAATAGATATTGGTGCACAAAATTGTCATTTTAAAAAGAAATTTGGATCTTTTACAGGTTCTGTAAATGCCAATATGATAAAAAATATTGGATCAAAATTTGTTATTATAGGTCATTCAGAAATTAGAAGCATTGGTGATACAAACAAATCTATTAATCTTAAAATTAAATCTGCTCTTAAAGCTAATTTAAAAGTAATTTTTTGTTTTGGTGAAACTTTAAAAGAGAAGAGAAGCAAAAAAACTAATAAAGTTTTAAACTACCAAATTAAAAATGGTTTAACTAAAATCGGTAATATAAAAAATATCTTTTTTGCTTACGAGCCTGTTTGGTCAATCGGCACAGGAATCATACCTAAAATCAATGAATTAGATAAACAGGTTAGGAAAATAAAACAAATTATAAGAAAAAATTATAAAGTTAATAATGCAAAAGTGCTATATGGTGGTTCTGTCAATAGTCAAAATATAGTAACTTTAAAAAAAATCAGTTCAATAAATGGCTTTTTAATTGGTGGTGCTTCTCTTAATTCAAAAAATTTTATTGATATCATAAAAAAAACTATTAATTAAAGCACATGGAAAATATTCTTCTTGGAATTAATATAATTCTTGCAATAATACTGGTGATTTTGGTTTTATTTCAAAAATCTGAAGGTGGAGCTTTAGGAATTGGTGTTTCTCAAGAAAACTTCATGTTTTCTAGATCAGCAGGAAATTTTTTTACAAAAGCAACAGCTATCGTAGCAGCATTATTTATAGTTTGCAGTCTTGGACTAACGATAATTTCTAGAGGAGAATTGACACCTACATCATCTGTTCTTGATAAAATCGAAGAAAATACAGATGACACACCACTAATTCCTGAAAATAATAATTAATCCTTTTCATTTTACGATTAAATAGTTATAACGTAATTCCATGGCGCGTTATATTTTTGTCACTGGCGGCGTGGTTTCTTCTCTCGGTAAAGGTTTGTCTTCGGCATCTTTAGCATATCTATTAAAATCGCAGGGTTTTAAAGTTAGAGTTAGGAAAATGGATCCATATTTGAATGTTGATCCTGGTACAATGAGTCCCTTTCAACACGGTGAAGTTTTTGTCACTAATGATGGAGCTGAAACAGATCTTGATCTTGGACACTATGAAAGATTTACAAATATTGATGCTAAACAATCAGATAATATAACTACTGGTAGAATTTATAGTGATGTAATTAAAAAAGAACGTAAAGGAAATTATTTAGGAAAAACCGTACAGGTAATACCACACATTACTGATCGCATAAAAGGATTTATAAAAAATGATATTACTAATGAAGATTTTGTTATTTGTGAAATAGGTGGCACCGTCGGTGATATTGAAAGTTTACCATTTTTAGAAGCAATAAGGCAATTTTCAAATGATCTAGGAAGAAATAAAACTTTGTTTATTCATTTAACTTTGGTTCCTTTCCTAAAATCTTCTGATGAAATTAAAACTAAACCAACACAGCACTCTGTTAAAGAATTAAGAAGCATTGGTATCCAACCTGATATAGTTATTTGTAGATCTCAGCAATCTATACCATACGAACAAAGAAAAAAGATTTCGCTTTTTTGTAATGTACCAATTGATAACGTAATAGAAACTGTCGATGTAAGAACAATTTATGAGGCTCCAATAAGTTTTTACAAAGAAAAACTTGATAAACAAGTATTAAGATATTTTAAAATTAAACCAAAAAAAAAGGTAAATTTACTTCCATGGAAAAAAATTACTAAAATTGTACTTAAAAATAAAAAATCAGTAAATATTGCTATAATTGGTAAATATGTAAATTTAAAAGACGCATATAAATCTTTAGATGAAGCGTTAATTCACGGTGGAATAAAAAATAATATAAAAGTAAATTTGATTAGAGTTGAATCTGATAATTTAAAATCTACAAAAATCTCTAAAATATTAAAAAATGTATCTGGAATTTTAATTCCAGGCGGCTTTGGAAAAAGAGGAACAGAAGGAAAGATTGCTGCGATAAATTATGCAAGGAAAAAAAAAATTCCCTTTTTAGGTATTTGTTTTGGTATGCAAATGGCAGTTATTGAATTTGCAAAAAATGTCTTAAAAATTAAAAAGGCTGGATCAACTGAACTAAACAAGAGCTGCTATCCAGTCATAGGTTTAATTCATGAATGGAATCAAAATGGAAAGATTATGAAAGGTACAAATGTAGATTTAGGAGGCACTATGAGGCTAGGTTTATACAAGGCTAAATTAAAACACAATTCATTGATAAAAAAAATTTATAGATCAAATACTATAGAAGAAAGACATAGACATAGATACGAAGTGAATAATAATTTAAAAGATCAATTTGAAAAAAAAGGTATGATTTTTTCAGGGATTTCTCCAGATAATAAACTGCCTGAAATTATTGAACTTAAAAATCACCCATGGTTTGTTGGCGTTCAATTTCATCCAGAATTTAAATCTAGACCTTTGTCACCTCATCCTTTATTCTTTTCATTTATCAAGGCAGCAAAACATTATTGATGGAAAATATAACAATTAATTGCAACAATATTAAAATATCTAACAATAGAAAAATTTGTCTGATAGCAGGCCCTTGTCAGCTAGAAACAGAGCAACATGCAATGGATATGGCTGGAAAAATCAAAGAAATAACCAATAAGCATAAAATAGGTTTTATTTACAAAACATCATTTGATAAAGCAAATAGAACGAGCCTTAAGGGAAAAAGAGGAGCAGGTTTAGAAAACTCACTGCCAGTTTTTGATAAAATAAAAAAAGAACTAAATGTTCCAGTACTCACAGATATTCATAATGCAGAACAATGTTCAATAGTTTCAAATCATGTTGATATTCTACAAATACCTGCTTTTTTATGTAGGCAAACTGATTTGTTAATTGCTGCAGCAAAAACAGAAAAAATTATCAATGTTAAAAAAGGTCAATTTTTAGCACCATGGGATATGGTTAATGTTACTAAAAAAATTTCGGATTCAGGAAATAATCAAATTTTAGTTACAGAAAGAGGTGCAAGCTTTGGTTACAACACTTTGGTCTCCGATATGAGATCAATACCAATAATGGCAAAAAACGGTTACCCTGTTGTATTTGATGGAACACACTCCGTTCAACAACCTGGAGGATTAGGTGAAAAAAGTGGTGGTCAAAGAGAGTTTGTTGAATACTTAACAAGAGCAGCTGTAGCTGTTGGCGTAGCAGCAGTTTTTTTAGAAACTCATCAAGACCCTGATAACGCTCCGTCTGACGGACCAAATATGGTTCCTTTAAATAAACTAGAAGATTTAATAAAAAAAATAGTTGAGATAGATAATTTAATTAAAAAATAATTGATGAGCAAAATAACAAAGATTATAGCACGTCAAATCTTTGATAGCAGAGGAAATCCAACAATTGAAGCAGAAGTTTTTTCAAATAATCTTAGCGCAAGTGCAATTTGCCCATCAGGTGCTTCTACTGGAACTTATGAAGCTTATGAAAAAAGAGATTTGAGTAATAAAAAATATTTAGGAAAAAGTGTATTTAAAGCAGTCAATTTAATTAATAATAAAATTTCAAAAAAATTAAAAAATCAAAATGTTCATAATCAGTCAAAAATTGATTATATAATGATTAAACTAGACGGATCTAAACAAAAGAAAAATTTAGGATCAAATAGTATTCTTCCAGTTTCAATAGCTGTAAAAAAACTATCTGCTAAAATTAGAAAAATACCTTTATTTAAAACTTTTTTAGTTAAAAAAAACTATAGATTACCTTTTCCTTTAATGAATATTATTAATGGAGGTGTTCATGCAAACAACGATTTAAGAATACAAGAGTTCATGATCAGACCCGATAAAGCTAAAAATTTTTCTGAAGCTTTAAGAATGTGTTATTTAGTAATTCAAAATTTAAAAAAAATATTAAAAACCAACCATTTATCAACATCTGTAGGTGATGAAGGCGGTTTTGCACCTATGATAAAAAAAAATGAAGATGCTTTAAGATTTATAGAAAGTGCTATTAAAAAATCTGGATTTATAAACGGTAAAGATATCTCTATTTGTTTGGATGTTGCGGCTAACGAACTTTATAAAAATAAAAAATACTCTATTCATTCGAAAAATTTAATTTCAGTTAAAAAAACAATAATTTATTATAAGAAAATAATTAAAAGATATAAAATTAAATCAATCGAAGATCCCTTTTCTGAAAATGACTGGTATTCGTGGAATCAATTTAAAAAAACTATAGATAAAAAAATCCAAGTTATTGGAGATGATCTTTTTGTTACTAATTTAGAAAGATTAAAAGTGGGATTTTTAAATAACTCTGCAAATTCAATTCTTATTAAATTAAATCAAATAGGTACTGTTACCGAGACACTTGAAGTTATTAAATTTGCTCATTTAATCGGATTTAACACTGTCGTTTCTCACAGATCTGGTGACAGTGAGGATACTTTCATATCTGATTTAGCCGTCGGAACAAACTCAAATCAAATCAAAACAGGATCTTTGTCACGCTCAGAAAGAGTAGCTAAATATAATCAATTAATAAGGATAGAAGAGCAGCTAGGAAAATCATCAAAAATGAATAAAATACCATAGTGTTTGCTAAAATTAAAAAAAATTATTTTATTCTAATAATTACATTTCTTTTTCTATACTTTTTTTTCAACTTACTAGATGGAGAGCGTGGACTAATTTCATACTTCGTAAAAAAAGACAATTTAGACAATTTAAAAAAACAAAAAAAAGACTTAACTAATAAAATTGCAGATATTGAGTCTAAAAATGCACTTTTGGGTGAAAATTTAGATCTTGATTATATTGAAACACTTATAAGGCAAAAATTTTTATTTAGTAAAGAAGGAGAAACAATTTATATAATTAAACAAAATGAAAATTAGACACCCTGAAAAAATTAACAAACCTATCAATCCAATAAAAAAAAAACCTAAGTGGATTAGATCTAAACTAACAAATAGTCAGGAGTTTTTTTTAACAAAAAGTATAGTTAATCAATTTAAACTAAAAACTGTTTGCCAAGAAGCTAACTGTCCAAATATTACTGAATGTTGGAGCAAAAGGCATGCAACCTTTTTAATCATGGGAGACACTTGTACTAGGGCATGTGCATTTTGTGATGTAATAACTGGTAAACCAAAACCTCTTGATCTTTTTGAACCATTAAAAATAGCAAAAGCTGTTAAAAAATTAAATTTAAGACATGCGGTAATAACTTCAGTTGATAGAGATGATCTTGATGATGGAGGAGCAAATCATTTTTACGAAGTTATAAAAGAAACACGAAAAATCAATCCATTAACGACTATAGAAGTTTTAACACCTGATTTTTTAAGAAAAGGAGATTCTTTTAAAAAAGTTATTGAGGCCCAACCTGATGTTTTTAATCATAATATTGAAACTGTTCCTGGACTTTATAGACAAGTTAGACCTGGGTCTAGATATTTTAATTCAATCGAACTTTTGAAAAATGCAAAAAGAATTGATAAAAATATTTTTACTAAATCCGGATTAATGGTTGGATTAGGTGAAAACATAAATGAAGTCATTCAAGTTATGGATGACCTAAGATCTGCTGAAGTTGATTTTTTAACGATAGGACAATACCTACAGCCTTCTAACAAACATCATCCTTTAGAAAGGTATTACGCTCCAGATGAGTTTCAGGATTTAAAAACCATTGCAGAGTCAAAAGGTTTTTTATTAGTTTCATCTTCACCTCTTACAAGATCCTCTTATCATGCTGATGAAGATTTTGCTGCACTTCAAAAAAATAGAATAAAACAAACTAATGCCCAAAGCATCAGTTAAAAGATCGATAAAGTGTAAAAAAGATCAGTTAATTGATTTAGTTCTTGATGTAGAAAAATATCCTGAGTTTGTTCCTTTTTGCTTAGATGCCAAAGTTTATGAAGAAAAAGAAAATGGTGATTTATTATTAATGGTAGCAGATCTTACCATTGGAAAAGGTCCGTTTAAAGATACTTATAAAAGTGATGTTAAGTATAACAAAAAAGAAGATTTTATTTATGTAACTAATCTTGATGGACCATTAAAACACTTAGAGAATAAGTGGTATTTTCGAGAAGTAAATAAAATTACAGAAGTTTCTTTTGAGGTTGATTTTGAATTAAAAAATGATTTTTTAAATATAATTATGACCAAATCATTTCAATTTGGTTTAGATAAAATTGCTGATGCTTTTGAAAAAAGGGCAGAGGACTTATTTAGCAAAACTTAAAATTAAATTTAAAGTTTTATTAACTGTAGATCTCTGAATTGAGTTTCTTTTCTTATTTTTAAATAGGTATTTTTTAACTAAAGTTTTGCTGCCTTTTTTTATACCTATATATACTAAACCAACAGGTTTTTGTTTAGTTCCACCTTTAGGCCCAGCAACGCCCGTTATTGAAATCGAAATATTAGTTTTGCTAATTTTATTTAAATTTTTAACCATAGATAAACAAGTTTCGTAACTTACAGCACCATATTTAACTATTGTCTTTCTAGGGACTTTAAGAATATTCATTTTTGTTTGATTTGAATATGTAACTAATCCAAAAGTAAAAACTTTGGAAGAACCACTTATGGAAGTTATTGAACTCGAAAGTAAACCACCAGTACAAGATTCTACAAAAGATATTTTTAATCTTTTTTTTCCTAATAACTTAACTATTTTTTGAGAAAGTTTTTTCATGAAGTAATCACCATATACAAAACAAAAACAGCTACAACATATAAACCAGCACAAACGTCATCCATAATTACACCAAAACTGTTCTTAAAGTTTTTGTCATAATAACTTACAGGGAAAGGCTTAACGATGTCAAAAATTCTAAACAGGATAAACATAATAAAATAAAAGGTTAATACCTGATTAGTTTCCTTTAATCCTTCATGTGCAATTTCGTAAAGACATATAGGAATTGACTGTCCAATAAATTCATCAATAACAATTTCTTTTGGATCTTTATTGTCAAGGTCCTTTATAAAAATATTTATTGCATAGATTGATATGAAAAAAATTATAATAATCGAAATTAAAATAATATTTGGCGAAACATTTAAAAAATGAAATAAAAAAAATAGAAATAATGTCGTGACTAACGATGCTACACTTCCAGGTATCTTTTTAATTTTTCCGATTCCAAAAAATGTTACAAAAAGAAAATTAATTTTGTTAAGCATATTTTATAACAGAAGCTATTACTTCACATGCTATAGCTTTTTCTTTTCCTATCAAACCTAATTTTTCTGAAGTTTTACCCTTGATGTTAATTTGATTTTTATTAATATTACAAAGTTTTGAAATAGAATCGATTATTTTATTTCTATATTTGCTAATTTTAGGTCGTTCAGTAATTACATTAATATCAATATTATTAATATAAAATCCCTTTTGATTAATTAGATTTAAAACTTTAATTAACATTTTTGAAGATCTAATATTTTTATATTTTTTTTTTTTATTAGAAAATAAAGTACCAATGTCCTTTAATTTACATGCTCCCAATATGCTGTCGATTAGTGCATGAATAATAACATCTCCATCAGAATGACCTTTTAGCCCCAAATGATACGGAATTTTTATTCCACCTAAGTAAAGTTTTCTATTATTTTCTAAACGATGAATATCAAAACCAATACCATAATTTGTTCTTTGAATATTTTTTTTTATATCTAATTTATTTGTAATTTTTAGGTTATTTTTTTCACCTTCAATAAATTTTACTTTAAAATTATTATCAATAAATAGAGATGCGTCATCAGTTATGAATTTAGATCTTTTTTTAAATAGTTTATAAAGTATTTTAAATTTAAAAGCTTGTGGAGTTTGTGTTAATAAAATTTTATTTCTATCAAGATTAAAATTATTTTTTTTATTTATAAACTTTACCGAATCATTAGGCTTTAAAGCAGGAATTACTGCATTATTTTTGTTCATTTGTTTATTTATTCTATTTAATAGTTTTAAAGAAAAGTTAGGACGAGAAGCATCGTGAATAAATATATTTTTGGGACTTTTTTTTTTAATATAATTTAAAGCATTAAATGTTGAATCAAATCTTTCGAATCCACCATATATTATTCTAATTTCTTTTTTTTTTAGATTTTTAGTATATTTTTTATGTCTTTTATTAATAACTAATATTACCCTCTTAAATAAACGTGATTTAATAGCTTTATCTATTGAATGAAGTAGCAAATTTTTTTGCTTATAAAATGTGTATTGTTTTGGTATATTTGAATTAAATCGTTTTCCGCTTCCAGCTGCTAATAAAATGAAATAATTATACATGTGTTTATTTTAATTTTTTTATATAATTTTAATTTATGTTAACTTTTTTAAAAAGAAACTTATTTATAACAATAATTTTTTTTATCACTCTTTCAACGGGTTTTATAACCTTTTTAACTTTTATTGATAAAAGTATTGTTCAATTGAATGAAGAAAATTTACAAACACTTTTAATAATTAATGCGATTTTACTACTAATCTTTTTTTCAATGATTTTTATTGAAATAAAAAATTCATTTAAAAATAACCTTAATGTGAGTGGTTCCGTAGCTAATAGAAAGTATATTATTTTTTTTCACTTTTTACATTAATTCCATCTATTTTAATTTCTATTTTTTCATTATTTTTATTTTCTTTTGCCATAGAAAAATATTTTGATGAGAAAATTACTACAGCTGTAAATAATTCATATGAAATTGCTAAAAATTATGTTGAAGAAAAAAGGAATAAAATTGAATCTGATATAATTTTAATTTCATTTGATTTGAATAAATCAGCAAATATTTTTAAAAAAAACAAAGATTCATTTAAAAGAATTTTGAATACCCAAAGGTTAGTTAGAAATATTGATCAAATTCATTTAATTGATGGTAAGGGAAACATTATTCTTTCATCATCTAATAGCAAATTTGTTCCAATAGAAAAAAAGGCTTTAGAAATGGTTTTAAATGATGAAAGACCATTAAAAATAATTAACGCATATCAGAATAGATCTGCGGCAGTTATTAAAATGACTGCATTTGATGATATATACTTATATATAATAAAATTTATTGACGAAAGTATTTCTAAATATTTGACCGAGTCCGAACAAGCTATTAATTTTTACTATACTGTTGAAAATCAAAACTTAGGTATAAAAATATCTTTTGCAGTAATTTATATTATAATAGTTGCATTATTATTATTTTTAGCAATTACAATAGCTATTAGATTTTCCTCAAGATTTTTTATTTCTATAAATAATTTAATTATTGCTTCGTCTGAAATAGGTAAAGGTAATCTCAATTCCAAAGTACCAGAAATTAAAACTGATAAAGAAATGGAAATTTTAAATAAAAATTTTAATGCGATGATTGAAAAGTTAAAATTACAACAAGAGAAACTTATTATTTCTGAAAGGCACGAGGCATGGGAAAGTATAGCTAGAAAATTAGCTCATGAAATAAAAAACCCTTTAACACCTATTCAATTAACAATAGACAATTTAAAATCAAAATATCTTAACTATATAGATTCAACAGATAAAGAAAAATATAAAAATAATTTAAAAACAATTTTAACTCAAATAAAACAAATTGAAAACTTGGTAAATGAATTTTCTGATTTTGCAAGAATGCCTAAACCATTATTTAGAGAAAATGATATAGTTGAACTAATTAATTCGAATATAGTTTTATTACAAAAAATAGATACAACTATAAAAATAAACTTTGATTTAAAAAAATATAAAAATATAAAAATAATTTGCGATTATGAGCAAATAAGCAGAGTAATTTTAAATTTAATAAAAAATTCAATTGAAAGTATTAGAGAAAAAGCCCAAAAAATAAAGATTTTTGATAAAATAATTGATATAGAAATTATAAGAAGAAGTGACTATATAGTAATTGAAATTAGTGATAATGGTGTTGGCTTTCGTGACCAACAAATAAAAGAATTAATAAGGCCATACTATACAACAAAACAAAAAGGATCAGGACTGGGATTATCAATTGTAAACAAAATTATTAATGATCACAATGGTTCAATAAAATTTAATTCAATAAAAGTTGGAGCAAAAGTACAAATAAACTTGCCAATAAAATAATGATAACAGAAATATTAATTATAGATGATAATGCAGATATTCGTTCAATATTAAACGAACTAATATCAGAAGAAGGATATAAAACACGTTTGGCCGCAAATTTTAATCAAGCTTTAATTGAAATCGATAAAAAATTGCCTGATGTTGCCATCATAGATGTTAAATTAGACAAAGGAGATAATGATGGAATAGAATTACTTAACCATATTAAAAAAAAAAATAAAGATATTCCAGTTATTGTCATATCTGGTCATGCAAATATAGAAATGGCAATTAAATCACTTAAATCTGGTGCATTTGAATTTATCCAAAAACCTTTCGACAAAGAAAGGTTAATGAATTTTATAAAAAGAGCTGTAGAAAATTATTCTTTAAAAAGTGAAAACAAAAATTTACAAAATAAATTATTTCATACTTATGAAATTATTGGAAAAAGTCAAAATATAACGTCTGTTCGTGAACAAATTTTAAAACTTTCTTCTTCTGAAAGTAGAATATTAATTACAGGACCAACTGGATCTGGAAAAGAACTGATAGCTAGAAAAATACATAAAAACTCTAAAAGAAATCATGGACCATTTATAATAATTAATGGTGCACTTTTAGATACAAATAAATATGAATTAGAACTATTTGGAGAAGAAAAAAAAGATGGATCTATTTTATATGGCGCTTTAGAAAAATCTTCTAAAGGAATTTTGTTAATAGATGAAGTAACTGAAATACCTTTAGAAACACAGTCAAAAATTTTAAGAATAATTGTTGATCAAAAATTTAAAAGATTAAATGGAAACCATGATATAAAAGTTGATGTAAGAATTATTTGTTCTACAAGCAAAGATATTAAAAAAGAAATAAAAAATGGTAATTTTAGAGAAGATTTGTTTCATAGGTTAAATGTTTTTAATATAAGTTTAGATCCATTATCTAAAAGAATTGAAGATATTCCTTTATTAGCAAATTATTTTCTTAAAAATATTTGTAAAAATTATAATTTTAAACCATTTGAAATAAAAGATAATAACTATCTAATGAACTATACTTGGCCTGGCAATGTTAGAGAACTTAGAAACTTGGTGGAAAGAGTTGCAATATTATCTCAAAAAGGTGATGAAAATAAAATAGTTAGTATTATTAAAGAGTCATTATCAAAAAATGAGAATGACAATTTTTCGGTTGAAGATACACTTTCTGTTCCACTAAGAGAAGCTAGAGAAAATTTTGAAAAAGAATATTTAACTACCCAATTGAACAAATTTGGAGGTAATATTTCTAAAACAGCCAAATTTGTAGGCATGGAAAGATCAGCTCTACATCGAAAATTAAAGCAACTTGGAGTTAAAGATTTTAATTAAATGAATATAATCATATGTGGAGCAGGAACCGTAGGTTTCACTATTGCAAAATTATTATCTGAACAAAATCATTCTATAACTGTTATAGATCAATCAAGTGAAGATATTAAAAAAATCAATGATTCATTAGATGTTAAAGCAATAGTTGGAAAAGCAACATATCCATTAATCCTTGAAAAAGCTGATGCTTCAAATGCCGACATGATTATAGCTGTTACAAAAAATGATGAAATAAATATGTTAATATGCCAAATAGCATATACTGTATTTAATATAACAAAAAAAATAGCCAGAATAAGATCTCAGGATTATTTAAATCCAAAATTTTCTAAGGTCTATAATAAAGAAAATTTACCCATAGATGTTATTATTTCTCCAGAACTTGAAATTGCAAAATCAATTCAAAGAAAACTTGAAGCACCTGGTGCAATTGACAATGTTCCCTTTGCTCAAAATAAGATTCGACTTTTAGAAATTTTAGTTGATAAAAAATGCCCTTTAATAGGAATAAAACTTAATGATTTAACAAAAAAATTTCCTAAATTAAATGCAAATATTTTAGGAGTTATTAGAGATGGTAAATTTTTATTTATGAAAAAAACTGATGTAATGAAAAAAAATGATAAAGCTTATGTAACTATTAATTCACTACAAATGAAAGAAACCCTTAGTGCTTTTGGTCATAATGAAAAAATTTCAAATAAAATTTTAATTATCGGTGGCGGTAACGTTGGATTTAATTTAGCAAAAAATATTGAACAAACATTTGAAGATGCACGAATAAAAATTATTGAAAAAAATAAAGATAGAGCAGAATTTATTGCTAATGAGTTAAATAATACCTTGGTTGTTAATGGAGATGGTTTAGACGAGTCCATATTATCAGAAGTTAATTTGGAAGAAGTTGAAACTGTAATTGCTCTAACAAATGATGATGAGGACAATTTAATGGTAAGTGTTTTAGTTGAAAAATTTTCTAAGAATAAAAGAACAATGGCTTTAACAAATAAACCAAATTATTCATTACTACAAACTTCATTAAATATTGACGATTTAATTGATCCAAGAATGACTACAGTTTCTAGCATTCTAAAACATGTTCACAAAGGAACAATAGAAAATGCCTACTCAATCCTAGATGGTGAATATGAAGTTATAGAAGCTGAAATAATTGAGACATCGGAATTAATAAATAAAGAACTTAAAAACAGTGACTTACCCGATGAAATTAGAATTGGAGCAGTTTTACGAAAAGAGGAAATTATTATTCCTAGATCAAATTATGTATTTAAAAAAGATGATGTAATAGTATTTCTTGCTAAAAGAGACAAACTTCCTGTAGTAGAAAATATGTTTAGAATAAGTTCAATTTAAAAGTATGAACAGATTTAGTTTAAACTTTTTAGGAGTTTTTTTTTTATTAATATCTGGATTATCATTTATAAATATTATTTATTCTTATTATTTTAATCTATATTTAAATATTGATAGCTACTTATACACTTTATTTATTTCACTATTGTTTGGTGTAGTTTTTTTTATTCCAAAAAAAACTGAAATTAAAATAACTAATTACGAAAAAATATTAACAATGATTGTTGGTTATATTGCTATACCAATAATTATTTCTATACCATTTTATTTAAGCATTAATAATATTTCACTATTAGATGCTTATTTTGAGTCTATCTCGGGTTTTACATCAACAGGTTTCACAATATTTGAAAATGTAAAACATATTGATAAAAGTTTAATTTTATGGAGATCGACCTCACAGTGGATTGGTGGTATTTATTTCCTTTTTTCAATTGTTTTATTAATTGATATTTTTGATAACAGTTTAAAAAAATCTCTTACAAATTTTATATCATTTAATACAAGTGAAATATTAAAACAATCTTTTAAAATATTAATTCTTTATACATCATTAACATTATTTTTATTCATAGTTTTAAATTTAATTGATTTAAGAATTTTTGATGCTTTAAATTTGTCTATGACCATTATTTCATCAGGAGGCTTCATGCCAACAAATAATATTGCTACAATATTAAATTCAGATACTAAACAAATAACTTTTTCAATTTTAATGCTTATTTCTTTTTTTAGTTTATTTCTATCTTATAATTTAATTTTTATTAAAAATAAAAGTTTAAATTTTTTTACTGAGGATTTTTATCTTTTTCTTTATTTAATATTTATTATTTTTATTTTTTTTATTTTTTTTAATTATGACAATAATTTTACAGCAATTTTTTTTTCAATAGTCAGCAGTATTTCAAATATTGGTTTTTCCTTAAATAATACACCTAATAATTTACATTTTATTTTTTTAATACTTGTTATTATTGGTGGTTCTTTTTATTCCACCAGTTCAGGTATAAGGTTTTTAAAAATTTATAGTCTAATTAAATTTTCAATAAATGAAATTTTATCTTATTCGAAACCAAAACATGTCTACACTAACAAATTTATTTTTTCTGGTTCTAATGTTGAGCTGAATGACATAAATAAATATTTTCTATCAATTTTAGTTTTTGTTATATCTCTTTTTGTTGTCTCATCTTTGCTTACTTTGAGTGATATTAATTTTGAAAATTCTTTTAAACTTGGTATTTTAACTTTAATGAACACAGTGAATTCATCTATGTACAGTGTTGCTGATATTAATTTTGTTAATTTAACAATTCAGGCCAAACTTATATTGATAACTTTTATGATTATCGGCAGAGTTGAACTTATAACACTTTTAATTATCGGTAAAAAATTTCTTTTTAAAAATTAATTTTCTATTATAAGTATAGTGTTACGCGCCCTTAGCTCAGCTGGATAGAGCAACGGTTTTCTAAACCGTGGGTCGGAGGTTCGAATCCTTCAGGGCGCGCCATAGCATCTAATAAGCATTAACTAGTGCGATTAATTTACCATTGATGCATTTATTACTTTCTGCTTTACTTATAGAAATTCAAATTAGTTTTTGAATTATTTGTTAACAAATAAATAAACAAACAAGAGGAAGAAATAATGTTTAAATTAATAAAACAATTGACTTCTTTAATAGCTATGCTTGCTGTTCTATTTACCTTTACTACAGAAGCTATGGCTGCGAAGAAATCAAAAACGCTTAAAAACACTCAGAAAAAAGGTTTTGTAAGATGTGGTGTTTCTCAAGGTCTTCCAGGATTTTCTAATGCTGATGCATCTGGAAATTGGACTGGTGTAGACGTTGATGTTTGTAGAGCAGTTGCTGCTGCGGTACTAGGTGATGCGAATAAAGTAAAATTCACTCCACTAAGTGCTAAAGAAAGATTTACAGCTCTAACTTCTGGTGAGATTGATATCTTATCAAGAAACACAACATGGACACTTTCTAGAGATGCTGACATTGGTCTTACTTTCGTAGGAGTAAACTTCTATGACGGTCAAGGCTTCATGGTTAGAAAAAATTCAGGATATACATCTGTGAATGATTTTAAAGATGGAATTTCTGCATGTACTAACCTTGGAACAACAACTGAGCTTAACATGAGAGACTTTTTTAATTCAAAAGGAATCTCTTACGAGCCAGTAACTTTCGAAAAAGCTGATGAAGTTGTTGCAGCATATGATGCTGGAAGATGCGATACTTACACTACTGATAAATCTGGTTTAGCTGCTCAAAGAATTAAATTGAGTGCTCCAGACGATCATATAGTTTTACCTGAAACTATTTCAAAAGAGCCATTAGGCCCTGTTGTTAGACAAGGTGATTCTGTTTGGGAAGATATCGTAAGATGGTCTTTAAACGTAATGATCGAAGCAGAAGAATATGGTGTTAATTCTGGAAATGCAGACTCAATGAAATCATCTGACAACCCAGCAATCAAGAGATTAGTTGGTGCTGAGGGTGAATTAGGTGCAGCATTCGGTTTAGATAACGATTGGAGTTTAAGAATTATCAAACAAGTTGGTAACTACGGTGAAAGCTATAAGAGAAATATAGCAGACACAGGTATTTTGCCTGATAGAGGTCCAAATGAATTATGGACTAGAGGCGGAATTCTTTACGTACCACCTGCAAGATAATTTTTATCTAATAAACTTTAAAAAGGGCTAGATTTTTCTAGCCCTTTTTTTTAGTATCTTTCTTTTTTAATTTATGAATTTTAAGCTTAAAAAACTAGTACCTCAGCTACTTACATTATTAGTTGTAATTATAGTTTTTGGTTTTTTTACATTTAATGCCCAAGTTAACATGGAAAACAGGGGTATTGAGTTTGGTTTTGGTTTTTTAACTCAAGAGTCTTCTTTTGATGTTCAGTTTTCATTGATCGAATATGATGGATCACATTCTTATGCTAGAGCATATCTTGTTGGTTTATTGAATACACTTTTGGTTGCCTTTATAGGAATTATATTATCAACAATACTTGGAATTATAATTGGAATAGCACGTCTTTCACCTAATTATTTAATAGAAAAAGCTGCAGCTTGGTATGTAGAATTTTTTAGAAATATACCTTTATTACTTCAAATATTTTTTTGGTATTTTGCAGCTTTAAGAGCTCTTCCTTTGCCTCAAGATGCTGATTCAATGTTTGGTGTTTTTTTTCTGACAATTAAAGGATTGTTTGTACCTAAATTTGTATGGGAAAATTTAGATATATTTTTTTATTCAATAATTGCTGCAATAGTTTCAGTTTTAGTAATTAAAAATTATGCAAGAAAATTGCAAGAAAATGAAGGAAAACAATTACCAGTTTTTTTTATTTCAGTATGTCTATTTATAATTTTACCTTTATTAACTTTTCTAATTGGTGGAGTTTCGTTAGATTTTTCAATACCGTTATTAAAACAAATATCAAACACATCTTATATATACGAAGGAGGCCTTGGTATACCTCCTGAGCTTATAGCCTTAACTCTTGCTCTAGGTTTATATACTGCTACATTTATTGCTGAATGTGTAAGAGCAGGAATTCAAGGTATTAGCAAAGGACAAAAAGAGGCTGCAGCATCAATTGGCCTAACACCTAATCAAATTTTAAAATTAGTAGTAATGCCTCAAGCATTAAGAATTATTATTCCACCTACAACAAACCAATATTTAAATTTAACTAAAAATTCTTCTCTAGCTGCTGCAATAGCTTATCCAGATATAGTTTTAGTTTTTGCAGGTACAGCATTAATGCAAACTGGCAGAGCTATAGAAATAGTTTCAATTACGATGTTAACATATTTATCAATCAGTTTGTCAATTTCAGTTTTGATGAATTGGTACAATAAATCAATAGCAATAAAAGAAAAATAATGAATAAATTTAATTTACTAAAACCAGATTCAAGCAATCTTTATAAATATATTTACACAGGTTCATTCTTGTTTTTTATAAGTACATTAGACGTTTTTTTAAATTCTTTTTTTGCAATAAATATAACTTCTTTTTTACCTAATTTTATAAGTTTTATCTTACCATTGGTATTAGGTCTATTTGGTTTATATTTAATTAGAATTGAATTTTCAGGTATCAAGAGTTTAGATTTACTTAATAAAAATATTAATACAAATAATTTTAATGCTTTCTTAAGTCTTATAATTATTTTTGTTGTTATAAAATCAATACCTCCTGTAATGAGCTGGTTTATTTTAGATGCTAATATCACAGGTGATACCAAAGATGCTTGTACAGGCACAGGTGCTTGCTGGACTTACATTAAAATTTGGTTAAGAAGATTTATTTATGGAATGTATCCAAATGCGGAACAATGGAGAATTAATTTATCATTTATTTCTTTATTAGCCCTAGGTTCAGTTGGTTATTTTGCTACAGAAAAATTAAAAAAATATTTAACATTGTATTATGTTGTCATTTATCCATTTATAGCTTTTTTATTTATATTCTTTTTTATTTCAGGTGGTCCTGTATTTTTTGAATTTTCTTATGGAATAATAGCTTTTTCTATTTCATTAATAATTGGTTTTTTTATTCCTAAAAAATTTAAAACTTGGTATTTTTTATTGATACCAATAATCTTATATATATCTTTGAAATACTTTTTCTTTTACGAGGAATCTATAGATTTAGGAAAATTAAATGGATTAAATTGGGTCGAAACAGGTGCGTGGGGAGGTCTTTCTCTAACTTTTATTGTTTCATTTTTTTGCTTAATTTTCTGTTTTCCAGTTGGAATGTTTTTAGCTCTAGGAAGAAGATCTGAAATGCCAACAATAAGATACATTTCAATAGGATTTATTGAATTTTGGAGAGGAGTTCCATTAATAACAGTTTTATTTATGTCTTCAGTAATGTTTCCAATGTTTTTGCCTGAAGATTTTTTTATGGATAAATTAGTAAGAGTTATTATTGCCATTTCTTTATTCGAAGCTGCATATGTTGCTGAAGTTATAAGAGGTGGCCTACAGGCACTACCAAGAGGTCAATATGATGCAGCAAAATCTCTTGGAATGGATTATTGGAAAATGCATATTTTAGTAATTTTACCTCAAGCTTTAAAATTAGTAATTCCCGGAATAGCAAATACATTTTTAGCACTAGTTAAAGATACGCCTTTAATATTTGTTGTTGGATTATTAGAACTTGTTGGAATGCTAAATTTGGCAAAAACTAACCCTGAATGGTTAGGTTATGCTATGGAAGGATATGTTTTTGCAGCAATTATTTTCTGGATAATTTGTTATGCAATGAGTAAATATAGTTATAATTTAGAATTAAAATACAAAACAGAAAGATAAATTAAACAATGTCTAATTCGATAATTAAGATTGAAAATATGAACAAATGGTTTGGTGATTTTCAAGTTTTAAAAGACATTAATTTAGAGGTTGAAGCAAATAAAAAAATTGTTGTTTGTGGACCGTCTGGATCAGGAAAATCAACTTTGATTAGATGTATTAACCGTTTAGAGGAGCACCAAAAAGGAAAAATAATTGTTGATGGCAATGAATTAACTGAAGATACTAAAGATATAGAAAGTATTAGAGCAAATGTTGGAATGGTGTTTCAACAATTTAATCTATTTCCTCATTTATCAATACTTGATAATTGTACGCTGGCTCCAATTTGGGTAAAGAAAATGCCAAAAAAAGAAGCTGAAGAATTAGCTTTAAAACAATTGAAGCAAGTTCAAATTGATGATCAGGCTAATAAATTTCCTGGACAATTATCAGGCGGACAACAACAAAGATGTGCTATAGCAAGAGCCTTATGTATGCAGCCTAAAATTATGTTGTTTGACGAACCTACTTCGGCTTTAGACCCTGAAATGATTAAAGAAGTTCTTGATGCTATGGTTAATTTAGCTAAAGCAGGAATGACAATGATAGTGGTTACTCATGAAATGGGTTTTGCTAAAGAAGTAGCCGACGAAGTAATATTTATGGATGAAGGTATGATCGTCGAAAGAGCTGAAACAAAAGAGTTTTTTGCAAGCCCCAAAAGCGATAGAACTAAGCTTTTTTTGAGTCAAATTTTATAATAATTCTAATTTATTTATATAAATCTACAATAATTTTAGTTGTTTTATATATATGTCAAGGACTATTTAGACCAAAAAAAAAATATTTTAGGGGTTGCAATTCATTCTCATATAGGCTTGAATTTGTTTTTTTAAGAGGGGTCTTAATGGAAGAAAATTTTAACAAACATCTGGGAAACAAACTTAAGCTAAGAAGATTAGCGCTAGGTTTAACACAAACAAAAGTAGCTAAAGCTATTAATGTTACATTTCAACAAATTCAAAAGTATGAAAAAGGTACAAATGGAGTTAGTTCGATTAGATTATTACAGCTATCAAACTATCTAAAAGTTCCGATAAATTATTTTTTTGAAGATTTTTCCGAATATCTAATAAATATTGAGAGATCTAAAGAAGGACACATGAATGTAAACTATAATTTTTTAGTTAAGTTATATTCAGAATTATCATCCGATCAAAAAATTAAATTTAATAAAAGTATACAATCTGTTGTACAAGGTATAGCAAAGGCTATGTAATTTTTGGCTCCTCGGGCAGGACTCGAACCTGCGACCAATTGATTAACAGTCAACTGCTCTACCAACTGAGCTACCGAGGAATATAGATTGAGAACTTACTTTTTTTTTTATCTAAAACAACTACTTTTTTTGGAGGCAACGCCGAGAATCGAACTCGGATACAAGGATTTGCAATCCTCTGCGTAACCATTCCGCCACGTTGCCACAAATCTATAATAATCTGATCTAACAATTGTTTATATAATTGATTTTTTTAATTAGTCTATCAATTTTCGCTTTAAATTCATTATTGTGTATTCGAATGATTAATTTATAAACTAAATGTTGCAATGAGTTCTGATAAATATAATCATTTTGAAGTTGAGAATAGAATCTATTCATATTGGCAAAAAAACAACCTATTTAAACCAAAAAAAAATAAAAAAAAATTTTCTATAGTAATACCACCACCAAATGTTACCGGAAGTTTACACATGGGGCATGCTTTAAACAACTCCATACAAGACTTGTTAACCAGATACCACAGGATGAATAGTTATGAGACTTTATGGCAACCAGGAACTGATCATGCAGGAATTGCAACTCAAGCTTTAGTTGAAAAAAAACTTAAAGATGAAGGTATTGAAAAAAATAAAATTGGACGTGAAAAGTTTGTTGAAAAAGTTTGGAAGTGGAAAAATGAGTATGGCGATATAATAATTAACCAATTAAAAAAATTGGGTTGCTCATGTGATTGGTCAAGAAATGCTTTTACAATGGACGAAAATTTATCTAAATGCGTATTAAAAGTTTTTGTAGATCTTCATAAAAAAAAAATAATTTTTAAATCAAAAAAATTGGTTAATTGGGATACAAAATTAAAAACAGCTATATCAGATCTTGAAGTTGACCAAAGAGAGGTAAACTCAAAACTTTATCATATAAAATATCCTATAGATAAAAGTAATAAATTTATAATTATAGCAACCACAAGACCTGAAACAATGTTGGGAGATACTGCTGTAGCAGTAAATTCAAAAGATAAAAGATACAAATCTATAGTGGGAGATTATGTAAATTTACCTCTGGTAGGCAGGTTAATTAAAATTATTACTGATGAATATGCGGATCCAGATCAAGGAACAGGTGCTGTAAAAATTACACCTGCACATGATTTTAATGATTATGAAGTGGGTATTAGAAATAAACTTAAAATAATAAACATTTTAACTGAAGATGGTAAAATTAATGAAAATGCTCCAAATGATTATGTTGGTTTAGACAGATTTGAAGCTAGAAAAAAAATTCTAAATGATTTGTCAGTAAAAGGTTTATTGGTTAAAGAAGAAAATATTAAAAATAAAGTTCCTTATGGTGATAGATCTAATTCTATAATAGAACCTTTTTTAACTGAACAATGGTTTGCTGACGCTAAAAAACTTTCTGCTAAAGCTAAAAAAATTGTAAAACAAAAAAAAACAAATTTTTTTCCAAAAAATTGGTCAAAAACATATTTTCAATGGATGAACAATATAGAACCATGGTGTATATCGAGACAATTGTGGTGGGGTCATCAAATTCCTGCATGGTATGGACCAGATAAAAAAATTTTTGTAGCCATAAATGAAAACGAAGCTAAAAAAATTTCAAAAAAATATTATAAAAAAGAAGTACAGTTAGTTAGAGATCCTGATGTTCTTGATACTTGGTTCTCATCTGGACTTTGGGCATTTGCTACACTTGGATGGCCAGATAAAAAAGAATACATGAAGAAGTTTTATCCAACATCAGTTCTAGTAACTGGCTTTGACATTATTTTTTTCTGGGTAGCAAGAATGATGATGTTTGGAATGGAATTTATTAACAAAGAACCTTTCAAAGATATTTATGTACATGCATTAGTCAGAGATGAAAAAGGACAAAAAATGTCAAAATCTAAAGGCAATGTTATTGACCCTCTCGATTTAATTAAAAAATATAGTGCTGATGCTCTTAGATTTACATTATTGTCAATGGCATCTCCAGGAAGAGATGTAAAATTATCTGAAGATAGAGTCAAAGGTTATAGAAATTTTTTAAATAAATTATGGAATGCTAATAATTTTTTAACTCATAATAATTGTAAATTTACTAATTTAAAACAATCCCCAAAATCTAAAATTAATATAAATAAGTGGATTTATTCTGAACTCATAAAAACAAAAAAAATAGTAGAAAAAAATATAAAAGAGTATCGTTTTGATGAAGCATCAAAAAATATATATCATTTTGTTTGGCATTCTTATTGTGATTGGTATTTAGAGCTTTCAAAAACCATATTGTATTCTGACAATAAAAAAAACATTAAAGAAGTGAAAGTAATGGCTAGCTATATTTTTAAAGAAATATTGATATTAACACATCCCTTTATCCCTTTTATTAGTGAAGAAATATGGTTAAAAAATAAACTAGACAATTCAAACAGAGATTTTTTAATGTTAAAAAACTGGCCTACCGGTAAATTTAAAATAGATAAAGATTATAAAGATGTAGAAAATATAATACATATTATTTCTCAAATTAGATCTTTTAAAAATGAATTAAGTATAAGCCCTGGTTCATATATTGATATATCCTTAAGCAAAATTAATAAAAAAAATAAAGTTTTTTTTAAAAAAAATGATGTTGTTTTAAAAAAACTTGGAAGAGTAAACAACTTTTATAATAAAGATGTAAAAAAACCCTCTGCTTCCCTTGTTATTAAAGGCGAAGTATTTAAGCTGTATTTTGAGGAAAATATAGATTTAAATTTGATTAAACAAAATTTAATAAATAAACAAAAAAAATATCAAATTGATATGGAAAAAATTCAATCAAGATTGAAAAATAAGGATTTTGTTAAACGTGCTCCAAAACATATTGTTGAACAAGAAAAAAATAATTATAATAATTTAAAAAAAGATATAATAAAAATATCACTTACTGTAAAAAACTTATAATGCCTATATTTAATAAAAAAAAATTACCCAGCAGACATACATCACTAGGTCCAGATAAAGCACCACAAAGATCATTTTATTATGCAATGAATTTAACAGAAAAAGATGTAGCCAAACCCTTTGTTGGTGTAGTTTCAACCTGGAATGAAGCTGCTCCTTGTAATATAGCTTTAATGCGACAAGCACAATCTGTTAAAAAAGGTGTAAAAAGTTCAGGCGGAACACCGAGAGAATTCTGCACCATTACTGTTACTGATGGAATAGCAATGGGACACGAAGGAATGAAATCATCATTAATTTCGAGAGATATAATAGCGGACTCAACTGAATTAACTGTTAGAGGGCATTGTTATGATGCTTTAGTTGGTGTTGCGGGTTGTGATAAATCTTTACCAGGTTTAATGATGGCAATGGTTAGATTAAATGTGCCAAGTGTTTTTATTTATGGTGGATCTATATTACCAGGCAGATTTAATGGAAAAGATGTAACTGTTGTTGATGTTTTTGAAGGTGTTGGAAAATATTCATCAGGTAAAATGTCAGAACACGCATTAAGAAAACTCGAACTTAAAGCTTGTCCAAGTGCCGGTGCTTGCGGAGGTCAATTTACTGCAAACACTATGGCATGTGTTTCTGAGGCTATTGGTTTAGCATTACCTTATTCAGCAGGAACCCCAGCTCCATATGAACAAAGAGATAAATATGCTTTGCAAAGTGGAAAAGCTGTGATGAATTTACTAAAAAAAAATATAAGACCAAGAGATATAGTTACAAAAAAATCATTAGAAAATGCAGCGACAATAGTAGCTGCTACTGGTGGATCAACAAATGCTGCACTTCATTTACCAGCTTTAGCAAACGAAATAGGAATTAAATTTGATTTAATGGATGTTGCTAAAATATTTAAAAAAACACCTTATCTTGCTGATTTAAAACCTGGTGGAAAATATGTAGCTAAAGATATGTGGAAAGCAGGTGGGGTACCAATGTTACTTAAGACACTTATGGATGGAGGCTATATCCATGGTAATTGCATGACTGTAACTGGAAAAACTATGAGACAAAATTTAAAAAAAGTTAAATTTAATTTAAAACAAAAAGTTATGCGTAAATATAATAACCCTTTATCTAAAGATGGTGGCGTAGTCGGCTTAAAAGGAAATTTAGCTCCTGAAGGCGCTATTGTAAAAATTGCTGGTTTAAAAAAACTACAGTTCACAGGAAAGGCAAGATGTTTTGATACTGAAGAATCTGCATATAAAGCAGTTAAAAAAAAAAGATATAAAGATGGTGACATCATTATTATTAGATATGAAGGACCCAAAGGAGGACCTGGTATGAGAGAAATGTTACAAACGACTGGCGCTATATATGGTCAAGGAAAAGGTGAAAAAGTTGCTCTTATAACAGACGGAAGATTTTCTGGAGCTACAAGAGGATTTTGTATAGGACATGTTGGCCCAGAGGCATCAGTTGGTGGACCAATAGCTTTACTTAAAAATGGTGATGTAATTGATCTGGATGCTAAAAAAGGAACTATCCATGTTCGTTTGTCGAAAAAAGAACTAGCGAAGAGAAAAAAGAAATGGAAGCCAAAAAAAATAAACTTTGGTAACGGTACACTTTGGAAGTATGCTCAAACTGTTGGGCCAGCTTATTTAGGAGCACCCACGCATCCAGGTGGTAAAAATGAAGTAAGAGTTTACGCAGATATTTAATGAAAATAAGACCTGTTATTCTTTGCGGAGGTGCTGGAACAAGACTTTGGCCTAAACAAAAAAACCATCAAGCTAAGCAATTTATTGATTTTGGTGGCTGGTCATTAATTCAAAAAACACTAGAAAGAATTAAAAAACCTTTTTTTGATTATCCAATAATAAGTACTAACTTAAAATATTTAAAAGATGTAAGAAAATCTCTTAAAAAAAACAAAGTTAAGAAATATAAAATAGTCCTAGAACCAGCAAAAAAAAATACCGCCCCTGCAATATTATCTTCAGCTTTAATTAAAGATATACCTTTAAACCAACCTTTGATGTATTTTGCTGCCGATCATTTAATTGAAAAATCTCATATTTTAAATACAGCTATAAAAAAAAATAAAACTAATTTAGATAGTCAAAATATATTTATATTTGGAATTAAGCCAACAAATCCTTCTAGTGAATATGGTTATTTTTTAACAAAAAAGATTAAAAAAAATATAAACAAAGTTACTAAATTTATCGAAAAACCCAATTTGAATAAAGCTAAATTGGTTATTAAAAATAATGGTTATTGGAACTCTGGAATGTTTTATTTAAGAAAAGACTCTATAATTAATAATTTTCAAAAATATCAAAACAAAACATACAAAAACTGTTTAAAAGCAGTTAATAAGGCAAAATATAAAAATAACACCTATTATTTAAACAAAAAATTTTTTAATAAATCAGTAGAAAAATCTTTTGATTATGGAATCCTTGAAAAAACAAAGAAAATTAATGCTATTAAATTAGATATACCTTGGTCTGACTTAGGTAGCTGGAGAGAAATATCTAAAATATATCATAAAAATAAATCTAAGTACTTTAAGAAAAAAAATATTTATTACAGACCTTGGGGTAAATATGTTAATTTATTTGAAGGTAAAAACTTTTTAGTAAAAGAACTAACTGTTAATTCAAAATCTTCTATAAGCCTTCAAAAACATCATCATAGATCTGAGCACTGGATGATAACACAAGGCAAACCACTAATTACAATTAATAAAAATAAATATTTAAAAAAGACTAGTGAATCAGTATTTATTCCACAAGGAGCAGTGCATAGGATTGAAAATAATTATAAAAAACTTGTAAAAATCATCGAGGTTCAGACAGGATCTATATTAAAAGAAACTGATATAGTAAGATATAAGGATATATATGGAAGAATAAATTAGTTATTTAAATTTTAGTTTTAAATTTTAAATATCCATTAAATTCTTTAGAAAAATCAATACTCACACGCGCATGCACTTTTCCTTGTTTGCCTCTAAAAGTTGCTGTTTTATTTATAGGAAATACAGCATCGTGCCATACATACGGGTGAATATATAAACCCATTGATCCATCAAAATAAAATGCTTTGAAATTTTCTGGTTTTACGTCATCACCTGGTAATGCTAAAGCACAAACAAATGGTTTTTTTTCTTGAGGGAAAAAAAGCTGGCCTCCATCAGGGTGATAATTTGCATGCCATAAATATATGTCTTCAATTACTTCAGTATTCTGTTTAGTATTTTTTTCGCTAGGATGGTAACTATAACCCAAAAGATATACATCATCTTTTTCATAATTGTTTATATTTTTATGAGGTACAGCATTATTTTTTCCATATAAAATATTTTTATCCCACCAAACTTCAAAAGATCCTTCTGTTATGCCACCTTCATCACCAGTACCAGGATCAATCTCACGCCAACCTTGTTTCGGCCATTGTGTAATTTGGATTTGACAATCATCAAAATTATTAACTAAATTACCATATCCTTTTAGATTATCATTTGTTGCTCTAACTAAAGGAATTTCAAATGTAGCCGTCATTTCTTTAACTTAATTTTATGTTAAGATCCTTTAATGTATTTTCTACAGCAATAATAGCGTCTTTCATATCCTTTTCATTTAAATGTCCTATACAACCAATTCTAAAAGTATCAGCAACAGTAAGTTTTCCAGGATAAATTAAGAAACCTTTGTCACTTAATGAATTATAAAACTTTTTGAAATCGAAATTTGGAACTTTTGGTTGTAAAAATGTAATAATAATAGGTGCTTGTAATTCATTTGATAGAAGCTGTTTAAAACCTATTTTTGCCATACCATCACAAATTATTTTACAATTTTTATTATAACGTTGATACCTACCTTTTGTTCCACCTTCATTTTGGTGTTCCGTTAAAGCTTGATTGAATGCAGCCAAAACATGAGTTGGAGGTGTAAATCTCCATTGTGCATTTTTTTCCATAGATTCCCATTGATCATACAAATCTAAGCTAAGAGAATGAGAATTATTTTTAGAAGTCTGAAGAACAGATTTTCTTACTAATATAAATCCAACTCCAGGAACTCCTTCTAAACATTTATTTGAAGAAGCGGCAACAGCATCAAAATATGTTTTTTTTACATCTAAGGGCAAAGCTCCAAAAGCACTCATTGCATCAATAAAAAAGGATATATTATTTTTTTTGGCTAATTCCGAAATCGATTGTATTGGGTTTAAAATTCCTGACGTTGTTTCACAGTAAACGGAAAATATGTGTGTCAGATCTTTATTTTCATTAATTAGATTTTGAATTTTGTTAATATCATGAATTTCATGTTCGGCAACATCATATGTAATAAAATTTCTAGACATATAAGAACATATTTTTTTCATCCGTTGACCATAAGCACCATTAATTAAAATTAATATTTTTGATTTTTTGTTTGTTAAAGACCCTATCATTGCTTCAACAGAAAATGTTCCACTTCCTTGCATTGGAACGCATTCAAAAACATTTTGACCATTAATTAGGTCAACTAGAGTTTCACGAATTTTTTTGTTTAAATCTATGAACTTAACATCACGTGAACCCCAGTCATGAAGCATAGCTTTTTTTGTTGAATCAGAAGTTGTAAGGGGACCTGGTGTAAGCAGTTTTTTATCCATTTTTTTTATATAGGACTAATATTAAATCAGATTAAATATTTTTGCTAAAATTATACAATTTAATGCCAACAACATTATAGGAACAATTGTACGAATTAGTTCCATAATATGATTTACTCTATCAAGTTTTCTTTCAAGTCTTCTAATTGGTGATAATTCTTCGTAATTTTCTTCTTTATAAGATTTCTTAATTTTTTTTGATTTAAAATTTCTTTTTGCCATAATTAGAGTTTTGATACAGTTTTATTTCAGAAATTCAAGAAAAAAATTTTATTTAAGATTTAATTTTTCCTTCAAACATAATTTTAATTTTTTTTTTATTTTAAGCATTTTTTTACCAAAAATAATTTTTAGGGATTATATAATTAAAAATTTAATTCCATTTCATATTAATATTTTTAAGTCTTGCGTAACCTTTCATTTCATCAAAGCATTCTTCAACACCAATACCGCTAAGTTTCCAACCACCATATTGTGCACCAGAATATCTGCCCGATGTGTTTACCCAAACATATCCAACCTCTACATCTTCAGCAGTTTTCATGGCATTAGATAAAGAGTTAGTTACAATCATAGTTGTTAATCCATACTTAGTTGAATTAGCAATTTTTACCATCTCATCATAATCATCCCAGTCAATAACGGATATAACTGGTCCAAAAATTTCTTCCTTTGCTATTTTCATATCAGGTTTAACATCACAGAAAATAGTAGGATTTATAAAAAAACCGTTTTTAAGATCATCTGATTTATTTTGATCTCCTCCTAAAAGTAATTTTGCACCTTGTTCAATGCCAGATTTAATATAGTTCATGACTCCTTCAAATTGTTTTTTCGATACGATCGGACCTATTTCATTTGTCTCAATCCACGGCAATCCAACAGGAATACTTTTTGCTTTTTCTACAAGTGATTTAAGGAATTTTTCTTTAACTTTTTTATTTATAAGAACACGAGAAGTAGAACTACATGACTGTCCTTGTCTGCTTAGGTTCATACCTTTTATAGCTAAACTTGCTGCAAAATCTGGATCAGCGTCATCAAAAACAATAATTGGATTTTTACCACCTAACTCTAAAGATATATTTTTGAGAAGAGGGGCAGCAGATTTTGCAACAGCTATTCCAGTATTAACAGATCCTATTACAGCTATTCTTTTGATATCTGGATGTTCAACTAAAAATTTTCCGTTATCTGGACCTCCTGTTACAACGTTTATCAAACCTTTTGGAAATATATTTTCTAACAGTTCACAAAATCTCAAAGAGGAAATTGGTGCTTGTTCAGAATTTTTGATTATCAGAGAATTCCCCATTAATAAAGGTGCAGCAATTTTTTCAACGCAAAATCTAAAAGGGTGATTAAAAGGATTGATTTTAAGTACGACACCATAAGGTTGATAACGTGTAAAATTTAAGTGGTTTTTTTCCATGGAAAAAGTTTCGCCTTTAACTTCTCTTACCAATCCACAAAAATATCTTATGTTATTTACTGTTTCCTTAACATCTTTTCTCATCCCAGTTAAAGCATTACCTGAATCGTAAGTGTCAATTAAAGCAAACTCTTCCTCTTTTTCTAGTATTTTTTTTGCTAACTTTTCTAAAGCGTTAGCTCTTTCAATTAAAGAAGTTTTTGACCAGATTAGCTGAGCTTTTTTTGCAGAGTCTACTGCTAATTCAAGTTCTTTTTTATCTGATATAGGTACGTCGGATAATTTTTCACCATTAGATGGGTTATAAATATCGTATCTATCTTTTGAGTTAAGCCACTGACCATTTACATAGGTCCCTTTAACCTTAAAAATTTTTTTATCCATAATTTAAGGCTAAATCAAATATATCGTAATTCTTTAAGACACCTTTTGATTTGTAGCTAGCATCGATTTTTTTTGATATAAAAATAGGTATATCTGTTTCTCCAAGGCCACCATGAGTTCTTAATGGTTCTTTTAATTGACTTAAATCATGATCACTCTTTTTTTTACCAATTGCAAAATTTTCATTCGATGTAACAACAATATCACCAATTCTATCCTCTGGTTGATTCAACTTTTTAACACTATCTTTTTTATTCAGAACCAGCTCAACACCTTTTATTGTTTTGATATAGTTTATAACATCATCAATTTTAGCTTTATTTTTTAGGTATATTGTCACAAAACCACCCAAAGCCCCATGATGAACAACATAAGGGTCTGTGATAGTACAAACAACATTACATTCATCTTTACCAAATTTTTTATCTAGTTCGTCTTGTATATAGATTAAATTTAAAGAACCATCTTCGTTCGTCTTGCCCTTCATTCCATGATCTGCGGTTAAAGATATTTCACAACCTAAGTCATAAAATTTAGACAGGTAACCATCAAGCATATGATAAAAATTATTAGCTAATTTGCCTCCAGGAGCAGATTTGTGTTGAATATAATCAGTTGTTGATAGATAAATTAAATCAATCTTCTCTTTTTTAATAATTTCTACTGCAGCAGCAAAAATAAATTCTGACAAATCTGAGCTATAAACTTCTGGTAGAGGTTTTTTTACTAAATCTAAAACATTTTCTATTCTATTTTCTTTTAAGTTTGCTGTGTCTGCTTTTTCAGATGAGAAACAAATAGCTTTTTTAAGATTTTTTCCTAATAATTTTCTTAGTTTTTCTTTTGCTGTAATTATTGCTATTTTCGCACCGGCATTTTCAAAAGCTTCAAAAATTGTTGAAACACGTAAAAAAGAGTCATCATTCATCAATGTTTCTTTTCCATCATCTGGATTAAAAAAGAAGTTACCACATATACCATGCACATCTGGAGTTGTTCCAGTAACAATTGACATATTATTCACATTTGTGAAGCTTGGCATTGCACATTTACCAATTTCATAAGTTGATTTACTTAACATTGATTTCATGAAAGGCATACAATCCATTCTAATTGCAGTATCAATATAACCTTTTGGTCCTGGCTCGCTTCCATCTAAACAAATAACAACAGCTGGTTTTGTAGGCCATTTGTATGATTTTCCATTAACAGAAATTTTATCAATTTTTGACATAAAACACATTCTATATATCAGTTAATAAACATCTGCAATAAAAACCATTAAATAAATAAGTACCGTGACAAAATAATTTAAAATTTATTTGCCACTTCCGACATTATTTTTAATTTTTTTTTAGAAAGTTCTCTTGGTAAGTGACCAAGTCCACAATCAGGAGCTAGTATAAGCCTTTCTTTATCTATATGGTTAAGTGCTTCTTTAACTCTATTATAAATATCTTCTTCAGAATCAGTTTTACTACTAGCAATTTTTAAAACACCGAAAATTATTTTTTTATTTTTATATTTACTTAACAAATTTAAATCGTTGTATCTATGAGCATCTTCTATTGAAATTGAGTCTACAATTGAATTGTCTAGCATTTTAGCAATTTCGTGATACGAATTAAGTGGAGCTTTAGGGTAATTAACAGCATCTAATTTATCAGGGTAACCGCAACATATGTGTGTAATTTTATCTATTTTTTTATTCACTATTCCTTCAAAACATTTTTCAAGATTTTTAATTCCATATTCAATAGCTTCTTTTGGTTTTCTAGCAAACAAAGGTTCATCAACTTGAATATATTTGCAACCTGCTTCAGCCAGTCTATTTATTTCAACTTTTATAGCTTCAGCTAAATCTTCTCCCATTTTTTTTGGAGAATTATAAAATTCATTAGATATTGTATCAGTTATAGTCATTGGACCTGGTATAGTTATTTTTACGGGTTTAGAAGACATTTTTTGTGCTAACTGCCATTCCCTCACCAAAAAAGCTTCTTTAGCTTTTACAGTTCCTGTTATAGTAGGCAACCAACATTCATAATTTCCTGTTCTTGCTACTTTTTTGGTCAACTTATTAAAATCGATTCCATCCAAATGGCGGCAATGATAGTGGATATAATTTTCTCTACGTACCTCGCCATCAGTTATAATATCAATTCCACATTCTATTTGGTCTCTAATTACTTCTTCAGTTGCTTTTTGAAATATATTTTCAGCTTCAATTCCCATTTCTTTAATTGCATCATGATAATCTTTCGTTGGATATTGTGTATCAGTACCACCATCAGCATTAAACCAATCAGGAAGTTTAAGGTATTTAGGTTTAGGATATGCACCAATAACTGTAGTAAGCATATATTTTATACTATTTGTCTTATCGATGGACCATTTAATATCTTTGGTCCTTCTGAAGTTAATTTTGTGTTTGTCATTTGACGTTCAGAATGTCTAATACGATGACTTAAAAGTTTGCTTAGCATTTCACTTTTAATTTTATCATATTTTGAATTTGTAGCTAAATTTACTTTTTCATTTGGGTCATTTTTAATATTATATAACAAAGGTTCAAAAGCTGGAAAATGAACATATTTCCATTCATCAGTTCTTATTACTGATAAATTACACTCCTCAGGAGCTAAAGTTAATTTTTTTGAATTTTTATTTAGGTATAGATCTCTAAAATCCCATTCAAAAATTACGTAGTCTCTATTTGGTAAATTTGGTTTTCCACTTTCAATATTTGAGATTAAAGATCTTCCGTTACAATCTATAGGTATTTCACCTCCTAACCAATCAATAATAGTTGGCAAAAGGTCAACTGATTCTGTCATTTCATTCAACATTTGAGGTTTACAATTTGGTGTGTAAACAATTAAAGGTATACGGTAAGATTGATCCCACCAACCTTTTTTTCCAAACATTTTGTGTTGACCAAGCATCTCTCCGTGATCGCTAGTAAAAATTATCATTGTATTATCTGATTGCCCGTTATCATCAAGGGCTTTTAATATTTTTTTAATGTTAAAATCTACTTCAGCACACATACCTAAATAAACTGCTTGTATTCTTGCTATATCTTTTTTTGTTAGATTTTTGTAATTTATTTCTGGAGTTTTATTGCCTTTGACTTCAAAACATTCAACAATTTTTTCTGCTAAAGGATGAAGTTTATTTCTATAATCACAATTTTCATCTAAAATGTCATTTTCCAATTTTGTAGGATCAATCAAACTATGCCAAGGGTCAGATACACAATAAGGTGGGTGAGGCTTTAAAAAAGATACATGCATAAAAAAAGGTTTTTTTAAATTTCTTAAATCTTCAGCAGCTCTATCTGCTAAGAACGAAGTATCAGAAAGTTCTGTAGGAATTTTCCATGCTTTATATGCAAATCCTTCTTCATAATTTGCTTCTGGACATATATATAAATCAGTTGGTTTTTTTACCTTAATACCTTTTTCTTCTAAATAAGAAGCCCACGGTTCAGGATTTCCACTAGGCAAATGGCAAACAGGATTAAAACCTGGCATAGGAGATTCATAAGTAAAAAGACGAGGATCATTTTTATCTAATTTACGAGGATCATACGAAGTATCTGTGTACCCATAAAGAGTAGGGTCGTATCCAAGTTTTTTTACTTCTAAAGCAATATTTGTAAAACGTTCATCTAATGGAGCACCATTAACAACTGAACGATGAATAAAAGGGTATAGACCAGTTAACATCGTTGCCCTTGAGGGTCCACAAGGAATTATATTTGTGAAATGTTTTGTAAAAGCGGTACTTCTAGAAGCTAATTTGTCAATAGTGGGTGTATGAGCATGTTTATGTCCCATAAAACCAAAACAATCCCACCTCCATTGGTCAGCACAAATAAATAAAACTGATTTTTTCATCTTTAAATAATAATAAAATTAAATCAAAAATTAATGTTTGCATAGTAATATGTTTGAAAAAGTATAATCTATTAAAAAATCTAATGAAAAATCAAAAATTAAACCTTACAGAAGACTCAATTTCAAAGTTGGCTATAAAAATGGCAGTACCAGTGAGTGTTGGATTTTTTTTTCATACAATGTTTAATGTGGTTGACACTTATTTTGCTTCAAAAATAAGTTCTATAGCAGTAGCAGCCATTACTATATCTTTTCCAATGTATATGATGATTATTACAATTTCTCGTGGAACCCGTGAAGGTGCAACTGCATTAATTGCTAATGCCGAAGGTTCAGGAAACAAACAGCTGGCAAAAAAATATTTATTACAGACAATTAGTTTTTCCGTCATAGCTTCCATTGTAATTATGATAATTGGTCTTTTGTCAATTCCATACTTATTTAAACTTTTAAGTGCAGAAGGTGAATATTTTAATTTTGCAGTACAATATATGAATATTATTTTTTGGGGATGTACTTTCATTATCTTAGATTCTACTCCTACAGCTGGTTTAAATGCAGTTGGTGATACAAAAACTTACGCTAATGTTTTTATAATTGGTTTTTTTGTAAATTTAGTTTTAGATCCACTCCTTATTTATGGTTTTGGACCAATTCCTCCTATGGGTATTAAAGGAATTGCTTACGCAACTATTATAGCAGAATTTATTGCTACAATTTATGTTTTTTATAGATTAAAAAAAATTACTAATTACTTTGAAGATATTTCTTTCGATGATTTTATTCCAAAATTTAAATATCAAAAAGACATTATCACACAAGCATTTCCAGCATCATTAAATACATTATGTATTGCATCAGGTTTTTTTATTATTACTTTTTTTGCGTCCTTTTTTCCAACACAAGATACAAGCAGCAGTTCAGTAGCTGCTTATGGAATTGCCCTTCGTATAGAGCAAATAATTTTATTACCAGCAATTGGTTTGCATTTTGCTTGTCTTTCTTTAACTGGTCAGAATTTTGGTGCAATGAAATATGATCGTATTAAAGAAAGTTATTTAGTTTGTATGAAATATGGTTTGATTATGATGATAATAGGGGGTTTTGTCATTTTTTTTGGATCTAATCTTTTAATGAAAATATTTACAGATGATATAAATGTTATTCAAATTGGATCTTATTACCTTAAAATTTCAGCATTATTTATCCCTGCATTTACAGCTTTACAAATTTCGATTTCATTAATGCAAGGTCTTAAAAAACCTATATACACAACTTTTATTAGTTTTTTTAAAGAAGTTTTGGGTGCTTCTATTATATTTTGGTTTTTATGTTTTTATTTAAACTATGATTTACAAGGATTATGGTTTGGAATTTTGACCATTAATTACTTGTCATTAATAATTTTTTTATATGTGGTTAATAATCAATTAAAATTACTAGGTATTGAAATATTTGACTTTAAACGACAGGTTGAAAAAAATTAATAAAAATTATACTTTTAAGTCAACCATTGCAATTATAGATTGAAATTAATTTTAACTCACGTTTACTTTTGCTCAAAATTGAAATTAAATATCGTTTTAAAGAATAACAATAAGGAGACAATAATGAAGAAATTATTAGTGAAAATTGTTGCATTTTCTTTTCTAGTTGCAGGCTTTAGCACGAGTTCTTTTGCTGCAGATTGCACAGGTATCACAATGAAAGATACCAAAGGTGTCGCTGGAGGGAAATATCCACAACAATACGAACTTTCAGAATATGAAAAGGCAGCAGGCTGCAAAATGAAATTTTCTGAAAATCCTAATATCAAAAGTATCAATGATACAATTCAAGGAAATTCTAAATTGAAAGGCGTTAAAAGTCGTCTTCCAAAAGAGCCTTTAGTAGTTGTACCATATGATTCTATTGGTAAATACGGTGGAACACTTAAGTTTTTATCTAACGCAACTGAAGCAGGAACATCTGACATGTTATCAACACGTCATGTAAACCTAGTTCGTTTTGATGACGACTTATCAACTATCGTTCCTAACGTTGCAAAAGATTACAAATGGAATAGTGATTTTACGCAACTTACTTTTTATTTAAGAAAAGGTCACAAATGGTCAAATGGAGAACCTTTTACAGCAAGAGACGTTGAGTTTTGGTATGAAGATATGATGATGGATCCAAAGATAAGAGAGAAACCTTATCCTTACTTGCTAATTGGTGGAAAACCAGCAACTGTAGATGTGGTGAATGATCAAGAAGTTAGATTTAATCTTCCGGCTCCAATGCCAGGATTTTTAGCTACAATAGCTTGGTCATACAATCAAGCTTTCATTCCTGAACATTTCCTAAAACAATTTCATCCAAAATTAGATTCAAAAGCTGATGCAAATGCTCAGAAACTTGGATTTAAAGATGGTTATGATGCTTTAAAAGCTTATTATGGAAACTCAGGTTGGACTGATACACCAACACCTATGTTGGCAAATCCTACGTTAGTAAAAAATCTACCATATGCAGCTTACCCATCTTTGGAAGCTTTTATGACAATAGAAGATACTACTGAAGGAAGGGTGTATGCGGCTAATCCATATTTCCATATGGTTGATACTGCAGGAAACCAATTACCTTATGTTGACTACCAGAATGAGAGATACATTAACGAAAAAGAAATAAGAATTTTAAAACTTGTTAATGGAGAAGTTGACTACAAAGCTCAATCTGTTCAGCTTGAATCTGTTCCTCAATTATTAGATGGAAAAGATAAAGGTAAGTATAATGTTCAAATTAAACCTGGATGTGGAGCTGCTTTATTCAGCTTTAACGTTAATCATCCTGATGAGGAAAAAAGATCTGTTTACGGTAACAAAAAATTCCGTCAAGCAATGTCTGTTGCGATCAATCGTAATGAGATAAATGAAGTTGCTTATTATGGAATGGGTACTGTAGAACAGTTTGTTGGTTTCTCACCAGCGCCTGACTTTGTTGATCCAGCGTTAAAAACATACATGACTCAATACGATCCAGCTCAAGCAAAAGCTTGGCTTGATGAAGTAGGAGTTAAAGATGCTAATGGTGATGGCTTTAGAGATCTTCCTAGTGGAGCTCCTTTAGCAATCAACATTGATTACGCTACTCAAGGAATTGGTGGTGTTGAAGTTGAACTTGTTGCAAGACATTGGAGTGAAGTAGGAATTAAAACTGCTTTCAAAGAAGTTACTCCTGATGAATACAGAGGCTCTCAAGCAGCAAATAAACTTGATGTACACGTTTGGGATAAAGGTCAACCTTTAGCTATCGTTTTAGGAGACCCAGAAACTTTCAAACCTCCGTTTGGTAACTATTTTAACCATACTCAAGGTTTAGAGTGGGCTGCTTATGTTGATAGTAATGGTGCTGAAGGTGTTAAACCTCCAAAATGGGTTTACGACTCAATGGAAGGAATTGACAAGTTCCAGTCATATGAAGCAGGTACTCCTGAGTCAAATAAATGGGGTGCTAAAATAGCAAAAATATTGACTGAGAGTTCACTGTTTATAGGAACAGTTAAAGCTCCTTTCCCAGCATACCACAGAGATGCTTTGAGAAATTTTGCAGATTTCCAAACTGTTTCTTATGAGTATTACAGAACTTATCCGTATCTTGCTCCACAATGGTGGTTAGCAGATGCTAAAAGGTAATTAGGTTAAGTTTAGTAAAAATATATAATTTAAAAAGCGGCAATGAAAATTGCCGCTTTTATTTTTTTTTTAGTTAATCTATAATTTAAGTTACATTAATAATGGATAAGTATGATTAATTTTATACAATTTACATTAACAAGATTTTTCTTAGCAATTATCACATTATTGATTGTTTGTTTTATAGTTTTTTCATTAATGGAGCTTGTTCCCGGTACTTGCGCTGAAAGGTATTTAGCTTTTAAAAACACACAAGGTTCCCAAATTACTTACGAAGACATTGAAGCTGAAAAAGTTCGATTGGGTCTAGATAAACCTTTTTTATATAGATACGGTAAATGGGTAACTGACATTGCTTTTAAAGGAGAATTTGGCAACAGTTGTATTTTAAGAATGAATATTAATGAACTTTTAAGTGGACGGTTTTCCTTATCTTTAATTATATCAATAACCGCATTACTTTTATCATATTTAATAGCTATACCGGTCGGAATAATTTCGGCCACGACCAAATATAAGGTTGTTGACGAGTCATTAAAATTTATAAGTTATTTAGGTATTGCCTTACCTAATTTTTTGGTCGCTCTCTGTATTATGCTTTTTATGACTTATTTTTACGGAGACACAATGACAGGTTTATTTTCTGAAGAATATGAAAACGTTCCTTGGTCTGCAGATAGAGTTAAAGATTTTTTAAGTAGAGCATGGTTGCCGATATTTGTTTTAGGTTGGAATGCAACCGCTTTTGCTCTTCAAACAGTAAGAGCTTTAATGCTCGATGAAAATGATAAACTGTATGTAATGGCAGCAAGAGCCAGAGGTATTTCTGGAATGTCTTTGTTGTGGCGTTATCCTGCCAAGCATTCACTAGGACCCGTTATTAATTCTATCGGATTTGATTTAAATAGAATTTTTAGTGCACTTCCTATAGTTGCACTTATTTTAATATTAACCGAGGCTGGAGCTTTATTAATCGAAGCATTGGCACGTTCAAATGATCAACAATTAGCTGGTGCTATTATATTTTTGCTAACAGCTACAATTGTTTTTGTAAATTTTGTTACAGATGTGATTTTAGCAATAATGGATCCAAGGGTTCGTAAGGGAGTAATGGGTGGAAGCTAGTACAACAAAAAATATAGAAATTGCTTCAAAGAAAAAAGAAGCTTACTTTACTGCTACTCAAGCACAGTTAGTTAGAGGACGTTTTTTTAAAAATAAATCAGCAAAAATAGCTGGCTCTGTTTTAATATTTTTAATTTTTTTAGGTTTATTTTCAGATTTCTTATCTCCATACAATCCAACTATAGCAGGACGTGATAAACAATATGAAAATGGCGCACCACAAATTCCTAAATTTTGGGATGAAAATGGTTTTTCGTTTAGACCTTTTCTTTATACACAAACAAAATTTAGAAGTGCTGAAACAAATTTTAGATGGGTTTACAAAGAAGATAGAGAGAAAAGGCGGTATGTGCATTTTTTTGTTAAGAGCTGGGAGTACAGAGTCTTTGATTTCAGTATAAATTTACCAGGTGAAGCCTTAGATTTTAAAGTGCCTGGTTTTAAAATGAATAGGCATTTGTTTGGCATGGATAAAGGTGGTATTCATTTATTTGGTACCGACAAGGCCGGTAAAGATATATTTGGAAGAACTTTAGCTGCCATATACATTTCTTTAGCTGTTGGAACTTTAGGTGTTTTTATATCATTTATCCTTTCTTTAATTATTGGAGGTATCTCGGGTTATTATGGTGGATGGATTGATGGTGTTTTACAAATGTTTACCGATGCGGTTAGAACAGTACCCCCCATACCTTTGTTTATGTGTTTGGCAGCTTTTGCTCCACTCGAATGGAGTTCAGAGTTAAGGTTTTTCTTTATCTCATGTCTATTAGGGTTAATTAATTGGCCAACACTTGCTAGAAGAGTACGAACACATTTATTGGCTGAAAGAAGTCAAGAATATGTACTTGCAGCTCAACTTTGTGGAGCTTCATCATCACATATTATTGGACGACATCTTTTACCTAGCTTTACAAGCTACATAATAGTTGATTTGGTTATAAGCTTTCCTTACATGCTTTTAGCAGAAACAGCTCTTAGTTTTATCGGTTTGGGATTAAGAGAGCCAGTTAACTCATTAGGTGTATTATTACAAAATGCAACAGCTGCTGATGTTCTTCTAAATTATCAATGGTACTTTATTCCTGTAATATTTTTAGTTGTACTAATATTATCTTTTGTCTTTGTTGGAGACGGACTAAGAGATGCAGCAGATCCTCATAAAATTACAAATAAATAAAATATGGAAGAATTATTAAAAATAAAAAATCTAGATGTTAAATTTGATACTGATGAAGGTAGAATTACAGCAGTTGAAAATGTTTCATTGTCAGTAAATCAAGGAGAGGTCCTTGGAATTGTTGGAGAGTCTGGATCTGGAAAATCAGTTACTGCAAAAGCAATAATGCAACTTAATCCAGGTAATACAATTTATAACGAAGATGCAGAGATAATTATAGATGGTGAAAATGTAATAAAATTTACATCTAAGGAAGATTTAAAAAAAATTCGAGGTGGTAAAGTTTCGATGATATTTCAGGAGCCAATGGCCAGTTTTGCGCCTGCTATTAAAATAGGTGATCAGATGGTCGAGCAATTGTTGTTACATAAAAATATTAAAAAGGAAGAAGCAAAATCTATTTCTTTAGACATGTTAACAAGGGTTGGAATAACTGATACAGAAAAAAGATTTAATCAATATGCTTTTGAATTATCGGGAGGAATGAGACAGAGAGCCATGATTGCAATGGCTTTATCAACCATGCCAAAATTATTATTAGCAGATGAACCAACAACTGCCTTAGATGTTACTATTCAAGCACAAGTTTTGAAGCTAATGAAAGACATTATTAAAGAATATAAAATGGGCGTAATTTTTATTACCCATGATTTAGCTGTCATTGCCCAAACTGCTGATCAAATTGCTGTTATGTATTTAGGGTGCATAGTTGAAAAGGGACCAGTTAATGAAATTTTAAAAAACCCTAAACACCCATATACTAAAGGATTAATTGCTGCTCTTCCAGATGTTAATAATCTTGATGCACCATTAAAACCTATTCCTGGAAATATCCCTAGTCCGTTGGAAAGACCTTCAAATTGTGTTTTTCGTACAAGATGTCCAAATCCTACTCATGAATGTAAAGAAGGTAAAACACCAATGGGATTAATTGAAGTAAAACCGGGACACTGGGTAGATAAATGTTGTGTGAATTGTGGGTAATTTATTATGAATAATGATCTAATTTCTGTAAACAATTTATCTGTTGAATTTGACTATCAAGAAAATTTTCTAGCAAAAAAACAAAAAATTCATGCAGTTCAAAATATAAATATTAAAATAAAAAAGGGATCTTTTTTTGGTTTAGTAGGAGAATCTGGTTCTGGCAAAACAACACTTGGAAGAGCAATACTCGGCGCAAATAAAATTAGTTCTGGAAATGTTATATTTCACGATGATAATAAAGACTTTGATTTAACAAAAATTTCTAAGCAAGAATTAAAAGAATATAGAAAAAAAGCACAATTAATTTTTCAAGATCCTTATGCTGCTTTAAGTCCGCGAATGACCGTTAGAGACATTATTGCTGAACCTTTGGAAGTAATGAAAATTACTAAATCTAAAGAAGAAACTGATGAACGGGTAAGAGAAATAGCTTCAAAATGCAGATTAAACCTTGAACATTTAAGAAGATTTCCACACGCTTTTTCTGGTGGTCAACGTCAAAGAATATCTATCGCACGAGCTCTGGTGAGCAGCCCTAAATTTATTGTAGCAGATGAAAGTGTTGCGGCGTTAGATGTGTCTATTCAAGCAGATATACTAAATTTATTAAAGTCATTGAGAAAAGAATTGAACTTAACTTATCTTTTTATAAGTCACGACTTAAGTGTAGTGGCTCACGTTTGTGATGTGGTTGCTGTAATGTATCTTGGACATATAGTTGAGATAGCATCTTCAAAAGAATTGTTTAAAAATCCTAAACACTCTTATACAAAGGCTTTATTGTCATCTATTCCTTCCATAGATCCAGAAAAACAATCTAAAGCAATTGAACTTACTGGTGAAATTCCAAGCGCTATGAATCCCCCTTCAGGATGTGTTTTTAGAACGCGTTGTCCTAATCCCACACATGACTGTAAAGAAGGAAATATAGAAATGGGTTTAATTGAAGTAACACCTAATCATTGGGTAGATCAATGCTGCGTTAATTGTAAATAAAGTTCATGAAAAAATTTATAGAGGAGCCTTCAAGAAAAATTGAAATAATTACTGAAACTGATGTTTTAGTTGTTGGATCTGGTCCAGGTGGATTAGCAGCCGCATTAGCAGCTGCTAGAACAGGCGTAAAAGTTGTTCTTGTTGAAAGATTTGGATGTTTTGGCGGTAATATTACAGCAGTAGGAGTTGAAGGTTTTGCCTGGTATAGACATGAAAAAACAATCGAAGCTGGTGGAATTGCTTTTGAATTTGAAGAACGAGCTAAATCAATGGATGCTGCTGTACCAGAAAGCCAATCAACAAGTTACGAGCTTGATAGTGAAAGATTTAAATTAGTTGCAGATACTTTAGTTGAAGATTCTGGTGTAACACCAATGTTACATCGTTTTTTTGTTTCACCTATAATAGAGGGAAGTACCATAAAGGGTATCATTGTTGAATCCAAAGCTGGTAGAGAAGCAATAATGGGAAAAGTTATCATTGATGCAACAGGGGATGCTGATGTTGCGTATCGCTCTGGGGCACCAATTAATAAAACAGCTGTTGAAAAAATGATAGCTGCAAGCGTGATGTTTCATTTATCTGGTGTAGATAAAAAGAAATTTATGCAAGAAGTTAAAGACAACCCACAAACTTATAGTGATTGGGCATCAGGAGAATGGGAGGTAGAAACAAGTGGCAAGGAAGACAAAATGTTTTCTCCATTTTTAAAAGCACCATTTCAAAAAGCTATACAAGCTGGAATTATAAAATCTGATTTAAACACTATCTCAGGTACATGGGGAGCAATGCATGATACGGGAGAATTAACTTATATGAATTTAGTCCATCTTGCAGGATGCGATGGAACAGATCCAGACAGTTTAACTCGCTTCGAAATGAAAGGGCGTAAAGAAGCAATGCAAGCAATTAAAGCTTTACGTAAGTTTGCACCAGGATGTTCAAATGCTCGTTTAAGAAATTTTGGTATGACAATTGGAATTAGAGATACTCGAAAAATTGATGCACATTATAATATGAAAGAGTCGGATGTGAGAAACGAAGGAAGATTTGAGGATTCAATTGGTATATTTCCAGAATTTATTGATGGATATGGAGTTTTAATTTTACCAACAACTGGTAGATATATGCAAATTCCATATAGATCTCTTATGCCAAAAAATATTTCTAATTTACTTGTAGTAGGTAGATCAATTGGTGGTGATAAAATAGCTCATGCATCAAATAGAAATATGGCCTGTTGTGTTGTAACCGGTCAAGGTGGTGGTATAGCTGCTGCTATATCTGTAAAAAACAAAAAAAATCTTAAAGATGTTAATTTAAGTGACGTACAAAAAGAATTAAAAAAACAAAACGTAAGAATTAATTAAAATTTTAAAGGTAATTATTTACTGTGGATAAAATTCCTCTAATAGATGCAAGTCTTTTAAATAGTACAAATAAAGATGTCAGAAATAAAACTGTTAAAGATCTTTATGATGCATTTTCATCAATTGGATTTGTAAGTTTAACCGCTACAGAAATAAATCCAGATATTGTTAATAATATGCGTTCCACAGTAAAAAAAATTTTTGATGTTGATGATTTAACAAAAAAAAAGGAAATGATAACACGAAACAATTATCGAGGTTATATTCCTCTTGATTTTTTTACTCCTAATGGCACCGATTATAAAGCTGATCACTATGAAGGTTATAAATTACATACAGAAGTTTCGGCTGATGATCCTATATGTTATAAATGTTCACTACATGGCCCGAACATTTGGCCGTCAAAAGTCCCTGAATCAAAAACAAATATTTTAAAATATTGGAGTGAAATGGATAAATTAGCATCACTTCTTTTAAGAGCTTTAGAAGAATCTCTAGGATTTAAAAAAAATGAATTAATTGATCAATTTAGTTATCCTTCATTAACTAATATGACTTTACTTCATTATCCGGTACAAAAAATTAATGATGAAGCTTATGGTTTCCATCCTCATAAAGATACTGATGCTTTAACAATTATAGCAGCAGATTCCTCAAATGCACTTGAGGTTCAGACATTGGATGGAAAATGGATTTCACCACAAGAAAGTGAAAATACTTTTGTGGCAAATATTGGTGATATGCTAGAATTATGGAGTGGAGGCAGATTAATGTCTACTCCACATAGAGTAATAAATAAAAGTCGAACAGACCGTTATTCTTTTCCATATTTTGCTGTACCAAAATACGATGTAACAATTAAACCATTAATAGAACCACTAGAAGGTTTTTCACGACCAACAGTAAATTGTGGGCATTGGTCTTCTGAAATATGGAGAACAAATTGGTCAGATGAAAAAGCTAATGACAAATCTCTTCACTTAGGTACTTTGCTTGATTAAAAAAATCCATATGGAATTATTATATAGTGAATAGCAAGCACTATTCCGACTGATACGCTTAATCCGAAAATCATTTTAATAAAATCTTTTCCAATTAATGGGAAAACATATTTAAATTTATAATCTTTATTCATAGTCGAAATTGCTAATTCTCGGCCACATAGTAATCCAACAAATACCCAAGTGGTTGACATCGGAAGGTCATTTAATTCTTTAAAGTAAAACAATACCGCAGCATAGATTACATTAATAATTGTGGCTGATCTTGCATATCTGGTTCCAGTTTTATCTAAAACAACTTTTTGAATAGGTCCACCATGAATATAAAAAATATAAAATAGTAGAATTGTAAAGTATGCCATTACTGTAATAAGGAGAGTAGGGCTCAATTGTCGTGGTAGATATACTGCTATATTTGCAACATCATGTGATAACCAAACCCACCATAACCAACCAGAGGTAATCCAGACAGAGTTACGCCAAAATCCAATCCATTTATCATCAACTTCATCAAACTTTTCATTAATAAATTTTGATATTGTTATCCAAGAAATATAAGCAACTACAGCAGCCAAACCGTAACCAACAACACTTTTCATTAACATTTTTTCTAAAACAACTGTTGATGCAAAAGCAGACAACACTAAGAAGGTTGTAGAAACTGGAATACCAACTCTTGTTAATAACAAAAGTATTCCTGGAGCAACAGCATGATACCATTGAATTTCTTGGTAAGGTATTCTCGTTAATCTCCCATAAGAAATATCACCATCATAAGCATACCACCCCCAAGCAAGAGCTAAGATCATTACAAATGATGCGGAAGCAGCAAGTGTATACCATTTAAACCATTTTTGTTTAGAGGCAATAAATGTACCTAAAGTTTGAATAGAGTCATTTCCAATAACAGACCAACCTGCTAGTCCAAATCCTACTATGGTATATATTAATGAGAGTTCCATATTTTCTTATATAAATTTTTTTTGTTTATTTAGAATCATAGTTCTAAGACCCATTTAATATTTTGTAATGATTTAATCTATGACTAAAGTTGATTTTTTTTTTTTTTGATCGGTGATTCTAATAGATTTATAAAATTTTAAATGTATATCCATATATTTATACAGTCATATTGACCCACTCTCTAATTTTTCCATTAATTACATCAAAAGTGTTTGAAACGATAATTTTTTTTTCTTCTTCGTTAGAATTTAAGAGTTTGGTCATTGGATCTTCAATATCCCAGTGAATAATTTGATCTTTTTTAGGCCAAATAGGACAGAATTCTTTATTTGCACTATTACATACGGTAATCACATAATCCATTTTAACTTCACTATTAATAAAAATATCAAAATTTTTTGATGATACATTCCTAAGATCATAGTTTTTTGCTTTTAAAAACTTAATTACATCACCATCCACAACTCCAGCTGGATTACTACCTGCGCTATAAGCCTTTAATTTGTCATTAAAATTATTGTTAACTATAGCTTCTGCAATAATGCTTCTATGTGAATTTCCAGTACAAACAAACAAAATATTTTTCATAAAAACTTGACATATAAATATTGTTATGTTATAACATAACATGGTTAATAAAGAAATAGTTTTTAATATTATTAAGAAATCAAGTAGTCATTTAACTGCTTACGATATTCTAAATAAACTTCAAAAAATTAAAAAAACTCAACCAATGACTGTATACCGTGCTCTTGATAGCTTAATAAAAGAGGACAGAATACATAAATCTAACAAAAATAAAACTTTCATTTTATGTAATCACAAACATGATGATAACCATAATACTGCAATAGCTATATGTAAAAAATGTGGTGATACAGAAGAATTAAAATCAAATCTATTCGCTAATTTTTTTAAGAAAAATAATATCAAAAATTATAATTTTAAAGATTTTTCAATGGAAGTATTAACAACTTGCAAAGGATGTAACTAATGGAAGGCCATGCACATGAATTACCCGAGTTTCTTCATTTTATGGAAGAATTAATAGAAGAACATAGTGTATTAAGAGGTATGACTTTTGGATTTATACACACTTTAATACCCCTAGTCGGTTTTTATACTGGTTGGAGTATAAACCGTTTTTTAAAATTAATATCAAATGGCGCAATCGCAGGAATTATTGGAATTGTTTTAGCCCATATAATAGCTGATTTTATAGCTGCTTTAGCGGATCCTCATTTAAAAAGTGCAGCATTTGGTATTGTCATTGGAGGATTTTTACCTTTACTTGCAGTACCTTTTTTAGAAAAATATGTAACCAAAAGTAAATATCATACCGTAGTAGGTGATCACGAAGATCTTAAAAAGGATTTGAAAAGAAAACACAGATAATATTTAATAGTTTCTGTGAAAACTATTTCTCTCAGCCTAGATGAAATATTTAATTTAGCTAAAAAAACTTTGTTAGCTAATGGCTGTGATGATGAAACAGCGTCAATTCTTTCAGATTTAATAATGAAAGCAGAAAGAGATGGTTCTTTATCGCACGGTTTATTCAGATTGCCCGCTTATGTGTCAGGTCTAAAAAGTGGAAAAATTAATGGCAAAGGTAAACCTGAAATAAAAAAAATATCACCAAGTGTAATTAAGGTTTTAGGAAATAATTGCTTAGCTCCAGTTGTTTTAAATAAAGGTATTCCAGAACTAATAAAAGCTACTAAAGAAAATGGTATAGCTGTTTTAGCTATAAATAATTCACATCACATGGCTGCTATGTGGCCTGAAACTGAAATGATAGCAGAGCAAGGTCTTGTCGCGTTTGCTTGCACATCTTATAAACCGATGGTTGCTCCTGCTGGTGGAAAAAAATCTTTATTTGGGACAAACCCAATTTCATTTGCTTGGCCTAGAAAAGGAAAAACTCCAGTTGTTTATGATATGGCTACAGCGTCTATGGCAATGGGTGAGGTTCAAGTTGCAAAAAGAGAAGGTCATAAAGTTCCTTTAGGAACAGGTTTAAGTAAAGATGGAAAAGAAACTACCGATCCAGGTGAAATAGCTGATGGAGGAGTTCTACTACCCTTTGGAGGTTATAAAGGATCAGCTATAGCTATGATGGTCGAATTATTAGCTGGATCATTAGTTGGAGATAATTTTAGCTACGAGACAGCAGCCAAAGATAATAATGACGGTGGACCACCAAGTGGAGGCGAATTTATATTAGCTATTTCTCCTGATAAATTATCTGAAAACGATTGGGACAAACACTCTAATGAATTTTTTGATAAAATGAAATCTATGGACGGTGTCAGACTACCAGGTGAGAGAAGACATAAAAATAGACTTGATAAGGGTCCAAGAAATATAAACGAAGAATTGGTAAATAAAATTAAATCTTTAAGCTAATTCAATTTCAATAGGAGTGTGATCTGAAGGTTTTTGTCTACCACGTGGAAACTTATTTATTTTAACATCTTTAACATTGTTAATTAAAGAATTTGAAACTAAAAAATGATCAATTCTCATTCCATTATTTTTTTGCCAAGCACCACTTGTATAATCCCAAAATGTATAACCTTCTTTATCAGGATGAATGTAACGATAACTATCGTTAAAACCTATATTTATAATTTCTCGTAATTTTTTTCTTACTTCTAATCTATACAAAGCATCATTTTCATAACCTTTTGGATCATGAACATCTTCAGCACTAGGTATTATATTAAAATCACCTCCAATAATTATATTTTCATTTTTTTTTGAAAGAAGTTTTAGATTTTTTATAAAACTATCGAGCCAATATAATTTATAATCATATTTTTCAGTATCTACTGGATTACCATTTGGTGTATAGATATTTATTAACTGTATATTTTTTTTCTTAAAATCGAATTCAGCTTTTATTATTCTAGATTGTTTTTTCTTATCATTGATAATATCATTTTTTAAATCTGAAATTTTTTCTTTAGACAGAATTGCTACACCATTATATGCTTTTTGCCCAAATACATAGCTATTATAATTTAAAGATTTTATTTCTTCATAAGGGTAATTTTTATCTTCAGTTTTAATTTCCTGAATCATTAAAATATCGGGAGAAAATTTTTTAAGATATTCTGTTATATTTAATATTCTTGCTCTAACTGAATTTACATTCCACGAGCTAATTAACATTAAAGAGAAAAAGATACACCACAACCACAAGAAGATTTAGTTTGTGGGTTACTTATCTTAAATGAATTACCTATTAATTCTTCTACGTAATCAACCTCAGAACCTTTCAGTAAATCTGCTGAAGCTTTATCAATTAAGATATTTTGATGAATTAGATCATCTTTTTGTGCATTTTTGTCAAAAGAGAAATCATACTGAAAACCAGAGCAACCACCACCTTTAATAGCGATTCTAAAAAATGACCCTTTGTCTTTTGTAGACAACAAACTATTGATTTGTTTTATAGCTTTATCTGTAAATTTAATTTCTTTAATCATTATTGAACACTGCTATTACTAATATAATATTTATTTTCCAAGTTTAAAGATGAAAAACTATTCAAAATTAGGCCAATTTAAAAGCAAGGGTAGATTATTTGAGGAACCTTTGAATTATTACAGAACTCCCTTTCAAAGAGATAGAGATAGAATTATTCATAGTGCTTCTTTTCGAAGGTTGAAACACAAAACTCAGGTATTTGTTAATACTGAAGGCGATCATTATAGAACTAGAATTACTCACTCTTTGGAAGTAGCGCAAATTGCTCGAACCATTAGCAGATATTTAAAACTAAATGATGATTTAGCTGAAACTTTAAGTTTAGCTCATGATATGGGTCATACACCATTCGGACATGCTGGAGAAGATGCATTAAATGAATGTATGATTAATCATGGAGGTTTTGATCACAATCTACAAACTTTAAGAATAATTATGTTCCTTGAAAATAAATATTTAAGATTTAAAGGTTTGAATCTTACAATTGAAACTATAGATGGTCTATTAAAACATAACGGACCCATTAAAAACCTTAGCAAACTCAATAATCTTATTGGAGAAAAAAATTTAAAAGAAAAAATTAATTTTAAGAAATTTCCATCTTTAGAATCGCAAATAGCATCTTTGTCTGATGATATAGCTTATAATAATCATGATATACAAGACGGCATAAATGCAAAGTTATTTAATCTTAATGAGTTAACTGAAATTAATTTTTTTAATGAAATATTAAGATCATACAAAAATAAATTAAAAGGAAAGAAGAAAAGTGTATTGATATATCAAATAATTAGAGATTCAATTAATTTAATGGTTAAAGATTTAATTAACAACACAATTTATAGAATCAAATACTATAAAATTAAAACAATCAATGATGTATTCAATAGCTCAAGTAATTTAGTTACATTTTCTAACAAATTTGTAGATATTGAAAAAGAAATTAAATTTTTTTTAAAGCTAAAAATGTATAAAAATAAAAATGTAATGTTAAAAAATAAAAAAGGAGAAAAGATAATTAAAATACTTTTTGACAAAATATCAAAAAAACCTTCAAAATTTATAAATAAGGAGTTTATTAAAATAGATAAATATAGAGCAATATCCGATTATATATCAGGAATGACTGACAGATATGCTATTAATCTATATAAAAAGCTTAAATGAATATTTTCAATTTATATTTAGATAAAATTAAAAAAATAATTGTCACTGCAAATAAAAACAATTTAATAGAAATTCCTGAAAATTTGGATGGAATTAACGTAGATTTAGCACCTTCAAAATTTGATTGTGACATTTCAACCAATGTTGCAATGTTTTTATCAAAAGCTAATAAAAAACCACCTGATGTTATTGCTAAAAAGTTAATTGAGTTAATTAAAAAAGAAGATGATAAAATTGAAAATATAACCATAGTTAAACCTGGTTTTATAAATATTAAATTTAAAAGTATTTTTTGGAATGAATTTTTGCACGAAGTAATCAAAAATAACATTAATTTTGGAAAAAATTATGAATCAAAAAAAAAAAACTATCTTATAGAATTTGTTTCAGCCAATCCAACAGGACCATTACATGTTGGTCATTGTAGAGGTGCTATCTTAGGTGATGTCTTATCAAATATTCTTCTATTTAATAATAACAAAGTTACAAAAGAATATTACGTTAATGATTATGGTAATCAAATTTTACACTTTATTAAATCTGTATATTTAAGAATTAGAGAAATTATTTTTAAGGAACCCTTTCCAAAAGATGAAGCTAATTTATATCCTGGTGTTTACATAATAGATATTGCTAAAAACATTATTAAAAATAATAAGAATTTAAAATTTGATAATTTCGATAAAATATCACCCTTGTTAACAAAATTATCCGTAGATGAATCGTTACAAATGGTCAAAGTTAATTTAAAAAATATTGGTGTATCACATGATAATTTTTATAGAGAAACAGAAATTGTAAATAACAAAGAAGTTGAAAGTGTAATTAAAAAATTAAAAGATAATAACTTTGTTTACGAAGGTAAAATTAAAGCACCTGAAGGTGAAGACAAAACTAAGTGGATTGAAAGAAAACAATTATTATTTAAATCTACAGATTTTGGTGATGATAAAGATAGAGCTTTGCAAAAAGAAGATAAAACTTGGACTTATTTTGCAGGAGATGTTGCTTATCATAATAATAAGTTAAATAGAAATTTTGATGTTCTTATAAATATACTCGGTGCTGATCATTCAGGATACATCAAAAGAATAAGCTCTGCAGTAGAAGCTTTATCCGGTAGTAAAAATAAAATTATTTGTAAGGTGAGTCAACTCGTTAAACTTATTAAAAATGGACAACCCTTTAAAATGTCAAAACGCAAAGGTGACTATATAACAGTAGAAGATTTGGTAAATGAAGTCGGTAAAGATGCAACTAGATTTATTATGCTTAGCAGAAGCAATGAATCAGAAATGGATTTTGATTTTGATAAAGTAAAAGAAAAAACAAAAGATAATCCACTATATTACGTTCAATACTGCTACGCTAGAATTTCTTCAGTTTTTAGAAATATTAATAGAAAAATTAATGATGATGTAAAAATTAATAAATTTAATTTTATTTATTCTGATGCTGAAATTAAAATATTAAGAAAACTTTCTGAGTGGCCTAAATGCATTGAAACGGCAGAAAACAAACTTGAACCACACAGAGTTCCCGTATATTTGTATGATTTATCATCATTGTTTCATTCATATTGGAATATGGGGAAGGATGATGAGACCAAAAGATTTATAAGTAATAAAAAAAACATTTCTGATGATAAACTTATTTTTCTAAAAGCAATTTCCAACATAATCAAATCTGGTATGAATATTCTTGGGGTTGAAACTCCAGAAAAAATGTAATGATTAAAGAATTAAAGTATTTTTTTTTTGTAATCGTAGTTTTTTTATTTTTTTTTCTTACTAGCAAATATTACTTTTCTAATGAAAATATAAAAA
>CACPKQ010000004.1 GCA_902634455.1 uncultured Pelagibacteraceae bacterium | reverse complement strand
TATATTTATCATCTTAATAAAATTACTTTTTTGAATTAATGGACTAAGCCCAATATAAAAGCCTCTATTGTGAATATAGTCTGCATTTGGAAATTTTCTTGAACTAAATTCATTAAAAATTTTACCGACAGGATGTCTGGCAAGATTACCGACAATAATAGGTCTTGTCTCAATGCCATTTTTTTCTAAATAATTTAATAATTTTTTTCTACTAAAATTTGAATCTTTATTAAGAATTATTGGTATAGCAAACCAACTTGGATCAGATTTTTTTTCTACTGAAGGAAAATATATATTCTTGTTATTTTTAAAGGTTGATACAAATAAATTATAGTATTTTTTTCTAATTAAATTAAATTTTTTTAACTTCTTCATCTGTTCTATTCCAAAACCTGCTTGAAGCTCTGTTGGTCGTAAGTTAAAACCCCAATTTACAAATTTAAAATTATCATAAACATCAATATTACTTTTACTTTTCTCTATATAACCTCTTCTCCAACCATGCGATCTTAAGTATTTTAAATTTTTGTAAAATTTTTTGTTATTAGTTACAACCATTCCGCCTTCCATAGTTGATATATGATGGGAGAAAAAAAATGAATAACTAGCTGCTAAGCCAAAATTTCCTACATATTTGCCACCAAATTTTGATCCTAGCGCCTCACAGCAATCTTCTAAAATAATTAATTTTTTTTCTTTTGCAATTTTTTTTATCTTATCCATGTTGCAAGGATTTCCTAATGCATGAACTAAAAAAATTGCTTTTGTTTTTTTTGTTATATTTTTTTTTAATTGATCTATATCAATATTTAATGATTTAAGATTTATATCTACAAGTTTTACTTTAAAACCTGCCATCATAGCACTCCATATATGAGTTGGCCAAGTAAGTATGGGTATTATAATTTCATCTCCTTTTTTTAAATAGTTAAGAGTTTTATCCAATATGCCAAAGCTCATTAATAAATCTGAAGATGATCCACTATTAACCATGACCGCATGTTTACTTTTAAGTGATCTTGAAAATTTTTTTTCGAATTTATCAGTTTTTTTCCACATTGTAGTTCTATATTTTGTCATTGAGTCTAAAGCCTGATTTATTTCTTGCTTGTTATAAGTTGGAAGGCTTAAAGGATACCAGTATTTTTTTTTATTAAAGAAAAAATATTTATAATTTTTTCCTATATATTTTTTTATGCTTGGAGTTATTTCATTAACAAAAAAATCTTTTTTAAGTTTAGGATAATTTTTAATATAAAAATTTCCTTTTTTTTTTAAATTATTAAATTCATTAACTGTTCTTTCAATGCCATCTTTAAGATCCACTCTAGGCTTAAATCCTAACCTAGAAATTTTAGAAATATCTAACAATTTTCTTGCTACTCCATCTGGTTTTGACTTATCCCACTTAATTTTACCACTATATCCTACGCTTTTAGAAATTTTTATTGCTAGTTTTTTTATTGAAACATCATATCCAGTTCCAACATTAATTGGATCTATACCGTCATACTTATTCATAAGGAAAACTAAAGCTTTAGCTGCATCCGTGACGTGAATGAATTCTCTTCTAGGGTTTCCAGAACCCCATAATTTTACTTCTTTTTTATTACTTTTTTTAGCTTCTGAAAATCTTCTTATCAATGCAGATAATACATGGGAATCTTCATAATTAAAATTATCATTTGTTCCATATATATTACATAACATTGGACAAATTATATTTGTTGAATATTTTTCATTATAATATTTTGCTAACCTAACTCCTGATATTTTTGCAAGAGCATACCCTTCGTTTGACTCTTCAAGTCGGCCTGTTAGAAGAGTATTTTCCTTAATAGGTTGTTTAGAATTTTTTGGATAAATACAAGAACTTCCTAAAAATATAGACTTTTTAATTTTAAATTTTCTAATACATTTAAAAAGATTTATTTGAATGATTTGGTTTTCTTCAAAAAATTCAACTTTATTTCTTGAATTAGCTAATATACCACCAACTTTTGCAGCAAGCATATAAACATATTTTGGTTTTTTTTTTTTAAAATATTTTTCTACTTCAGAATAATTTAAATAATTTAGTTCATTTTTCGTTGGCAAAAGCAATTCAACAGTTTTATCATTTGCTAGTTCTTTGATTAATGATCTACCAACCATTCCACTTGCTCCGGTAATCAATACTTTTGTTTTCATAAACGATCTAAAAAATAAATTTTACTTTTTTTTAATCATCTCTTAAATGTGCCATTTCTTTATTAACCATTTCGTCTATTAATTGATGAATATTAGTTTTTATCTTCCAGTTTAATTGCCTCTTAGCTTTTGAGGAATCGCCTAATAATGTATTAACTTCTAATGGCCTAAAATAAGCTTTATCAATTTCTACAATGCTTTTTCCCTTATGATAGCATTTTTCATTTAACCCTTTTCCTCTCCATTTAAAATTCATTTTTAATCTTTTCAGAACAAAATTAACAAATTGTTTAACTGTAAATTGTTTTCCTGTGGCTATAACATAGTCATCTGGTTTTTTCTTTTGTAACATTTTCCACATTGCTTCAACAAAATCTTTTGCACTACCCCAGTCTCTTTTTGAATATAAATTACCTAGGTATAATTTTTTTTTTTTACCTACTTTAATTCTACATAATGCTGAAACTATTTTTTTTGTCACAAAAGTTCCCCCTCTCCTTTCACTTTCATGATTAAATAAAATACCATTGCAAGCAAAAAGATTATAAGCTTCTCTATAATTTATCGTTACCCAATGTGCATATACTTTTGCAACCCCATAAGGACTTCTAGGATAAAAAGGTGTTTTTTCATTTTGTGGAGTCTCAACAACTTTTCCAAACATTTCAGAAGTTCCAGCTTGATAAAATTTTGTTTTTTTTTCTAATTTATGAAATCTTATAGCTTCTAAGATTCTTAAAGCACCTATTGCATCTACATTTGCAGTATATTCCGGAACCTCAAAGGATACGGCCACATGAGACTGTGCTGCAAGATTATATATTTCTTGAGGTTGAATTTTTTTAATTAATGATGAAACTGATATTGCATCTGTTATATCTCCATAATGTAATATAAATTTTCTACTTTTTGTATGTGGATCTTGGTATAAATGATTTATTCGACTAGTATTAAATGAAGAAGATCTTCTAATTACTCCATGAACAATATAATTTTTATTTAAAAGAAATTCTGACAAATAAGAACCATCTTGCCCTGTAATTCCAAAGATTAATGCGATTTTTTTTTTAGTTTTCATATTAAGTTTATATAATTTAATAATTGAATTTAGTCTAATTTAAAGTTTAATTTTTTTCAACTTTAGAACTATTTTCATACAAATACTCAAAAGTTTTTCTAAAAGGCATTTTACATTTAAATATTTTTTTAAAATTATTTTCTATTAACAGGTTATTTATATCTTTAAACTTATAACCTTTATCTATCATATTATCATAATGATGTTCTAAGAAAATCAATTTGACTTTGTTAAAATTTTTTTTTAGGCCATTAAGAACTTCATATTCATACCCTTCGGTGTCAATTTTAAGAAAATCAATTTTTAAAAATTTTTTTTCGTTTATATAGCTATCTAATGTATTAATTTTAACTTTATAAGTATTTTTAAAATATTTATCTTTTAAATTAAAATAAAAAATTTTTTTTTTAAAATATTGAGATTCTTTATTAACAGATTTAAAAGTTGATGAAGAGCTATCGCTTGATTGATTAAAATTACTCAAAGATTGAACACTTCCAAGGGCAAAATTTTCAATTACAACTTTGTTAATTTTAAATAAATTTTTATATTTGACTGAATTAACTCTTAATTCATCAAAAATAACATTGTTGGGTTCAAAAGAATACATTTCATTTATTTGAAAATTTTTACCAAATGATTTGATACTTTCGCCCTTATGGGCACCTACATCAAAAAAAATATCAAAATTTTTTATATTTTTATTTTTAAGAAATTTAAAAAATTTTTTTTTATAAAAAAAATCAAAAATATTTAAAAAGTTAATTGCTAATATGTTAAACATTTTATTTGTAAATAGTTAGAAAATTACCAGTTTTTTTAATTTTAATTGGTAAGTTTTTATCACAATTTAAATTGTTACTTAAACATTCATTGTAATTTTTATAAAAATTTTTAATTTCTTCATCAAATCTATAGTGAACATCTGTCAAAGTATAAAAGGGTTTTATTAATGGTCTATAATTATATTTTAAAATCTCGTCATAAATTCTATCAACATTACGTCCAAAAAATATTAAAATTATAACTAATATAAGATTCTTTAATCTATTTTTTAGTATTCTTTTATTAAAATTATATTTATTGAAAAAAATAGAAAACGGTATGAATAGTAGTAAGCAAATTAGAGTATAGCCTCCGTATCTCAATGCTGGATGATTATAGAACCACTCTAAAAATAATAAAACTATAATAAAATAAATTGATCCAAATTTGATTTTATAAATTTTTTTATTTAACAAATTTCCTTTTATTAAATAAAAATAAATAACAAGAATTAAAAGGATTAGACCAAGAAGGAAATCTGAAACTTTATTAAAAAAATAAACATCTATCCAATTTGTAACCCAATTAAATCCTTTTATATAATTTTCTGGATCCTCAATTCTAAAGTTTGGAGTTGCTCCAGCTTTAGACCATTGCTCATACCAATTGTTCATCATCAAAACTTCTTGATTGTCGATAGTCCACAATAAATTGTTTAAACAAGTAAAATGCACAGGATACAAAGCACAACCGGTATTTAATATATTTGATAAGATTACCATTACACTCATCAAAAATAGAATTATAAATGATTTTTGAAAGAAAAATAACTTTATAGATTTTAAATTTTTTTTATTTTTTATTAAATATAAAAAAATTGGAAAAAGAATTATAAAATATAAAAAATAAAAAGCTTTTAAAGTAACTGTTAAAGCCACTAGTAAAATTATATTATTTAATTTTTTTTGATTTAAATACTGACTATTAATTAGTATTAAAATTTCTATAACAATTATAAACAATATTATAAGTGCAGATCGATCTGTTCCATGTTCTGCAATTCTATAAAAAAAAATATTAATAAATCCAAAAGATAAAAGCGAAAGCAAGGTTATATAATTTAGTTTATTAAAATTTTTAAATATAAAATTTATTAAAATAAAATTTGAAAATCCTAAAACTAATATTGGTGTTAAGTGAAATAGGTTATAGTTTATTATAGGCAAATATAATAATGAGTTAAAATAGAATATTGAAGAAATTGTTCTAAAACCATGATTTAGATGACCAATACCCAAAATTAAATCATTATTAATTAAATTATATGTGTAAGGAAAATGGTAATAAGAAAAATCATCATGAGCTTTTGACGCAAGTATAGATATAAATAAAATTAAAAATATAAAGAAAAATCTATTAAATTTCTTATTTAATTTGTAAAAATTGTTTTTTATAAAAAAAATAAAATGGATGAGGCCAAATAATAATAAAAAAAAATTATGATAGTAATTTAATGAAAAAAATAAATTTATTAAATAAGCATATAAAATTAGTATTGTTAGTCCATAAAATCCAAGATATCCGAAATTATAATTTTTATCTTCTTTTAAGAAATATTTTGAAAAAATTAACCCATATCCAACAACAGAGCAAATAACATACCAGTAAAAAACAAATAATATGAAAAAATTTAAGTTCATTATTTTACATTTTGAAAAAAAAAGTTAAAACTAAATATAATTAAATAAAATTATTTATATTATAAAAAATAATAATAGTAAAAAATATTTAAATTCAAAATACAAGATTATCTGTATATTTATTTTAATATTAATAATAAATTGTTTTATTGAAAGTTTTGATAATGAAAATAACTCTTATAATACCTGCTAAAAATGAATCTGAATCTTTGCCAAAGGTTTTAGATGAACTAAAAAATTTTGACTATGAAACAATTATAATTTTAAAAAACAATGATGAGTCTACAATAAAATCAATATCAAATTATAAAACTAAAATCGTGTATCAGGATGGTTTTGGTTATGGGGATGCTTTAATAAAGGGAATTGATTCAGTAAAAACAGAATATTTTTGTATTTTTAATGCCGATGGTTCTTTTAATCCAAAAGAAATAGACAATATGCTTAAAAAAATTATAGAACAAAAATTAGATCTTATTTTTGCTTCCAGATACCAAAAAAACTCAGGAAGTGATGATGATACAATTGTTACTTTAATTGGTAATTATTTTTTTTCTTTTTTAGGAAAAATTTTCTTTAGACTAAACATAACTGATATTTTATATACTTTTTTAATAGGAAAAACAGAAGAAGTAAAAAAATTAAATCTCAAATCTAAAGACTTTAGATTTTGTGTTGAACTACCTATCAAAGCTAAAAAAAATAATATGAAAATGATATCTGTAAGCTCATATGAACGTAAAAGAATTGCTGGTAAGAAAAAAGTTAATGAAATAAAAGATGGATTATTAATTTTAATTTCAATGATCAAACTTTTTTTCAAATGATCGCTTGAATGTCAGAAAGTAAAAATAAGCAATCATATAAATAGCCATGTTTATTAATAATATAGCAATTTGTAACTTAGTATAATAGTGATAAATACTTGCAAAAAGTAATATGACCACATTATAGGAATTAATAATTAAGCCTGTAATTGAGTTATTCCAATTTTTTTTAAAATTTTTAGTTTTATTTAAATAGAAAAAAATTAACTGGTGTAAATGCATTGTATCTGGGTCCATGGGTGAGAACTTATTTTTAAATTTTCTAAATAATGAAAATAAAATTTCAAATGCAGGATACCATAATAAAACAGCTATAAAGTAAGGCGAAACATAAGAATTGCTCTTTAATATATTTATAAGAGTGACTCCAGAATAAATGGAAATTAAATATATACCGCTGTCACCTAAATATAATTGGTTTAATAAATTGAATATTAATAAAATAAAAAGTAAAATTAAAAAAAATAAATTTTTTTCAATTTCAAAAAAAATTGAATTATTATAATTTAAATACATTATGATAAAAAATATCAAAAAATAATAACCAATTGACAAACAATTATTTCCATCAATAAAATTTGAACCATTAATTAAAACTAAAAAACAAAAGGAACAGAAAAATATATTAAATAAATTATTTAAAAGTAATTCATTAAACCAATTGATTCTCACGTCCTCTATTTGAATATTGAAACTTATTATAAATAAAACAATTAAACATATTTGTATTATAAATCTCTTAAGTGGAGAATTTATTAAATTTATGTCTGCTATTAATCCAATTAAAAATAAGATTGAAATAAATATTAAAAACTCAACATTTGTTTCAAAAAAATAAAAAAATAATAAAACATAAATTCCTCCAGAAAGAGGTACTTGATTTAAACTTGTATAATGCTGATGTAGCTTTCCTGTATTATTTGTCAAAAAATTTTTTTTAATCAAAAAAAAGTTTATTAAGATGATTAAAGGTATTAAAAATAGAAAAAATAAATAATCACTCATTTTTTAATATAATTAAATGATAATATAAACAAACTCAAAAATGATTTAACAATTGATTGTTTAAGAAACACTCTATAAACATAATATCCATCTATAAGTTTCCTTATTACAGATGAAGAAAGAGAATCATTTAATTTTCTCCAAGATGTAAGAGTTTCTTCAAGAGCAAAAAAAATTACTCCTTTTTTTGACAGCTTTAACCATAATATATAATCTTCCTTTGTTTTAGTTTTTGCAAAAAAATTTTTTTTTAATAAACTTTTTTTTATCATTACTGTTGATAAACCAATATCACATGATCTTAATAATTGTTTATATTCTAATTTTTTTGCTTCTCTAAATCCAACTTTCCTATTATTTGTATCAATAATATTGTAAGAAGTATGACTTATATAAATATCATTTTTAACCATAAAGCCTAATTGCTTTTTCAATTTATTAGGATGCCAAAGATCATCTGAGTCTAAAAAAGCAACATATTTCCCTATGGATAATTTAATACCTTTGTTTCTAGATATTCCTGCACCGAAGTTTTTTTTATTATTAATTATTTTAATTTTTTTGAAATATTTAAATTCTTTGTAAATTTTCTCAGGTAAATTTTTTTCATTTTCTAAGTTGTCATTAATTATAATTATTTCAAAATTTCTATAAGTTTGTTTTAAAACCGATCTAATAGCTTTTTTTAAATAATAATAATTTTTGTAAAAAGGTATTATAACACTGACTTTTTGTTGCATAGATATTTTATTAAGGTAACTAGTTAAATAGTAATATCTTAATTATGTCTAATTTAAAATGCACAACACTTTTTTTCATTTCTCTATTGTATTTCTATAATTAATAAATATCTTGTCTAGCATCTAATAGCAAAATGAATTTTTTTTACTAATTAATTAATGAATAATAATTTAATTGTTTTTATGCCCTCAATTGAGGGTGGAGGTGTTGAAAAAAATTTATTTTTAGTATGTAATTATTTTGTTAAAAAAGTTAGTAGCCTAAAAGTCATAACTATTTCAAATAAATATTCGAATAAATTTGATAAATCTGTTAAAATAGTTACCTACAAATCCAAAAAATGGGATTATTTCGGTAGAAGGATAAAATACTTTCTAGCTTTACTTTTGCTTATAAAAGAAATTGTTAAAAATAAAAAATCTACAGTATTTTCTTTTCAAGCTAACATTTATTGTATTTTAGTATGTAAAATATTTTCAGTTAAAGTAATTGCGAGATCCAACACTGCGCCAATTGGATGGTCAAGAAATATTTTTAAAAGATTAATATTTAAGTTAGTTCTAAACTTATCAGATAAAGTTATGGTAAATAGTTTAGAATTTAAAAAAGATTTAAAAAAAGATTTAAATATAAACGCTTTATGTATATATAACCCTCTTAATAAAGAACAAATTAAAAAAGAATCTAAAATAAAATCAATTAATATATTTAATTCATCTAAAAAACTTAAGATTTTAAATATTGGGAGGTTCACCGAACAAAAAGATCAATTAACATTCTTAAAATCTTTAAACTTAATTAAAGATAAAATAAAATTTGATGCTCGTATAATTGGAAGGGGTGAACTTAAAGGTAAATTGCAAGATTATATTGAAAAAAATAATTTAAAAAAATCCGTAAAAATACTTAATTTTACAAATAATCCCTATCCATATATTAAACAAACTGATCTTTTTGTTTTAAGCTCAAAATATGAGGGACTGCCAAATGTGATTTTAGAAAGCTTAGTTTTAAAAAAATTTGTAATCTCAAGTAGATGTCGCACTGGTCCAAAAGAAATTTTGTTAAATGGAAAGGGTGGATTACTTTTTAAAGTTGGTAGTCACAAACAACTTGCAAGTAAAATTATGTATTTTTTTTTTAATAGAAAAAAATGTTCAAAATTATTAAACAAATCATATCTATCTTTAAATAGATTTGATTATAATTCTAATTTACTAAAATATTATAAGTTAATTAGTAGTGTTAGATAAATATGTTTTTTTAATCTCAATTGTATTTACTAAATTTTTTTTTAGAAAAAATGTTTATTTGGATATATCTAAGCGTTTTTATTAATAATTTGAAGAAAACCAGCAAAAAATTCTCATGTTTAATCCTGACTTTATATTCAGCATAAAGTTTTGAAAAAAAACTAACCTTGCTTGAATAACCTTTTAGGTCAAATACAGTTATAACTTTATTTTTTTTAGTAGCATACCATTTGATGTCCTTTTTTTTTATACATTTATAAAAAAAATCGTAATCACTATAATGAACCAAGTTTGTATCAAATAAACCAATTTCTTTATATATACTTAACTTCACAAATGTTGACATTAAACTTGGTATTATATTTAGATTAAAGAATATTTTATCAGGATAAAAACCTGAAAATTTTTTCTTCTTTAAAACAGTGCCAAATAAAATATCTAAATCTTTTTTTTCTAAAATTTTTTTTACTATAAAATTAATAGAATTCTCTGTAAAATAGTCACCTGAATTTAGTATACAAATATAATCACCACTGCTTAATCTCAATCCCTTGTTGAAAGCATCAAATATTCCTGTATCCTTTTGGCTTAACCAATAATCGATATGATTTTCGTATTTTTTTATTACAGAAATTGTATTATCTGAAGATCCACCATCTATTATTATATATTCTAAATTGCTATAATTTTGTAAAATTACACTTTTTATAGTGGTATCCAATTCTTTAGCATGGTTTAATACTACTGTTATTATTGTAACTAGAGGCTTATTTTTTAAACTTTTTCTATATAAATTTTTTACTCTTTTGCCACCTTCTTCAATTATTGGATTATTATCAAATGAATTGTTTGCTCTAAAAAAAGTTTTAAATTTTTCATTTTTAAACTTTTTATGATTGGGCTTGCTAAAATATATTTGATTAGACCTCATTGACCTAGTTTTAATATATTTTAGATATTGTGTATTTTGCATATTTTCGTATCTATAAATTTTAATAATATCTTCACTAATAATTTATATTGATAAAACTAAATTTTGCATACAAGGAAAACTTATTTTATTAATTTTATAACTTTTTTTAAATCGTCCATAGTGTCTACTGCAACTGATCTATTGGACATTTCAATCATTTTCACTTCGTGGCCAATTTCAATAAATCTATTCAGTTCTATATCCTCAATTCTTTCCAAAGTTGTTTTTTTTTTTAAATTTGAAAATACCTTGAGTGATTTATAAGGAAATGAATAAATACAAACTTGTCTCCATCCCTTTGTAAAAGATTTTTTTTTATTAGAAGGTATTGGCGCTCTTGACATATATATTAAATTTCCATCTTTTCTAAATATCACTTTAGGAACATGAGGTGAATTAAACATGTTTTTATCTTTAATTTCTGTAAAACCATTAATTACTTTATTTGGGTATTTCCTGGCAGTTCTTATTATTTTTTTTATATCTGAGGGATTACATATTGGTTCATCGCCTTGAACATTTATATAAAATTTTTTTTTAATTTTTTTAGCCACTTCGGCGACTCTATCTGTTCCCGTAAGGCACTTATTAGATGTCATCATTACGTTAATATTATTTTTTTTACACAAATTCAAAATTTTTTTATCATCAGTCGCAACTAAAATTTTTGAGTGATCTACGACTTTTTTGCACTGATTATATGTTCTAACAATCATTGGTATACCTTTTAAATTAATTAAAGGTTTTCCAGGCAATCTCTTTGATTTATATCTAGCGGGAATTACCAATAAAAAATCAAGCATTTTATATTTTAATTTTTTTTAGTTTATAATTTGTTGGTGTTAAAGAAACTATTTTTATTGCTTTTTTTTCTAGCTTGTAATTTTGTAAAACTTCATCCATTTCGAACTTCTTCGGACTAGTTTTGTTGTATCCATCTAAGCCTGCTAAAAAAATTTTTTTACACTCTCCACTGGTACAAATTCCAAGGGCATATGTTATAGCTAAAGAATTTGGTAAAACAGCATAATTTTTGTGAAATTTAAATTTATTATTTTTTACTTGAATTCCAAAATTTAATATCTTTTTTTTTTTAATTTTTGTTTTTATGTTTTTTGAAAAACTTGAGAAAGGTGTAATTAAATAATTATTTGTTTTTTTATATTTACTAATATCAGATAACAATCTTAAAGTATGGCAGACAACATTGGCATAAATTAAATTTTTTGGAACTGGGTTGATTGCATTTAAAACAAGAACAATAGGTTTATTTTTTTTAATAAACTTAATTATTTTTGATTTATATTTAATAGCTGAAATACCAGGTCCAATTATTAAAATATTACGATTTTTAATAGCTCTTATTGGATCCCAAGTACCTTTATTAATTTTTCTATAATAATTTTTTCCAAGAGATATCAATTCTTTGCTAAATTTTCTTCCTCCAACTGTGCTTAAATTTTTTAAATTGTAATATACATCTTCTGGCTCGAACCCATTATCATTTAACATTTCTTGTACAAAAGTTGGATGAATAGAATTTAATCCAGCAAAATAATAAAATGGATTTGATCCCCATTTATATCTTTCTTTAAGAGGTTCAAAATAATTTTTTATTAAATTTAATAAATTAATTAAATGTTCTTTTTTTCTATCTAATTCCAAAACTAAGTATTCAGTTTTAGTATTTCCAGGTCCTCTTCCCATTCCGGTCACAGTACAATCTATCCAGTTTACTGAGTTTTTAATTGCCGTGATTGAATTTTCTAATGCTTTTCCCATGTTATCGTGCGAATGAATACCTGTAGATTTTTTCCAGAGAGATTGTATTTGATTTATAATTCTTTTAGTTTGAAACGAGTCAAGACTACCCATGCTATCGGCAAAGTATAAGACGTCTGCTTTCGTTTTTTTTATCTCTTTTACAACATTTTTAATCTCCAGTGCAGATAACTCAGGTATTTGCATAATATTTACACCAACTTTATATCCTGATTTTTTGAGCCAATTAATGAGTGGTAAAATTTCTTTTACTTCATGATAATGACATGCAAGTCTTACTAGGGAAATAATAGATTTTTTTTTTGGTTTAAAAGTTTTTTTTGCTATCTCTATTACATTTTTTTGACCAACAAAGTCAGCTGCATTAATCATCACACCAATTTTTAGATTTTTTGGTATTTTTAAACTTCTCAAAAAAGTTTCTTCAGAATATGCACAAGGTCCTTTTGTTTTTACTTTATCTAAAAATCTAAATCCTATTTCAACATAATCAATCTTTATCAAATCCATTACTCTTAAATATTCATTGATTAATTCTTTTTTGAAAAACCAATTATTATAATAACCTCCATCTCTCAAAGTACAATCTAGTAAATTAATTTTATTTTTAGTCATGCTTCATCATTAGTTTTTTAAATTTTATAATAAAATTTATTAAAGTAATATACATCAGCTCCAAACTGAGCACCTTTAAAAATATTATTGTTGATTCTGGTAATATTGTAACCAAGCTTATTTACCAACTTTTTAATTATTTTTCTCATTTAAAATCTATATTTCTTATAACGGTAAATCATAAATAAACCATAATTTTATAAGTAATCAAATTAATAGTTTATTAATAGAACTTAATTTAATATTAATAAAATTAACTTATTATTATATATGAATATAGCATTTATTCTTGGTACCTTCTTTCCGAAAGCTGGGGGTGTTCAAGTTCAAGTTCATAATATCGCAAATAAACTTTCCAAATCTGGTATTGGTGTCAAATTATTTATTTACAACAAAACAAATATTAAAAATAATAATTATGAAATTATAATATTTAAAAAACTTATTTTTAACATAGTTTTTGTTTTCAAATATTATTTAAATTTAAATATATTTTTTTTTTTAAATTCTTATGTTTCAAAAATAATTAAAAAAAATAATATTGATATTTGGCATTTTAATTTTCTAAATTTTAAAAGTCTTATTTTGATAAATGTTTTGAAAAAATTTAACCAAAAAATAATTGTTACTTTTCATGGTATTGATTTACAAATTGATGGGGCAATTAATTATGGTTATAGATTAAATAAAAGATATGACATTTTTTTAAAGAATACCCTAAAAAAAATTGATAAATTTACTTATCTTTCTGAAACAATAAAAGAGGATTTGATAAAATTGGGCGTAGAAGAACAGAAATTAATTTATTTTCCAAACAGTGTGAACATTGAAAAATTTGAAAAAGTAATTAAAAAAAAAAATGAATATGATGAAACATTACATTTCATTACTGTTGCAAGGTTCGCTGAAAAAAAAAAAGGTTTTGACCTAATCCAGGAAGTTAGCTCTAAATTAATTGAGAAAGATATAAATTTTAAATGGAAAATAATTGGTGAAAACTCAGAACTTTTGTATAAAAATAAGTTTATTAAATCTCATTTAAACTTATACGAAATTATAAGTAATATTGAAAATTTTGATGAGGAATTCTTCCCTCATACAGATCTTATTAATCATTACAAATCTTCAGATATATATCTCAATCTCTCTAGAATTGAGTCTTTTGGAATTACATTTATTGAGGCTCTTGCTTGCAAGTTACCTATTATTTCTTTCGCAGGAAAAGGTGCTGACGAAATAATTAAAGATAAATTTAATGGTTTTTTAATTAAAGACAATAATGTATCTGAACTAGTTAATAAAATTCATCAAATAAAACAAAACAAAGTAATAATAAATAACATGCAAAATAATTGTTTAGACTCTATTAAAAAATTTGATTTAGATACTAGCTGTAATAAATTAATAAATATTTACGAAAATGAAAACTACACAAAAATGAAATAAAAAAAATAATATATTTTTATTCTCCACCTGTTATGTTTAAAACTTCATTTGTAATATAATTATTTTCTGTGATTAAATGAAAGATATATTTTGCTATATCTCCAGCTGAGGCCATTTTTTTTAAGGGAATAAGTTTTATCCTCTTGTGAATTGATTTATTTTTTACTTTTTTATGGAATTTAGTATCCGTAACACCAATTCTAACAGTGTTATAAAGAATATTTTGTGATGACAGTTTTTTAATTTCAGAGGGCATAAACTCATTTAAATGTTTGCTTATTGAATAAGAAAATGTGTTAGTACCTCCACCAAATTTGACACCAATACTTGAGGTATTTATAATTCGGCCATATTTATTCTTTGACATATTTTTTAATGAATTTCTAATTATCATAAATGGAACAAGACTATTGATTAAAATTGTTTTTTGAATTTCTTTAATACTAAAATTCGAAAAGCTTTGCTTACTTACATAACCGACGAGGTTAATAATTACATCATAATTATTATCAAAAATTTTATTCAAGTTTTTATTATTAATTAAGTTTAAATCTTTTTTGATTAGTTTGACATTTGAATAATTTGATTTTTTTGGAAGTTTTTTATTATAATGTAAGTGAATTTTAAAATTACCATAATTTATTACATTGCCCAATAATTGAATGCCTATATCTGAATTTCCTCCAAGAATTAATAATTTTTTCATTTATTTAAAATATTCAGCATTTTTTTTTCCCATTAAGGTACCATCTACATCACAAACGTTACATGGAGAAAAATTTCTGTTACTATTTGTTAAGGCGTTTCTTACTTTAATAGATCTTTCTTTAAACCATATATCTATCAATTTTTCTTTTTTTAAGTTTCCTAAAATTATTTTTTTTCCCCAGTCATGTGGACACATTAAAACATCTCCTAAATAATCAAAAAATAAAGTGTATGAGGGTATATAACACGGGTTTTTAAGAGGACTTGAAGTTTTAAGAATTTGATATTCAGCATTTTCCATCATACCAGCCCTATTACTTAATGTGATTCCGAAATCTTGCTCCGGTGGTAAACTTCTGTCTCTTACGATATATTGATCTTCTTTTAATTTTAACTCACCGATCATGTTTTGAAATTTGACTACATCTTCTTTACCATCATAAACACTAATAAGAATTTTATCTAAACCACTTTCAAACAATTTTTTTAATCTTTTTTTATTAAGAGGATCTCCATTAGTCACAATCTCAATTCTACTTTTAGGACATATTCTTTTAAAAGTATGAATATGTTCAAATATTTTTTTATCTAACAATGGTTCAACAAAGCCACTAAACCTTATTACTCCCCTATAATCTAACTCACTTAGCTCATTTGCTATTTTATTAACTAATTCTTTTGAAATGAACTCTTTAATATCCTCAAAATCATCAGCACTTCTTGGACAAAAACTGCATTTTCTATTACATGTACCTGACTCACTTATTTCTATTTCTGTTGGCAAAGGAAACTCTTTATTTTTATGATTAAAGAGCTGCATTCTTTCTGTAACTGTTTGGTTTTTAAATTTAATATTACTATCTAGAAATTTTTTCATTTAATTTTTTAAAAAATTAATATTTTTGTTTTTTTTTAAGTATGTTGAAATATAATTTTGCTTATAATCAAAATCAATAACAGAAAAATTGCGCTTTAAGCTTAAAAACTCGAAGGGAAGCGAAGAATTTTGTGATACAATTACTTTAGAAAATGTTTTTTTTTCAAAATTATCGATTTTTTTAATCTTCGCATCTGAATTAAATTTAAATTTATTTTTAGGATGAGGTTTAAAATAAAAAATATTTTTCTTATCAGAATTCAAAGTATTTTTTGCATAAAAATATAAGTCTCTTGCATCATGAAGACCTGATAAGATCAATATCCTATTAGCTTTTTTCTTAATCTTTATGCTATTAATAAAATCAAAATTCTTTTTTTTCTTCTCAAAATTTATAATAGAAACTTTCGTATCTTTATATTTTAATTTATAATCTCTAAGACAATATTTATTAAGACAATAAATTTCATCTGGAGTATATTTTTTTCTGTGTTTTAAAGATTTTATTAAATCAAACCACATTAGATTGTTTGAAAATAAGCCATGTTGATAGCCAGATATTTTTATCTTACTTGAAAATTCTTTTATAGTTCTTATTAAAAAATATCCAAAACTATATTCAAATAAATAGAGTTTAAAATTTGAAACTTTATTTGCCTTTAAGAATCTTGGAATAGCTCTAGAGTAGATCTCAAGTTTTGATCGATTTATATAGCTACCAATATAAATATTATTTAATACTTCTTTAAAGTCTAAACCCTGAAGATCAATTTCAATTTTTCTAAGATTTTTAAAAGTAAACATATTGTATAGATGCTTAAGCATTAATAATAAAATATCAGAGACTCTAATATATTGCTCTATGTTAACAATTTTTTTTTCATTAGCTACATTTGCAAAATGAAATAATTTTCTTAGATTAAAATTAAGATGGGTTTCGTCACTCATAAGAAAATTACAAATATTCTTTTTTTTTTCAAATAAATTTTCTTTGCCGTAAAAATATTTATTTGGATAAAGTGAAAAATAAAAAGTATTTTTTTCACTTTTTTCTCTTTTGTGAAATTTTAAAAGTTTACAGTAAAAAACTAAAATTGTTGCTTTGATTAAAAATTTAATCATTTTTAAATTAGGTAAACGGAATTGAAAATCAAATTTTGATAAATTTTTTTTTTCAATTTTAACATTTAAATTGTCAAACATATTTAGTGTGACTTTATTGTCTGAAATAATCTTAACTTTTTTAAATTTTTTCTTTAATATCAATTTTTTAATAATCAAATAATTTAATATTTGATCTGGAAATTCGTATCTATCATTCCTAAGATTAAAAATTTCCATTTCCGATAAAAAAAATTTTTTCTTTTCATTTAATAATATAAATTTTTTTAATTCCCTTATTAAACTCTTATAAATTTTTTTTCTTAAATTCACAAAATCTTTTAGTTTAATTTGCTTACAATTATTAAGACGAACATTTCCTTTATTGAGATAAATATATTCCTTATTTTTTTCTTCAAAATTAAGATTTTTACTTAAATCGATTAGCAATAATGTATTTTTTTGCATTTTATTTAAAGTAAGAAATATACCACTCAATAAATTTTTTTACTCCATAGCTTACTTCCGTTTTAGACTGATAATTGTATTGTTTTTTAATTAATTTTGTATCGGAATGTGTTTTTATTACATCACCTTTTTGTAGTGGTAAAAATTTTTTTTTGGATTTTTGATTCAAATTTTTTTCAATTAATTGAATATATTTAAGTAATTTTATTTTTTTTCCATTTCCTATATTAAAAATTTTTGCACCAAATTTAGATTTCTTATTAATTAAAATTTTAAATATTCCATCAACGATATCATCAACATAAGTAAAATCTCTCTCGTGCTTACCTTGATTAAATACTTCAATAGGTTTTCCCTTGATAATATTTTTTGTAAATTTAAACAGGGCCATATCAGGTCGTCCCCAAGGCCCATATACAGTAAAGAATCTTAAACCAATCGTATCCATTTTATAAAGATGACTATAAGACGTTGCCATTAATTCATTAGATTTTTTTGTTGCTGCATATAATTGAATTGGATTGTCTGTATTAAAATTTTCTTTTAAAGGAAATTTTTTTTGTAGACCATAAATACTACTTGTGCTGGCGTAAATAAATTTTTTAATTTTATTTTTTTTTGATAATTCTAATATATTAAAAAAACCGTTTATATTATTTTCTATATAGGATCTTGGGTTTTTCAAAGAATATCTCACACCTGCTTGAGCTGCTAAATTTACAACACCATGGATGGAATTTTTTTTAAAAATCCTGTCTAACTTTTTGTAATCTTTAATATCAATTTTATTAAATTTATAATTTTTGTATTTTTTCAAAATTTTATTTCTATCTTGTTTTATTTTTTGGTCGTAATAATTATTAAGATTATCGACGCCTAATACATTAAAACCCTCTGAAAGAAGTTTTTTCGATAAGTGAAAGCCTATAAATCCAGCTGAACCTGTAATTAAATAATTTTTATTTTTCATTTATTATACTTTTTAATTTAGATATTTTATCTTTATTAAAGAAACCATAATCATGCCTATATCTTCTCAATAAATTTTGTCTTTTATTTATGTTCCACCATTTTTCAATATTTTTGCTATTTTCTAAACTTATTAACATTTTAAATAGGCTTTGTGGAGATCTATGAATAATACCTAATTTGATAAATTCTTTAATATAATTTTTCGTTTTTTTATCAAATAAATTAAGGTTATGAACAAAAAAAATTAAAGTCGGTTTATTTATAGATAAAGACTCTAAATGTCCTGTTCCACAGTAGGTATGAATAACTAATTTTGCAGAGTTAATTTCTTTAATCATTTTTTTTCCCTTATCTAAAAAATTTAATTCAGAATTATGAGACATAAATTGTTTTTTTTCATTCCAGAGAGACTCTGTTTCATGTAGTTTAACGAACAAATTTTCACAAATCTTATTACCTTTTAAAAGTTTAAAAAAATGACATAATTCATTGAAATATTTTTTACTCTCAGAAAACCCACTGTCAAGTTTGATTTCTCCAACATACTTATTTCGCTTTCTTACCTCTAAAATAATTTTATTTGACACTTTAAAATTAGTTTTTAAATTTTTTATTATTCCGATCGGCAATACTTTCCTTTTTTTTATATTTCCCCATGATAAATATTTATTAGATATATTTACTTCATGAATTGAGGAAAAATGTATTTTTTCTTGAAAATATAGTCCCCCGTGTTGAGCCAATATTAAAGATGAACCATTTTCTACATTTGTAGCAATATATCTATCCATTAAAGTACTTCTGTAAATTCCAAGCGTAGTAAATATGTTTTTTGGTGATTTAGGAAAAGGGATTTTATTTACTAAATTTTCTACTTTGTCAAAATTTTCTAAATATGATGAAGGAAGACATTTCAATATTTCAATACTTAAGAAATTTTCTAAACTATCTTTGGAAGATTTTAGTTTTTCAATATTTTTTCTATTTATATTAAAGAGTTTTTTCTTTCCAAAAAGTAAATATGGTCTAAGCATCTTATAGAATAATAAAGATTTATTTGTTAATAAATTAAGTTTCATTTCTTGCAAATTTGACATGTAAGTTGAAAATATAAGTGTATTTTTATTTTGAGGAAAAAAATTAAAGAATTTTTGAATATATAAAGATAATTTTTCTTTGATGTTTGTTGTTTTTAATTTTTGATAAATCAAATCTCTCTCGTTATTTTTGGTTATTTTTCCTACTTTCGTCATTGTTAATTTATCAGAGAAAGAGTGCTTGATTATTTGGGTATAAATATAGTGATTCCAATAATTAGTATTTAACATTCTCGCGAAATCTTCAATTCCTAATGGGATAACATCATTTGAGTTAATTTCTTTTTGTAAAAAAATATATTTTTTTTTCTCAAGAGAGCTAATTAAATTCCATCTGAAATAAACAGGTGAAATAAACTTAAATAACCATTGACCTAAAATGATTGACCAATATCTTTTTGAGTAATTTCTATTATGATACTTATTCAAATAAGTTGTTAGTTGTCCTAGAAAGTAATCGTAGAGTCTTAAGATTTTTTGTTTATCTTTTAATTTTTTTGAATAATTATTCCATTTTTTGTAAAAGATTATATTTTTTTTTAAATTATAATTTTTATCAAAAACTGGTAGTTCTAGGTATTTTTTTGGTGAGTTATCAAGCTTATTGTGTTCCAAAAAATCTGTAATTAGCTGTTCTTTCATTTTTCAATATTTTTTTAGAATATAAAGTTTAAAAATTGAATTACTTAACCTAAATGGTTTATCAATAATGGTATATCCAATTTTTTTTGATAGAAATAACAACGACTTGTGGTTCCAAGAAGAAAAATGTTGGCAATCAATTTTTTTACTTAGATTTATATCTTCACAAATTATTGCAAGGTTTTCTACATTTTTTAACTCTTTGTTAAATAGTTTTAATGGATTTTCAAGATGATCTAAAAAATTATAAATACCAACAAAATCAATTTTATTTTTATTTAATCTTTTTATTATCTTTACTCTTTTTGATAAATATTTTAGACAGTTTTCTGCTTTCCAAAAATTTTTTTCGTCTATATTAATAAAGTATTGTTTTATCCATGGTTTTTTAAAATAATTATAATTACCCCAAAGAGGACATCCGATTTCAGCATATGATGAAATATCGTCCAAATTAATTATTTTGTTTAAATAATCTGAAATTTCATCACTCCTAAAACCCGAAAATTGTGAATAGATTTTCGGTTTATCTATCATGTTGGAAAGAGTTAAATAATTCCGAATCGCAAAATCAAGTCGATCATTAATTAAGTTGTGTATAAATTTTTTTTTTAATTTGATAAAATTGCTTCTTTTATTTTGTGTTGAGTTCAAAATCTTAAAAATCTCTCTTTTCTTTCTATCTGAAAACTCATAGTTTTTTTTGTTCAAAAAATATTTATATTTTTTGATTAACTCTATAAACTTTTTTTTTCCAAAATTTTTTTTAAGAGTATTTAATCCTCCAGGATGCCTGGGCTGGAAGTCATTGTAAATTTTTTCAACACTCTTAGGATAAATCCATTTTTTTTTGTAAATAAGTCCACAAATATCGCACTTATAGTTTTGCATATTTTTTAAAATAAATTTTTCATCTGAATTTAAAATTTTTGATAAAAAATATGAGTAAATATTTTTGTTATTTTTAATTATCTTGGATTTTTTTTTAGAACCACAAAGTGGACATTTTTTTATTATTTTAAACATCTATAAAGTTTTTTTAATTCAAACACTTTTAAAATTGATAGCCTGACTTTTTTTAATCAAAGATTTTGCTTTTTTATTAAGAATTTTGTTAATTTTTTTTGGAGAAATTGAGTTGTAGGGTCTCACTAATTTTATTTTTTTTAAAGTTATTTTTTTACCCTTGTCAATTTGAACTTTTGCATACAAAGACCTTCTCATCGAATTTAAATTTTTCTTTTCATTCTTTGAAATTGTCTTTGTATAAAGACCCACCATAACCGAGGATCTCCTTACTGACTTAACTAATTTGGACATTTCATCTGGGTCTGCTGATAATTTGTGGTCTCTAAAATTTGAATAACCTTTATCTAGAGTAAAATGTTTTTCTATAATCTTAGATCCATATGTAACAGCCATAATAGATGCCTCTACTCCAAGTGTGTGGTCAGAATACCCAATATTAACTTTAAATTTGTCTTTTAAATATTTAATTGAAATTAAATTAGCTTCTTTATCTTCAACAGGGTAATCAGACACACAATGTAATAAAAAAACTTTTTTCATAGGAAATTTTTTTTTTTCAATAAATCTCAAAATGTCTTTTATCCCAGAATAATTTAACAGTCCCGTAGATATAATCACTGGCTTTTTAAAACTTAAAACTTTCTCAATTAACTGAAAATAATTATTGTCTCCAGACGAAATCTTAAAATAATCAACACATTTATTCAGAAAAATAGCACTTTGTATGTCAAGTGGTGTTGAAATGAAAATTAATTTCTTACTTTTGGCAAACCTGGAAAGGTTGTAAAATTCTTCTTTTGTCAATTCAAATTTTTTGTAACGTTTGTATTTTTTTTGATCTGTATCATTGATAAATTCTTCTGTTTTAAAAGTTTGAAATTTAACAGCATCAACACCTGATTGTGCGGCCTTTTGGATTAATTTTTTTGCCTGTTTGAAAGATCCCTCGTGATTATTGCCTATTTCTGCAACTATCATCACTTTTTTTTTAAAATTAATCTTTTTTTTAACCATGAGATTTAAGATTAATATCTCTTTAAGTTGGCCCAAAATTTTTTATACCAGGAAATATATTTAATATAACCTGTTTCAATTGGATTTGTTGGGTTATATCCAATCAATTTTTGTGCTTTAGAAATGTCTAAAGTTCCCCTCTCCGGCATAAATTTTTCTCTTTCTTTATAAGAAATTTTGATTTTTGGAAATTCTATTTTTAGTATTTCAATAAGCTCATTTATTTTTTTTGACTTTCCATATGTTAAATTAAATGTTTGATTGATTGCATTCTTATTATTACAACATAAACTAATACCGTTTATTAAATCATCAATGTATGTGAAATCTAATTTTTCTTCTCCATTTCCATTAATAGAAATGTCAAGATTTTGGATTGCGTTTTCAATAAATATCTGCCCAACTCGTCTACTTACACACCTCTCTCCATACAAAGCTGAGGGTCTTATAATTGTATACGGCAAGTCAAATATATCTCTATAAGCTTTTACTAAAAGTTCACCAGAATATTTTAGCGTGCCATAGATACCGATTGGTTTACATATTCTTTCTTCTTTAACATCTTCTGAGTCAAAATTTCCGTAAACCATACTTGAGGACATGTAAATTGTATGTGTTTTATTTTTTTTTGCATAATCAAGGGTATTTTCCAGAGTCCTGAAGCTGTGATCAAAAGTACTATGTGGGTCTTTGTTCGATTTGTTTGCATGAGATACCGCAGCTAAATGAATTATTATTTCTGGTTTAATTTCGTGATATATTTTTGAGATGGCATGATAATCTCTTGCGTCTTGTATTATTAGCTTTATTTCATGAATATTTAGTAACTCAATACGATTATTAAGTATTGAAGAGTATAATTTTTTATTCTTTATATCGTTATCTGCAAATGAGAGAATATTATTCACTGCAAGACTATCAACAATAACGGGATCTGCTCCCCTTTTTTTCAGATGAATTGCTAAATTATGTCCTATAAAGCCACAACCACCTACAAGAAGAATTTTTTTATTATTCATGCTAGACTAATTTTATAATCTCCCCACATATTTTATCAATTTCCTGTTTTTTTAACTTGGGATAAACTGGTAAAGATATATTCAGTTTGCCATATTTATGAGAATTTCTAAAATCTTTTATATCCAACTTATATTTTTTTTTATAATATGACATTTTTGGTAATGGATTAGTATAATGTACGCTTACTCCAATCTTTTTTTTTTTCAATTTTTTAAGTATTTTGTCTCTGTTTTTGCAAAAAATCTGAAACACAAAAAAAGAACTAGTGGCAGAATAGGGCATATGTATGATTTTATCTGTTTTAGAAAAGTTTTTTATATACCTTTTTGCTATCAAGTGTCTTGCTTTTAGGTTTTTATGATAATTTATAATTTGACGGTACCCAAGTGCAGCTTGGAAATCAGTCATCCTATAATTGTATCCAATTGATTTTACATCGTAATCACCTTGTTTCTTTCTATCTTTAATATCCTTATCTATTCCAAATGCCTTAAATTTTTTAATTTTTTTATAAAATTTTTCATTATTTGTAATAACTACACCCCCTTCACCAGTAGTGATTTGTTTAGTGGGATAAAAAGAAAAACTACCTGAAAGGCCAAAATTTCCTGCATGAATACCTTTAAAATATGTTCCCAAAGCATGCGCACAATCCTCTAAAACTTTGATTTTTCTTTTTTTACAAAATCTTACAATCTTATCCATTTCACAAGGGTAGCCAGCCATATGAACTAAGATTACTCCTTTGGTCTTTTTTGTTATTTTATCTTTAATTTTATCTAAACTCATGTTTCCAGACGGATATTCCACATCAGCAAAAATTGGTGTTGCTCCTGTATATTCAATTGCATGAGCTGTAGCAGTATGTGTTTGTGCTGGAACTATTACTTCGTCTCCCTTTTTAAAATCAGATGCTAAACAAGATATATGCAATCCCGCAGTACAACTTGAAACAGACACTGCAAATTTTGCCTTTGTAAACTTTTTAATTTCATGCTCAAATAAGGATGTATATTTCCCATGTGTCAACCATCCACTTTTTATAATTTTACCTACTAAATTTATGTCTTGCTTAGATATATTTGGAATTGAAAATTTTATATCTCTCATAAGCTAAAGGTAATTAATTTTTATTTTTCTATTTAGTTTAGCAGATTTATCTACTGCAAAACAGATTGTCATTAAGTCGATTTGTTCCTTAATAGATATGATTGGTTTTATATTTTTTTTAATTAAAGTTTCAATAAAATTATGGATTAGTTTTTTTCTGTTTTGTTTGTCAGGATAATTAGCAAGTATTTTTTTAATTTTTCCATTTTTAACAATGTAAGATCCTAGTTTAGAATTTACTAATGTTTGATTATCTGAAAATATTTTTAATTCATGAAAATGATCAAAGATAGCCGCTCCGTTGGCCGTTATTTTAACAATAATATCTTTTGGATATTCAAACATCATTGCAATCATACTGTTTTTTTTAAAAACAGTTCCTTTGGTGGCCTTCTTATTACCAGTTGCATAAACTGCTTTTGGTTTAAGACCTGTTAACCAGTTTATAAGATCTATAATGTGCACTCCTGCACCCAGAGTTAATGAGTATTGTTTAATATTAGATCTCCATCCAAATAATTTTTTTTTTCTACCATATATATAATCACCCTCAATATAGAATACTTTTTTTTTGTTTATTCTTTTTTTAAAATCTTTAAACAATGCATTGACTCTTAAGACTAGATTTGAGGTCATTTTAATATTTTTTTTTTTTATCAATTTATATATATTTTTGAGCTGATTAGAGTTTAAACACATAGGTTTTTCTATTATTATATTTTTATTAAACCTTAAGCATTTTAGAATTTGATTATAATGGTAGTTGTCATAACTTGCTATAGATACAAGATTTATTTGCTTATCAAGAAATATACTTTCTTCATTTGAAGTAATAATTTTGTCAGGATACTTTTTTTTTAACATTTGAATTTTTTTTTTATTTTTTTCACATATAATTTTTACCTTGGATCCCAAAAAACCATCTATGGCTCTTAAGTGCTTTTCTCCGATACCCATTCCTATTACAGCAGCTATAACTTTCATATTTTAATTGAATAAGTTTTGAATTTCTTTTTACTAAAAATTTTTAATATTTCATTTAAATCTTTTTTTGTATCAACAGACAAATTCACTATTTTACTTTTATCATTAAATGTGAAGTTTTTTACTTTAAACTTATTTGAATTGTTGTAAAAATACTTTGTAACATGTTCCCTATCAGCTTTTGAGAAATTTTTAGAATATCTTTTTAGAATAGATGTCTTAATAACCTCTACTGATTGGCCTTTTGGAAAAGTTCTCGGAAAAACATTTGTTATAATATCATATTTTTTTTTTTGTGATATTCTAATAGCTTTGTCTATTAGTTTTGGATCTATCAATGGACTGTCCCCGCTAATCCTTACAAAAAATTTTGCTCTATTCGCTTTGGCAGTTTCATAAAGTCTAAAGGCTACATTTTTTAAATCACCCCTAAAAAATTTTATTTTATTTTTTTTTAGATAAAAAATTAAATTATCATCACTTTTTTCTACAGACGTAGAAACAACTATTTTTGATACTTTATTTGATTTATTAATCCTGTTTACAACATGTTGTATCAGAGGAATGCCGTAAATTAAATGAAGAACTTTATTCTTAAATCTTCTAGAACTTGATCTAGCTTGAATTATACAAAGCAATTTAACCTCTTATGACTTTTTTAGATACAGAGAATTTACCTCTACAATCTATTATTTTTTTTGAATTTTTATTTATAAATTTATAATCAAAACAATCGTGATCAGTCATTAGTATTACAAGATCATAATGAAATAAACTTTTGGGAGACAGTTTTTTAACCAAAAAAACTTTTTTTGGAACTGAGCCATTTTTAAAATGTGGATCATAAAATTTCATTTTTTTAATACCTTTTTTTCTCAATAGATCGAATAATTTTAAAGATGCTGACTCTCTATAATCATCCAAATTCTTTTTATAAGCTAAGCCCAAAAACAAAATTTTAACCGAAGAAAATTTAATATTATTTTTGTTTACAAAAGAAATCACTTTATCTGCAACAAATTTTGTGGTCTTAAAGTTTACATCAGATGATAATTTTACAAATTTGCTATCATATCCAAATTTTTTTGCTGCAAAATTTAAGTATAACGGATCAATGGGTATACAATGACCACCAATTCCAGGACCTGGAAAAAATCTCCTAAAACCATATGGTTTTGTATTAGCAGCTTCAATAATCTTGAAAACGTCAATGCCCATTTTATCTGCAATCATCTTCATCTCATTTACAAAACCAATATTCACAGATCTATAAATATTTTCTAAAAGTTTTGAAAACTCAGCAATAACAATAGAGTCTGCTTTAAATATCTTGGTAAAATGTTTTTGATAAAATTTACTTATAATCTCAAGACAGTGCCTTGAATGACCACTCACAACTTTAGGAATTTTTTTGATTTTATTATCATTTCTTCCTGGATCGATTCTCTCAGATGAAAAACCAACAAAAATTTCTTCTCCAACTTTAAAGTTTTTATTCAAATTTTTTACAATTTGGTCATGTGTAGTCCCTGGATAACTTGTGCTCTCAAGAACAATTGCTTGACCTTTTTTAAGATAAGGTTTGATTTTTGATATAGCATTTTTAATAAAACTTAGATCTGGTGTATTATTTTTTTTTAAAGGTGTAGGAACACATATGATTATAAAATCACTATCCTCTAATTTTGAAAAATCTGAGCAAAAAATATTCTTTTTATTATTAAATTCACGAATTTTACTATTATCAATTCTCTCAAGATAACTTTCATTTGAATTTAAAGTACTTACCTTTTTTTTATCTACGTCTATACCAATAACTTTATCTTTTTTTGATAGCAAAAGTGATAGTGGTAATCCTACGTATCCTAAACCAACTACAGAAACACAATTTTTTTTTGAAAGAATTTTTTTTTTATAATTATAATTTTTCATTTTATTATGAGATTTATCTACCATGAATGTGATAACAAAATGTTGTCTCTTTTTTCCTTATAAATCCAAGTTTTTGATACATTTTTATGGCAGAAAAATTATTTAATTGGGTTCCTGCAATGATTCTGTTACTTTTTTTCATTAATTTGTTATTTGTATAGTTTATAAGTGAAGTAGCTATCCCTTTTTTTCTATATTTTTTGCCAGTAGCAATCAAATCAATATTAAGAATTTTTTTCTTTTTTATAATTAATATAAAACCCATTATTTCATTATTTTGATATGAAACAAATAAATAATCACCTCTTTTTTTGTTAAAAAAATTTCTTACCCATTGTGATCTATATTTTTTTTTAAATTTACTTGGAATCAATTCATCAACCATAAATCGTGAATCTAAATTATTTTCCTTCGCAATATTTATTATCTTATTAATATCTTTTTTTTTTGCACCACGACATGGCAAATCTAAAAAAACCTTTTTTTTAAACCTCCTTTCGAAATATATTAACTTCGAAGGAAGATTAATTTTAATTCCCTTAACTTTTGATTTAAAAGAAATTCTTTTTTTTGATTTGATGGTTAAAAAAAAGGGTTTCTTTAGGTATTTAAAACTTTTTGATAAAATTTTTTTGTTAACAATATAACTTTTATAACCAATTAATTTTGTGATAAATTTATCTTCTTTGAATTTAGTCATTATTAGTTTTTCTATGATACCAATTTGATTTTATCAAATAGTCGAATAAACAAGTCACTAAATTTAATCTATAAATCAAATTTCCTCAGCACTGAATTTAAATTAGCACATATATTTTTTATTTCTTTGTCACCTAAATTTACGGAGGATGGTAAAGCAATTATAGATTGCGATAGTTTAATTGATTTTTCTAAATTATTTTTTTTTGAATGATATTTTTTATATGGGTTCATAAGATGAATAGGATAAAAACAATTCCTCACCTCAATGCCTTTTTTTAATAGAATATTGATTATTGCGTCTCTTGCGTGTGAAATTTTTTTCTTCAGTTTTATATAATATAACCAATAGGAACTTTCGGTCTTTGAAAAGTTTTTAGAAAAAAAAATTTGTTTATTTTTATTTAAATAAAAACGATATTTTTTTGCCATTATTTTTTTTTGTTTTATAAAGAATTCTAATCTCTCCATTTGTGCTAAACCAACCGCTGCTTGAATGTTGGTCATTCTATAATTGTATCCAATGTGGTCATGCCAATATCTTTTTTTTGAGTTCATACCATGATCTCTGAGTTTTTTAGCTATTTCGTAATGTTTTTTTTTCTTAAAACAAACCATTCCCCCCTCTCCAGTGGTAATAGTTTTATTGCCAAAAAAACTAAATGTTGATGCATCTCCAAAATTTCCAACATGTCTATTTTTGAAATAAGTTCCCATTCCTTCAGCACAATCTTCCACTAAAATGAGGTTATATTTCTTAGTAATTTTTTTAATTTTATCAACATCACAACCATGGCCGTACAAATAAACCAACACGACCGCTCTTGTTTTTTTTGTAATTGCTTTTTCTATTTTTTTTGGGTCAATGCATAAGTTGTTTTCGTCAATATCAACTAATACAGGTTTAGCTCCTAAATATATTGCTGCATTTACTGGTGATATAAAAGTCAAATTAGGTAGTATTACTTCATCGTCTTTTTTTATTCCCAAACTTGCTAAGGCTAAATGCAGAGCAGTTGTGCCACTAGTTACTGATAAAGTATATTTTGACTTAACAAACTTAGAAAAAGATTTTTCAAATAATTTTACATATTTACCACCAGAAGATATCCATCCAGAGTTTATACAATCATTTAAATAAAGGGTTTCATTGCCTAAAAATTGTGGCTCTGAGACTGGGATTTTATTTAATTTAAAATTGATAGCATAATCAACTAATTTATTTTGATTATTTACTAGAGGTAAATGGGTAAGATTTGTACCCATTTCTTTTTCAATTGATTCAAGAGATGCATTTACATTTAAATATTTGAATCTTTTTTTTTCAATAATTTTAGAAATGTTAGTATTTAAGGTAAATTTTTTTAATAATGCTCTTCTAATATCTCCATCTGTTATAACATTTATTAATCTTTGATTATTGACTACAAATGCAATTCTCTGACCACCTTTTTCAATAATCTTTAAAGTATCTTTTAAAGAACAATCTTTTTCAACAACTAAATCTTTCAAAGGGGGTAATTTATTTAAACTCATCTATAAGGCTGTTAGTTCTTTCTTTATAATATTTATTTGGTTTTTAAGTTTTTTAGGAGAAGCATTGTAAACCTCAATACTGTAATAACTTAAATTTTTTTTGATATATGGTAAAAACCAAGCATTTTTTTTGAAAGGATCATTGCTGTCAGCATAACCATTATTTTCTGAAAAATGATATCCATCCGCATACTTGTTCATAATTTTTAAGGATTTTATTGGATCTAATTCTTCAGTTTTAGCACTAACTTTTAAATGAGCAACATCAACTAATAGTTTAACGTTTTTAGGCATAAATTTAAAAAGATATTTTACATCTTTATAATTTGTTAATAAAAAAGGATTACCTTTAAATATATCAAGATTTTTTTTAGTGACTACATTGTTCTCAAGTAAAATATTGATTTTATTTTTTTTTGCGAATTTAGATATCTTTTTAGTTTGTCTAATAAAATTACCCAAAGCTTTTTTTTTGCTAATCATTTCTATTTTTTCAAATTTTTTGCCTAAAGTTTTAAACTTAGGATCCACTCTAAAACCAGCGTGGAAACTGTAAGTGTCTCCTCCAAGTTTTTTTACCAATAAAATTGATTTTTTAATGTGATTTATTGATTTATTTAGAATTTTTTTGTCATCAGAGGCAAGATTAATAACAAATGGATCCTTTGGTGGTGGAAAATAATTATGAACTCTTAAATTTAAGTTCTTATTAAAATGTGTAATTTGTTTAGCTAAATTTTTTGAATATTTTCCTCCAGATAACTCGATAGAAAGAATATTGTTTTTTTTAAGATATTTAATTGCTTGTAAACCCGTTAAATTTTTATACCCACCTGTAGATATAGAAATATCATTTATCATTTTTATTCTCCAATTCATTTTTAAGCTCCTCATACTCTTTCATTTTTCTTTTCATAAAATTTACTGTAAGTACACTTTTTTTTGCAATTCCTTTTGGAGTAAGAATATAAATGTAATTAATTTTATTTTTGTTGTTTTTAAAATTTTTTATTTTTATAAGACCTTTTTTTTTCAAAGCATTAAGGCAATAATTTAATTTTCCTAAACTAAAACCCAGTTCTTGAGCAAGCATCCTTTGAGATGCATTGGATTGTTTACTTATCTTTCGTAATAAATCTAAATTATCTTGATTTTTTTCCATTATTGTTCAAAAATTGAACAAATATAGCGTTCAACAATTGAACTTTCAACAAAAATATCTTAATATGACTACATTATTTTAGGAAATACTTAATTTAGTGAAAAATTTTTTTAAAAATCTTAATAAGACCTTTGTCATTGCTGAAATTGGTGTCAATCATAACAATAATATTTCTTTAGCAAAAAAACTTATTAAAAATGCAAAATTAGCAGGGGCAGATGCAGTTAAATTCCAAACTTTTAAAGCGGCAAACTTAGTATTGCCAGGAACAAGAAAAGTAAAATATCAATTAAACTCCTCTAAAGATCAAGAAGATCATTATCAAATGATTAAAAAACTTGAGTTAAGTTATAAAGATCACAAAACTCTTTTTAAATATTGCAAGAAAAAAAAAATTATTTTTTTATCAACACCTTATGATGTAAAAAGTGCAAAATTTCTTAATAAACTAGGAGTGAAAATATTTAAAACGGCATCAGCTGATTTGATTGATTATAATCTACATAATTATTTAGCAAGAGTAAAAAAGCCTGTAATTATATCTACAGGTATGTCTTCAATGAATGATGTAAAAAAAACAATTCAGGTTTATAAAAAAAATAAAAACCCCAATATTGCTTTATTGCATTGTGTCTCAAATTATCCTTGTTCCATAAAATCAATAAATTTAAACGTATTAAATTCTCTTAAAAAATTTGGGTTTACTATAGGATATTCAGATCATAGTGATGACGTTTTAATTCCCTGCTTAGCTGTATCAGCAGGATCAAGAATTATTGAAAAACATTTTACACTTAACAAAAATTTTAAAGGACCCGATCATAAAGCTTCTTTCAATACTCGTGAATTAAAAGAAATGATTAAGCAAATTAGAAAAGCCGAATTAGTAATGGGTAATAAGACCAAGAAAATACAGCCAGAAGAATTAGAAATGTCTAAAATTTCAAAAAAAAGTTTGTATTTTAACAAAAATTTAAAGGGAGGTTCTAAAATTAAAAATACCGATTTGATTTCTTTAAGACCAGGTTTAGGAATTAATCCTTTTTTTATAAATAAGATAATTGGGAAAAGACTTAAAAAAAATATTAAAAAAAATCAAATTGTAAAATTTAATCTTCTTTTCTAATGGTAAATAAGAAAAATTACATATGTTGCAAAAATCATGGCTATAAAAAAATTTACTCATCACATGATTATGAATGGAGAATATGTGAAAAGTGCGATTTAATATACTTGTTAAGTCATAGCAAAAGATTAGACAAAGTTAAGGAAGTACAGTTCAATGAGTTCGAGGAACCACAAGAGAATGCTAAATTAGAATTTATATCACTTTTAAAAATTTTAAAAAGATATTCTAATTGTTCTAATTTGACTTTTTTAGATTTTGGATGTGCAGATGGAAGCTATCTAAAAATAGCAGAAAAACATTTTAAAAAAGTGCAGGGAGTGGAGCCAAATATTTTTTTAAAAAAAAAAGCTTTAAATAAAAAATTAGACATTTTAGATGATAAGTTTTTAGTCAATAAAGGGCCTTATTATGATGTAATATTTACAAGAAATGTTTTTGAATATGTGGATTGTTTCTCAGATTCATTAAATAAATTAATTAGTAAATTAAATGATAATGGTTACTTTATTTGGAGAGATAAATTTTACGATTATTTTCCAAAAGATTACTCCAACATAGATTCTTCAGATGGATTTAATTCATTTCCAACTAAAAATGCAATAAAATATCACCTGTCAATTAATCAAATAGAAATATTGAAATCCCGTTTTTATTTCGATAAGAGTTTTTTAATAATTGGGCAAAAAAAAATTAATCAAAAAAAAGTTTATAAAAAAAGAACAAATATAAATACAATTTTTTATAATAATTATTTTGCTTGTAAGATTATTTTTTATTTAACAGGTAAAATTCAAAATATCTATTTGTTTTTAAGAAAATTTAAATCTTATTTTATAAATTGATTACAAAATGAAAAATTATATAAATTTGATAACCAAAGAAAATAGCAATCATATTATTCTATTTGTAATTTTGAATATGATACTAGTTCTAGCTGAAACTGTTTCAATTGCTCTAATACCCTTATTTATTGACGTTATAGTAAGCCCTGATCCAATTTTACCAAATTATTTCAAATTTTTTAAAGATTTTTTAAATCCTGAAAATAAAAATGAGTTATTAAATTTTGGAATAATTTTTTTTACTATTATATTTCTTGTAAAAAATTTTTTTTATCTTTCAGTCATTTTTTATCAAGCTTCATTGAAAAAAAAGTTTAATCATTATTTAAAAAAGAAATTTTTAAAACTTTATATTTTTGCACCATTCGAAACAATGAAGGCTTATAATACCTCCGAAATTTTAAGAAACACAGATACGGAAGTACAAAATTATGTAACAAATTTTTTTGATATTTTAAAATTTTCTAAAGATTTTCTTTTACTTTTTTCAATTTTTTTACTTCTGCTAATTGTAGATATATATTCAACAATAATAGCTTTAATTTTTTTAATATTTTTCATATTTTTATATTTCCTAGTTTTTTATGATTACTTGAACAAACTAGGTTTAAGAAGATTAACAACCGTCAATGCAGTTTATCAATGGATTAATCAAACTTGTGGTGCAATTAAAGAAATTAAAATTACTAAAAAAGAAAATAAAGTTTTAGAAAATTTTTCCAACAAAGTAAATATATTTGAACAATCAAAAAAGATAACTGAAATAATAAGTGCTTTGCCTGTAGCACTTTTTGAAATAGTTTTTGTAATCATCGTTCTACTTTTAATCAAATTCTTATCTCAAACAAATTCTATTAACGCTCTTCCAGCTTTATCACTTTATATAATAGCATTTATTAGATTGTTACCAATTGTTTCTCGTTTTGGATCTAGTATATCTATCTTAAGATCTTTTAATCCCTCCGTTAAGTTATTAAATGATGAAATTTATAAATTAGAAAAATATTCAAAACCAGATGAAAAATTAAATGGATTTAAAAATGATTTAGTCAAATTTGAAAAAAATTTTGAATTAAACCGAATATCTTTTAAATATAGAGATGGTAATCAGAATATATTTGAAAATTTTAATCATAAAATAGACAAAGGAAAAAGTGTAGCTTTTCTTGGTAAATCTGGTTCTGGCAAATCAACATTAATAAATATAATTTCTGGACTTCTAAGTCCAACATCTGGCGAAATATTAGTCGATGGAGAGTCCATTAATAAAAGGATTATAGGTTGGCAAAAAAATATCGGTTTAATTTCTCAAGATAACTACCTGCTAGACGACACTTTAGAAAATAATATTATTTTTTTGAATGATAAAGATACCGTAGATACAAAAAAACTTGAAGACGCAATTTTTTATTCTGGTGTTTATGATTTTTTGAATGAATTAAAGGATGGTTTAAATACAAAAATTGGTGAAAAAGGATCAATTTTATCTGGTGGACAAATACAACGTGTTGCTCTAGCACGGCTTTTGTATAGAGATCCAGAAATATTAATTTTGGACGAATTTACGAATGCTTTGGATACAGTTAACGAAGACTTTATATTGGATAAGTTAAAACAACTTCAAAATAAAAAAAATAAAACATATGTAATTATATCCCACAAATTAAAGCCCCTTAAAATTTGTGATGAAATAATAATTTTAGAAAAAGGTAAAATTTCAGAACAATTTAATTATTCTGATTTTTATGAAAAATACCATCTTTTATATGATTAATAAAAAAATATATTATGTTTAATTATTTTAGAAAAAAATTGTTTAATAGAATGTTTTTACAACAACATTTATTTAAAATTTATCATAATGTTTTTATAAAAAAAAACATTAAAGACCTCTTTGATAATGGTTACTCAATTTATGGTAAAAAATTTCCTTTCAAAGATATAAATCTAAATAAATATTTAAATCATTCTGACTACAATTTTGATGTGGATAGAAAAAAAATTGAGATGGTTGATTTAAAAAAAATATATACTGTTCTTTTTGAGATGGGTGTAATTTCGTTAATTAAAGATTATTTGGGAAGCAAAATTTATTGTTATGATAATACAATATTTACGCTGGGTAATAAAATTTGTAATAAAGATAGCATGCAACCCCATCATGATTCAAAATTTAGAAGAATAAAAATCTATATTTGGTTGAATGATAAAGACATTAATACTCACCCATTATACTATTTAAGAAAAACACATAAACAAATTAAAAATTGGGATAATTATGAAGAGACAAGATTTCCCAATTTAGACAAAAAGAAATTTGATTCAATCTATGGTGAAAAAGGGAGTATTATTTTTTTTGACACTCACGGTATCCACTCGCATTTTAAATCAACTAAGATCCCAAGATCAGTAGTAGAATTAACATTTGAACCCTATGGTTTCCTTAACAGGCTAAATAAAAAAAATATTAAGAGTGAAATTACTAGATTAAATCTTATTGATTTAGATAAATTAATAAACTTAAAGAAAAATTAAATTATTATGATGTTGATATTATTATGAGAGTGATTTGGATAATAGATAATAAGTATAGAGAATTATATGGTTTATATGATTTAAAAAAAAAACTTCTTGATCATAAAATTAAGCTTTATTTATTCCATATTCCTGTTTGGAAAACTGCAATAGACTTAGTTAACCCTGATATCGTTGTTGTACCTAATTTAGCTAAAAGTTCTTGTGCTCCAATTGTAAAGTATGCATCAAAAAAAAAAATTAATATATTCATGCACTCATCAGAAGGAATGTATTACACTGATGAAATTCAAAGAGTTAAATACCCTATCCATTTAATAAAAAAAATTAGTAAATTTCTCGTTTGGAGCAAGATGGATGCCAAATTTTTAATTAAGAGAGGTTTTAAGAATAAGATTGTTGTAAGTGGTAATCTTAAATTCGATACGAGAAATTATATTAATAAACAAAAGAATAACAAAAAAATTAAAATAATTGGAATTCCAACCCATTTAAGAGTTATATCTGGCATAGGAGTTTCAAAAAATAATATACCTTTTTTTTTACGTAATTTAATAGAGAACCATGCTAAGGCTAGGATAGGATATTTAAAATTTGAGTTAGAATATATTGAAAGCCTTGTGAGAATTTTAAAAGAGATAGGGAAAGATTTTGAAATTATCCTAAAAGTAAGTCCATTTGAAGATCCAAAAATTTATGAAAAAACTTTTCCTGAATTTAAAATTTTTAAAAGTAATGATATTAGAGATTTTATGAAAAAAGTTGATGTTATTTTAAATGTTTATAGTTCAACTGCAATAGATGCTTTGAAATTTAATATTCCAGTTATAAGTATAACGAAGTTAATAAATTGGGATAAGACAATCTTATCTGATAAAAACAAAGGACCAATGGCAAAAAGTGGTGCAGCTAGTTTATCTATTCAACCAAAAAATACTAATGAGCTCAAAAAATTACTTCACAAAGATAAAAATGAATTATTAAGATTATGCAAAAACAAGAATTTTTTTAAAAAGGCAGATGAGTTGGCATATACTTGTGATGCTTTGGGCAATTTTACAAATTTATTTTTAGAATATCAAAATAAAGCCTCCTCAAAATACTTTAATTACCTTATGTATTTAAAGTACATTGCTTTTGAAGTAAGACAAATTTTATTTAGAAGAAAAAGATCAAAAACATTGTATAAATTTTGGAACTATAAAGACAGAAAATTACTTAAATCTTTTAGATTGCCTTAATGTAAGCTGAACTTGATTGTATTAAAATATTTAATAAATAAAAAATGAAAAAAAAATTTAAAATATCTCCAGAAATAAATTTTTTTGATATAGATCCTTTAAAATTTAGAGGAAGGGGTTTTTTTAAAAAAATAGAACAAGATAAAAAAAATTATCTTAAAAAATTTTCTTTTTTAATTTCAAACAAAAAATTAAATTGTCCACTTTGTAAAAACAGAAATAATAGTGTTTTTTTAAAAGTATCATCAAAATATAAAATCTTGGAATGTAAAAAATGTACTTTAAAATTTCCCAATGTTAATTTTAAGTCTAATAAAAAGTATTCAGATATAGTTTATGATAAATATTCACAACTCAATCATAGAAGAAATATTGTAAAAACAAGTAAATACAGATTAAAAATGATGCAAGAAAGATATGAATACTGCATAAAAAATAATTTTAAAAAACCAAAATCTATTAAAGTAATGGATTATGGTTGTGGAAATGGTCTTTTTATTGATTTTTTAAAAAGGAAAGGGATTTATGGAGTAGGAATAGAAGTGGATGAATCATCAACTCAAGAGCTAATTAACAAAAAGATCAAATTTTTTAAAAATTTAGATATTGTGCAATCAAATAGTTTTGATCTATGTGTTGTGTTTGACGTGTTAGAACACCTAACTGATCCAATAAAAGATCTTATCAAAATTAAGAATAAGTTAAAAAAAAACGGAAAAATTATTATATATACACCAAATATTCATTCTTTATCTTTTGAACTTATGGGACCTTATCAGAATCAAGTTTACCCTTTTCAACATACGCTTTTTTTTACAAAAAAATCCCTAAATCTTTTAGCAAAAAAAACAAAATTAAAGATTATAACCAATGAAACATTCGGATTAGATTTAATCGATTATTTTTTTATGAAAGAACATTTGGATAAAAAAAAATATTTTGAAGGTTTTAAGGATTTTATGAATAAAGCTCAGTCTTTAATCGATATGAGTGGCTATGGAAATCATTTTAGGATTGTTTTTCAAAAATAATTAAATTATAAAATTCTTTAGACTTTAATGATTTTGAACTTATTTGATTGCTTGGAATAACCAATTTTTCAGTAATTAAATTTTTTAAAAGCTCATTTTTTTTTAAAAAGTTAAAACGTTTTTTTCCCTCAGTGTTTAGAATTCTATAGACTTTGTTTTTATGATAAAATATATTTCCAGCCGGGTCTCTAAAGAACCTGCTTCAATTTCAATTTCTTTCACTTTTCTTATTTTTTTTTAACAACTTATTTAGGAATGTTTTTAATTTAGACCAATAAAAAGAAATGGTAGCTAAAGATGCAGCAATAAATCCTAGAATAGCCTGCAGTATGATGCTTCCTGATCCAGGATCAAGATAGGCGTAAGCATTACTATTTAAAAAAAAAAATAATACAGCTGTATTGATAATGTATTTTTTCATAGTATTAATCTTATAATTTTTTCAATATATATATCAATATAAATAAATAATTTTAATAGCTATTTATTGGTATTTATAGAAATTATGAATAAATGATTAAAAAACTGAATGTTTAAGTCAAAAAAATTTAATTATCTAATATTATCATTTATTATTTTTTCATTACCAATTTTAGAGTTTTTAAATGATAATTTTCAAGAAATAAATATTATCCTTGGAAAAAGTTTTCTAATATTAATTTTTTTAATTTTTTTATTTCTGATAACAATAACTTTTTTATTAAACTTTTTTTTAAAAAAAATAGATTTTTATGATTCTCTTTTTATTTCTGTATTAGGATTTTGGTTACTTTTTAAACATAATGCGATAAATCAATTATTAATAACAACGACTGAAAATAATTCTTTCATGAATTTTCTTTCAGCGGAAATAAGTTTAATAATAATTTTTGTAATTTTTTTAACATTTTTGATTTTTTTTTTTTACAATAATATTTTTTTAAAAAAATTTTTTTTTATTTTTATTTATTTAAATTTTTTTTTTTTATTAATTGAACTAAGTTTTATTAAATCAAATTCAGTAAAGAATGATATTAAGTTTAAAAATGAAATTTTATTCCCTGATTTAATAAATGATAAAAAACCAAATATTTATTTTTTTATTTTAGATGCAATGCAACCTATTAAAGATTTTGAGGAATATTACAAAATTGATTTAAATAAGTTTTTGAATAAATTAGAAAGTAAAAATTATGTTTATTTGGATAATACTTTAAACTTTTATGGTGGAACTACGTATGGATTATCTGCATTTTTTAATTTAGACAAAATTATTTCTGATGATGGTAAGTTAAAAATTAAGTCTTCTTATCTCTTTCCTTTAATTCTGAAAAATAAAAATTCAAATTTATTATATAACCTAGATAGTTTGGGGTACGATTTTAAGTGGGCAGGAAATTATTTTGCTTATTGTCCAAAATTTAATTTAAAATATTGCTTAAATCAAAATAAGAGTACTGTCGATCTTTATCTTAATTTAAGTTTTTTTGGAAAATCACCATTAATTCAACTTACGCAAATTTTTGGTGAATTATTTGATTTTGATTTTAGGAATTATATATTTCATAAATCTCTTGGAGGAGAAGGTATTTTTAAATTACATGACGGTATGGGAAGATTAACAGAATATTTAAGTCAATTAAAAAATTTGAACAATCCTACATTTTATTTTATTCACCACATGTCACCACACCATCCTTATCTAACTGCATCCGACTGTTCGTTTAAAGATTATAAAGGAACCAAAAATTACGAAGGTTATAAGGCCGCATATTTGTGTAATTTAAAAAAAATTTCTGAAACTATAAGATTTCTGGAAAAAAAAGATCCGGACGCCTTTGTAATTTTTCAGAGTGATCATAGTTGGGAAATGGCCAAAACGTCTTTAGAAAAACAAGGAATTTTTAATTTATTTAAAATGAATGATAAATGCAAATATAGTTTAGATCAAAATTTAAATAACGTTAATATGCTAAGGTCAGTTCTATCCTGTATTACAGGAAGTGATCCTAAATATATTAAAAATTAAAAACATCTTAGTGAAGCAAAGCCAATAAAAGAATTAAATTGATTATTTGTTGATAAACAATTGTTAATATTAAAATATTAAATTTTGCAATCAGACACAGCAAAAAGTACACTTGAGCCTGAGTCATCCACAATATTTACTTTACAGTCAAAAATTTCAGGTATTTGAAAATTTATGGATTTTTGAATATTACTCACATTAATAGATGCATATATTTTTCTATTCCATGGGAAATTAAATCGTTTCTGTTTTCCTAATTTTAAAAACTGAATTTTTCCATCAAGAACTTCTATGATTATTTTTTTATCATTTAAGAAAATATCATCGATTGAATTTTTGGTATTATTTTTATTAAGTTCAAAAATTTTTCCATTAATCGATATTTTACTTTTTTTATTTGATTTTAATTTAAAATATGTTTCCTCATTTTCATTATTTATAATTTCTATTTTATCTTTTTTCGTAAAATATATGTCGACTTCATCATGGTAAAATGGTGTCATCGAGACAAAAAATATAGGCTTATTTTTTTCAAGAAAATTCAGACCTAAAATTTTTTTATTACCATTAAAATAGTAAAAATAATTTTTTTCGTGAAGACCTTTGAGCATATAAAAGTAGTCAGCACGCTCAAAATTATTAAAGATCAAAATATTTTCACCCTCAATTAAATTTGTCTGATTTGAAGAAAAATTGATATCATAATTTAGATTAAAAAATGAATAATAATTTTTAAGATTTTTTAAACCTAAATTCATATTCACTAACAAGGAAATAATCAAAAATGGAAATAAATAATAAATAAAATTATATTTAGATTGAATATATTTCATTTTCTCTTTTTTGAGCACTTTATTCGTTAAGATCAAGCAACTTTTAATAAATATAAAAGATAAACTTCCTACCATTATAACTGCTCCTATATTCATAAATCTTCGGGGCAAATTAACATGGGGTTTATCTATTAACGGTAACATAAAAATCATTAAATAAACTAATATTACAATGAAAGATATTTTCTTGTCATTTTTAATCAAAAGAAAAATAATTGAACTTAAAAATATAATTGGTAATGTATAAAAATTATATAAACCACTATAAGTATAATAAAAATTTTTTAAGTTTCTTTTTAAATTATCTAAGACAGTCAAGTCATTAGAAAAAATGTCTGCACTTCGCACACTTAATTTGTCAAAAAAAGAAAGTTCATTAAAATAAATAAAAAATATTAAAAAAAAATTTATAGTAATTATTAATATATTAATATTTTTTTTTTCTTTAAAGTTTACAAATATAGTAAATATTAAAGTAATAAAGTTTGTAAAAATCCCAATAGGGTGCATTAAACTACTCAAAATATTAAAAACTATAATATTTTTTTTGTATTCTTTAACCAAGCAGTACAAAACTACCATAGATAATGATTGAGAAAGGACATATGGATTGACCTGATGACCAAAACCAAACCCTCCTTGATTATTTAAAGCAAACACCAATAACAGTAAGATAGTTGTGGTTTTACCAAAAAGTAAATTTGATAATAAAATTAAAGAAAGGGTTATAAAAATAACAAAAAAGAAGTGAGCTATGACTCTTGATTTAAGCAAATCATCAAAAAATTGATCAAATCCAAGAATTATAAAACTGTATAATGGATGGTAAACTTTAAAAATTCTAGCCTTTTGTCTTTCTAAAGTTAGAAAAAAACTATCATCATTTTTTATATTTTGATCTTCATATTGTTTTTCAATAAATGTGAGTTGTTTTTCAATTGACTTTAATCCTTTACACTCACTAAACCAACATTTTTCAAAATTTTTAGCTTTTATTAAATAAGAAAAATAATCATGAAAGCCAAAGGGATATGCTTTATCTTTCAAGTAGCCAAAATTCGTGAAAGAGATAGTAATTAAAAAAAATAAAACAGAGATAGAAAGAAAAAATTTTTTATTGAAAAGATTTTGGAATTTTTTCATGTCCCTAATTATTTTATAGTCTTTTTTTGAGGGACAATTTAAAAAATTTCATAACGTTATCTAATGAATTTATAAAATTTTTATTTTCAAGTATTATCTGATTATTAATAAAGCTCATATATTTATTTGTCATATGTTGTATTTTAATTTAAAGGTTATATTTTTATAAAGCAATAAATTTATAGAGTGAAAATCATGTCCAAAAAAATCATGGCAATTATACTGGCATACAATTGTCAAAATGAGATAAATAAAACATTAAAAAAAATTCAAAAATATGAAAAATATTTCTACAAAATTTGTGTAGTTGATAACAACAGTAAAGACAAAACATTTATTAATGCAAATACATTCATTAAAAGTAGAAATTTGAAAAAATTTGAAATAATCAAAAATTTAAAAAATTTTGGGCAAGGAGGATCACATAAAGTAGCATTTGAATATACTTTAAAAAATAAATGTGATTATTGTTTAATATATCACGGTGACGATCAAGCAAATATAAAAGATTTTAAAAAAATTCTTTCTGATAAAACATATAATAATTTTGATGCAATACTTGGGGCAAGATTTATGAAAGACTCAAAACTTGTAAATTATCAACTATATAGAATTTTAGGTAATAAAATTTTTAATTTTCTTTTTACATTAGTATCAAACTATAAAATTTATGATCTCGGTTCTGGAATTAATTTGTATGGAAAAAAGATAATTTCAGACAGATATGTTAAATTTATTGATAATGAAATGGGTTTTAATTATCAAAATCTTTTACTAATGATTAAAAAAAAAAGAAATTTAAAATTTGCTCCAATTTCATGGAAAACAGAAGATGAGGAAAGTAATGTACAATTAGTTTCACAAAGCTTAAAAGTACTTAAAATAGTATTATTATTTTTTTTAAAAAACGATTATTTTAAATATTTAGAAAAAGCTAACATTTGTAATGATAAACCAAAAAGCAAAATCTTTAACCTCAATAAACAAAGAAAAATTAATTGGAAATTCCGGTTGTAAACTAAATATTTTCAAAGATAAAGTTTTTAAAGTTAGAAAACATTCAAGTAATATTTTAAATTCAAAGAGACTGTATAAACAATATCTAAAAATACTAGATTTTAAAAATTTTAAAAATATTTCTGTACCTAAAATTTATAGCCACAATAAGTCTAGAAAATTATTTTACTATGACATGGAATATATTAATGGGCCTACTATGAGTTTATATTTAATGAGCCAACCTATCTCTGAGACCAAAATTATAATTAATTGTCTTATTGATTTTATTTTTAAATGTAAAAAAAATTCTGACTTAAAATATAATCAATCTAAATTTTTAAATAAAATTAAAGACTTACAAAAACACAAAATCTTTAGAAAAGTTTTTTTTAAAAAATTATTCAAAATTTTAATAAAACATAATTGGAAAAATATTGAGAAAAGTCCATCACATGGAGATCTTTCTTTGGAGAATATCATTATAAAAAAAAAAATGATTAAATTTATTGATTTGTCAGATAATTTTGTAAGTAGCTTCAAATTAGATATAAGTAAAATAATATTTGATATCATTTCTTCTTGGTCATTTAGAAATACATCTCTAAATTTAGATGATCTTAAAATATATTCATTGAAAATATATTTATTAAAAATTTTTAGTAAAAAATTATCGCAGAATGATATAGAAGATATTAAAATGTTGATTATTCTCGATTTTTTAAGAGTCTTGATTTACACTAAAAATAAAAATGAGATTAATCTTTTAGAAAATAAATTAAAAAATTTTTATGATAACATTAATAATCCCTTGCGCTGGTAAATCCTCAAGATACCCAAATATTAAACCAAAATGGTTGTTTACTCATCCTGATGGAAAATTAATGTTAGAAAAAAGTATAACACCTTTTCTAAACAATAAAAAAATTAAAAATAAAATAATCACAATCACAAAAAAAATTGAAAAGGAATTTAAAGTTAAATTCTTAATCAAACAAATATTTGGTAATAAATTTAAAGTTTTAGTTTTAAATTCCCAAACTAAATCAGCGAGCGAAACTGTAATGAAAACCATTAATCATTTTAAATTGAGAGGCCAAATATTAATTAAAGATAGTGATAGTTTTTTTATGATTAATCCAAAATTCAATTATACAAATAAAAACTTTATAGCAGGGGTTGATATATCTAAACATCCAGAAGTATCAAATATTCATCAAAAAAGTTTTTTAAAACTTAACAATAAAAATCAAATAATAGATATTGAAGAAAAAAAAATAATATCTGATAAAATTTGCGTTGGACTATATTCTTTTGATTCAGCAAAAGATTTTATCTATCATTTTAAAAATTGCTCTAGAAATATTAAAAGTAAAGAAATTTATTTAAGTTTTGTAGTTAAGAGTATGATTAACTCAAATGACTTATTTCTTTACACTGAAGGATTAAATTATGAGGACTATGGAACTTTCACAGATTGGCTTTCTATCAGGCGTAAGTATAGAACATTTTTTGTTGATCTTGATGGTGTAATTTTTAAAAATAAAGGTAGATATGGAAAGAAAAATTGGGATACAACAAATGAAGTCATAAAAAAAAATTCTAAAACTCTGTTAAAATTAAATTCTAATGGTGCTCAAATTGTATTTGTATCAGCAAGACCTGAAAAAAACCAAAAAAAACTTATGATTGAACTCAAGAAAATAGGATTTTCAAATTTCAAATTACTATTGGGATTAAATCATTCTCAAAGGATATTGATAAATGACTACTATTTAACAAATCCTAATCCATCAGCTGTCTCAATCAACATAGCTAGAGATAATGAAAATTTAAATCAATTAATTCAATCACTATGATTATGCACCAACCTATATCCTATGCATATCTTGAAACAACAAATTATTGCAACTTAAGTTGTACTTTTTGTAATAGAGATGAAGTAGTAAAAAAATTAAAACATATGAGTTTAATGGATTGGGAATTAGTTTTAGAAAAACTAAAAGACCAACCAATCAAAGAAGCAAAATTAATGGGCTTGGGTGAACCATTTCTACATCCAAAATTTTCAACAATTTGTAAAATGTTTAAAGATTATTTTCCAAAATCTTTTTTAATTGTTGCAACAAACTGTCAATATAAAATGAACGATAATTTTAAAGACTCTTTGAAATATATTGATTTACTATATTTGTCTATTGATGGTTATAAAGAAAGTTATGAAAAATTTAGACCACCCTCTAAATGGTCAAAACTAATAAATTTTTTAGAGGAAATAAAAAGAGTTGAAAGACATAATTGCAAAATTACATGTAACTATGTTGTTAATACAGAAAACATTATTGATATCTCAAAGATTGAACAATTGTGTGATGATTATAAACTCGAGGAATTAAGATTAAATATTGCTCAAGATTGGTCTGAGGATAAAAGTTTATCCAATACAGATCATATTTCTGGATATTCGTTAGAACAAATTGAATATTTAAAAGAAAATTATTCCAAAAATATCAAAGGTAAAGCTCCTTGGACTTGGTCAGATTGTTTTTGGGTAAAAACTGGTATTTATATGACGGTTGAAGGAAATTTAAAAGTATGCGCTCTTAATACAGATACTATGTCAATTGGAAATATTTTTAAAGATCCAGTTGATAAAATATTAAACTCTAAAAGAATGAATGAAATTAGAGAAGGATGTACCAAGAATATACCCTCAAAGCATTGTAAAAACTGTTCTTATAAAGAATTGTCACCAATATTAGAAAAATTAATTAAGCAATGAGGCAAATAAAGATATTTGATTTAAAATTTAATCAAAAAGAAATTAACTTCTTTTCAAAAAATTCAAAAGTTATTTTTAAAGAGGGTTTTTTCAGCAATCATTCATATGTTAAAAAATTTGAAAATGAATTTAAGAAATTAAATAAATCTAAATTTGTCTTATCAACCTCCTCAGGTACTTCAGCATTGGAGATTATTCTCAGATCTTTTGATATTAAAAACAAAAATGTTTTAGTTAATTCAAATACATTTATTGCAACGGGACATGCTATTACTAATGCAGGTGGTAAAATTGTACCTGTTGAATTAGAAAAAAATTATTTTATGATGGACCCAAAAGATCTTGAAAAAAAAATCAGTAAGAATACTGGGGCAGTTATAATTGTTCATATTGGTGGAATAATAACTCCCAATATCTTTAAGATTAAAAAAATCTGTGAGAAATTTAAAGTACCATTAATTGAGGATGCTGCTCAAGCTCACGGGTCGAGCTATAAAAATATTTTTGCTGGTAATTTTGGAGATGCAGGGGCTATAAGTTTTTTTACTACAAAGGTTATGACCACAGGTGAAGGTGGTATGATCACTACAAATGATAAAAAAAATTTTAACAAAATGTTTTCCTTAAGACAATTTGGATTTATGAAAAATAAATTACTGCATGATAAAGTTAGTGGTAACTATAAATTAAGTGAATTTTCTGCATTACTCGGCATAATTGAATTAAAAAGACTTAAATCTAGAATAGGAAAAAGAAACTTAATAGCCAAAATTTATCAAAAAAATCTAAAGGATACAAAATATAAATTGCTTAAATCAAATAAACCTTTTATTTGCAATCACTATAAACAGATTATCATTTCAAAAATTAGTAGAGAGAAAATAGAAAAAATTTTAAATAAAAACAAGATATCTTTGACCGGAGGAGTTTATTATGTTCCCTTACACAGACAGCCAATTTATAAAAAACAACTTAAAAAATATAAATTACCTTTGACTGATTATTTTTGTAATAATCATTTTTGTCCTCCGTGTTATCCTGAATTAAAGAAACAAGATATTGCTCGAGTATGTAATGTGTTACAAAAAATATAACTTTTATTTCTGTGATTAATTCTGTTTTATTTTTCGGTCGAACTGATTGTAAATATTCATCAAAGATAAAATCCTTTTTAAAAAAAAAGATAAAAAGGGTTGATGTTATTATTTCTGGTGATGAGGAAAAAATAGATAAAAAAAAAATTTTAAATAAAAAATATGATTTTATTTTTTGCTTTAGGTCTAAATTTATTTTAAAAAAAGGTCTTATTAAAAGAAGTAATTTTGCAATAAATTTTCATCCTTCTTTACCAAAGTACAGAGGTGTGGGTGGAGTAAATTATGCTATTTATAATAATGATAAGTTTTTTGGATACACCGTACACATTATAAATGAAAAAATAGATAATGGAAAAATTTTATATGTAGGCAAATTTAGAATAAACAAAAATGAAAATGTTAGTTCCCTTTTGAAAAAAACACACAAAAAAATGTACAATATGTTTATAGAAATTGTTAATAAACTTCATAAAAAAGAGAATTTCATGAATTATTTAATCAAGAAAAAAATTAAATATAAATGGTCAAAAAATTATAATAATTTAAAAAGTCTTGAAAAATTTTACGAAATCAAAAAAAATGATAATAAGAATAGCATAATCAAAAAAATTAGATCAACTCTCATAGGTCGTCATAAGCCTTATGTTAAGCTACATAAAAAAAAATTTTATCTTGTCTAACTAAAAAAGACGCTACTGGTTTTTTTTGGTAGAAAAAATTCCAATTAACAGTTATATAAAGCTATGAGCAAAGAGTTTCATATTAACCAAGAAAAAAATTTCAGAGCAGAATTTGGTCCTATATTTAGATCGTCTGGCATATTTTATTTACCAAAAAATGTTAAGACAACTATTTCTGTTACAAATTATTGGAAATTCAAAAATAATAAAAATGTCTCTTTGCTAATTTCAGAAAGAAACATGAAAGGTAAGTTGGTACAACGAAAAGTGATTAATTTTTTAAATTCCAATGTAATTAATATATCTAATTTTTCAATAAAGGAGGGTTCGGTAGAAGTTGAAGCGTATGCTAACTCAAATATCCGGATACCCTATGCAGCAGTAATGGTTGTATACGATGCCTCTAATTCTATTTCTATGGTTCATACTTATGGAAGAAATCACTCTTTGATTGAGTTAGAGGATAAAAATTCTATAACGAGAGGAAGAGAGAGCTGTTGGACTATCAAACCAAAATTTAAAAACACCGCAATATTTCATAATGGGCATTTGAGGGTAAAAAGCCAAGTAGCTAAGATTATTTTAACCAACTTTAAAAATAAAGACAAAATATTTAATTTTAAAATTCCTAACCTTAATCCATTTGAAACTTTTAAGTTTGAGTTAGAAAAAATTTTTTCTAAATATAGCGCTCATTTAATGAATAAGGAGGGCTTTGGAACTTTACATTTTGAGAATAATTCAAGTTTCACAAGATTGCTAATTATATGGTCAGATAAATCCAATAAGAACTTTCAAGTTACCCATAGTAATTTTGACTATTCAAAATATATTACAAACAAAAATATTTCATCAAAAGGTGCTGAAATGCCTTTTGTAAAATTTAAAAAAAATATTCAAAAATCTCAGTTAGTCATTTACCCAAAATTTGAAAAAAATAGATTCTTTTTAAAATTCGACAAAAAAAAATTTAATGAAAATATAACTGGTGGAAAAATATTGGATATTCCAAATAATGTGGAAAGAGCAACATTTTCAACAAAAAACAATGTCATACCATCAAGGTTAGTAACAGCTTTATCAGGAAAAAGTAAAAATCAAAAAATACCTTTTGAATGCTCTCTTGGGGTAGTCCATGAAAAAACTGCTAAAAAAAGATTCAGTTGGTCTTTAATTTCATCAAAATATAAAACTTTTATACACTTGAATTTTAATAATATTTTGATGCCACAAAAAAAATTTTACTTATATTTTAATATTTATAATTCAAAGAACCTTAAAGTATTAAAAAGAAAGTTTTTAATTAATAAAAATAAAGATTTTTCTGCACCAATGGTTTATGGGTTAGGAGAAATTTTTCCAAAATATAAAAATTTTTTAAAAAATGATTTCGGATATATTTCTTTATTCACTGATAATTCTTCGATAAGAATGCTAACATCTTTATATAATGAAAGAAAAGGATTAACATTAGAACATTCTTTTTAGATAAATTAACATCGTGAAATGAAAATTTTAGCAATTATTACTGCAAGAAAAAATTCAAAAAGACTCAAAAAAAAAAATAAGATCTTATTAAATAAAAAGAAATTAATTGAACATACGTTTTTGGTTGCAAAAAAATCAAATCAATTCAAAGAAATTTTGCTAACAACTGACGATAAAGATTTGATTAAATTATCGAAAAAATACAAAATCTTAGCGCCATGGATTAGACCTAAATCTTTGTCAATTGATATTGCCCCATCTTATAAGGCTGTGTTGCATGCTTATTATTGGTTCAAAGAAAAATTTGGCCAAGTTGATGGTGTTTTTATTCTACAGCCAACATCACCATTTAGAAAAGTAGAAACTATCAAAAACATGATCAAAATTTTTAAAAAAAATAAAAAAAAATCAATTATTAGTGTATCTAAGTGTGATGAGCATCCTGAATGGATGGTAAAATTAAAAAATAATAAAATTTTGCCTTTTATATCAAATAAAAACTTTACCAAACCATCACAGTCATTAAAAAAACTATATAAGCTTAACGGCGTGGGTTATTTGATTGCTCCTTCAATATTGGAAAAAGAAAAAACTCTTATACCTAAAAATTCTATTCCTTACATCATTTTATCCAAAATTGAGTCTTTAGATATAAATGATCCTGAGGATTATATAATAGCGAAAAAATTTGCTAAAAATTAAATATCTTATCAAAAAAAATTCTTTTCAGTGCATAAATCAAGCCAATTGAGCTATTAGTACTGGTCAGCTGCACGCATTACTGCGCTTCCACATCCAGCCTATCAACGTGGTGGTCTACCACGGCTCTATAGGAAGAACTAGTTTTGAGGTGAGTTTCCCGCTTAGATGCTTTCAGCAGTTATCTCGTCCGTACTTAGCTACCCGGCACTGCAGCTGGCGCTACAACCGGTCCACCAGTGGTACGTCCATCCCGGTCCTCTCGTACTAGGGACAGCTCCTCTCAATTCTTCTACACGCATAGCAGATAGGGACCGAACTGTCTCACGACGTTCTGAACCCAGCTCACGTACCACTTTAATTGGCGAACAGCCAAACCCTTGGGACCTGCTCCAGCCCCAGGATGTGATGAGCCGACATCGAGGTGCCAAACACTGCCGTCGATATGAGCTCTTGGGCAGTATCAGCCTGTTATCCCCGGCGTACCTTTTATCCGTTGAGCGATGGCCCTTCCACTCAGAACCACCGGATCACTATGACCGTCTTTCGACTCTGCTCGACTTGTCAGTCTCACAGTCAGGCAGGCTTATGCCATTGCACTCTACGAACGATTTCTGACCGTTCTGAGCCTACCTTCGCACGCCTCCGTTACTATTTGGGAGGCGACCGCCCCAGTCAAACTACCCACCATACAATGTCTTGATACCGGATAACGGTGATCAGTTAGATGCCAAGAAAAACAAAAGAGGTATTTCACTGTTGACTCCACAAAAGCTGACGCCTCTGCTTCAAAGTCTCCCTCCTATGCTAAATATGTTTTTCCTAACACCAATGTAAAGTTGCAGTAAAGGTGCACGGGGTCTTTCCGTCTAACTACGCGAACTCCGCATCTTCACGGAGAATTCAATTTCACTGAGTTGATGTTGGAGACAGCGGAGAAATCGTTACGCCATTCATGCAGGTCGGAACTTACCCGACAAGGAATTTCGCTACCTTAGGACCGTTATAGTTACGGCCGCCGTTTACTGGGGCTTCAGAAATGAGCTTGCACCCATCGCATTAACCTTCCAGCACCGGGCAGGCGTCAGACCCTATACATCCACTTACGTGTTAGCAGAGCCCTGTGTTTTTGATAAACAGTCGCTTCTCCCTGGCTTGTGCCACCTTTTATAGGTTGCCCTAAAAAAGGTCTTCTTTATTCCGAAGTTACAGAAGCATTTTGCCGAGTTCCTTCAACATCATTCTCTCAAGCGCCTAAATATACTCTATTAATCCACCTGTGTCGGTTTAGGGTACGGTCTTATGATGGAGCTATTTCCTGGGACTTTTTCGCAGCAAGTTCAATCCATTAAGAACTCACAACTTACAAAATCCGTCACTACCATCTGGTTAAGGAATATTAACCTTATTTCCATCGACTACGGCTTTCGCCCTCGCCTTAGGGGCCGACTAACTCTGCGCGGATTAACCTTGCGCAGAAACCCTTGGATTTTCGGCGATAAAGTTTTTCACTTTATTTATCGTTACTCATGTCAGCATTCGCACTTCTGATACCTCCAGAATCCCTCACGGGTATTCCTTTACAGGCTTACAGAACGTTCCGCTACCGCTTATAAAATTCGAAAATTTTATAAACCCACAGATTCGGTATGTGATTTTAGCCCCGTTACATCTTAGGCGCAGAAACTCTATTAGACCGGTGAGCTGTTACGCTATCTTTAAAGGATGGCTGCTTCTAAGCCAACCTCCCGGCTGTTAAGGAACTTCCACATCCTTTCACACTTAATCACAATTTTGGGACCTTATCTGGTGGTCTGGGCTTTTTCCCTCTCGACCATGGACCTTAGCACCCACAGTCTGTCTGATGAGGAACTATATTTAGCATTCGGAGTTTTATTAGGTTTGGTAAGAATCTCTTCCCCCTAGCCCATTTAGTGCTCTACCTCTAAATATATATTTACTCATCGCACTACCTAAATAGTTTTCGCGGAAAACCAGCTATCTACGAATTTGGTTGGCCTTTCACCCCTTACCACAAGTCATCCAAAGACTTTTCAACGTCAACTGGTTCGGTCCTCCGGCAAGTGTTACCTTGCGTTCAACCTGCTCATGGTAAGCTCATTCGTTTTCGGGTCTAATTCATAAAACTAATCGCCCTATTAAGACTTGCTTTCGCTACGCCTACACCTTAATGGCTTAAGCTTGCTTTATAAATTAAGTCACTGACCCATTATACAAAAGGTACGCCGTCACTCTAAAAAGAGCTTCGACTGATTGTAGGCATGCAGTTTCAGGTTCTATTTCACTCCCCTAATAGGGGTTCTTTTCACCTTTCCCTCACGGTACTTGTTCACTATCGGTCACTGAAGAGTATTTAGGCTTAGAGGGTGGTCCCCCTATATTCAAGCAAGATTTCACGTGTCCCGCTTTACTCAAGAAATTTGTTAAACATTACTCGTACAGGACTATCACCTTCTTTGGTTAGTTTTTCCAAACTATTCAGATTTTTTTAACAAATCTACTGGCCTAGTCCGATTTCGCTCGCCACTACTAACGGAATCTCAATTGATTTCTTTTCCTCTGGTTACTTAGATGTTTCAGTTCTCCAGGTTATCTCTTTAAACTTATGAATTAGGTTTAAAGTAACACATAAAGTGCTGGGTTTCCCCATTCGGAAATTTTCGGATCAAAACTTGCATACAGTTCCCCGAAACTTATCGCAGTATACCACGTCCTTCTTCGGCTTTCAGTGCCAAGGCATCCGCCACACGCCCTTAAACGCTTGATTTATGCACAGAAAAAAATTCTGTGTTGAATCAAATTTTGTTGGAATGTTCATCTATTCGAACATTCATTGATTGTTCTTCTATTCGAACAATCGGATATAGATATTGATAATATTAAAAAATTATTCACAAATTAAATAACTAAGTGTCTCTTGGTGGAGGATAGCGGGATCGAACCGCTGACCTCCTGAATGCAAATCAGGCGCTCTCCCAGCTGAGCTAATCCCCCTGTTAAATTGGTGGGCCGAGAAAGACTCGAACTTTCGACCCCACCCTTATCAAGGGTGTGCTCTAACCAACTGAGCTACCGGCCCTTAATTCAGTAAAGAGAAACACTATCTTAAGAAGAGAAATGAGGACGGTCAACATTAGCCTGTTAATTTTTTAGATCAAGAAATAATCCTTGATCATCCTTAGAAAGGAGGTAATCCAGCCGCAGGTTCCCCTACGGCTACCTTGTTACGACTTCACCCCAGTCGCTGACTATACCGTGGTCAAAGTTTATAAGCTTTGCCTTAAGGTAGAACCAACTCCCATGGTGTGACGGGCGGTGTGTACAAGACCCGGGAACGTATTCACCGCGGCGCGCTGATCCGCGATTACTAGTAATTCCAGCTTCATGTACTCGAGTTGCAGAGTACAATCCGAACTGAGGCATCTTTTTAGGATTTGCTTAATGTCACCATCTTGCTTCCTATTGTAAATGCCATTGTAGCACGTGTGTAGCCCAACACGTAAGGGCCATGAGGACTTGACGTCATCCCCGCCTTCCTCCAGCTTATCACTGGCAGTTCTTTCAGAGTGCCCAACTAAATGATGGCAACTAAAAGTAAGGGTTGCGCTCGTTGCGGGACTTAACCCAACATCTCACGACACGAGCTGACGACAGCCATGCAGCACCTGTGTTTCGTCCGGCCGAACCGAAAACTCTAATCTCTTAGAGTCGCGACGAACATGTCAAGTGTTGGTAAGGTTCTGCGCGTATCTTCGAATTAAACCACATGCTCCACTACTTGTGCGGGTCCCCGTCAATTCATTTGAGTTTTAACCTTGCGGTCGTACTCCCCAGGCGGTGTGTTTATTGCTTTCGCTGCGACACTGAAAATAAATTTCCAACGTCTAACACACATCGTTTACAGCATGGACTACGAGGGTATCTAATCCTCTTCGCTACCCATGCTTTCGTTCCTCAGTGTCAGTAATGATCCAGAAAACTGCCTTCGCAATTGGTATTCTTTCTAATATCTACGAATTTCACCTCTACACTAGAAATTCTGTTTTCCTCTATCAAACTCTAGCTAAAAAGTTTTGATGGCAGTTCCAGAGTTAAGCTCTGGGATTTCACCACCAACTTTTTTAACCACCTACGAACTCTTTAAGCCCAGTAATTCCGAACTACGCTAGGTCCCTTCGTATTACCGCGGCTGCTGGCACGAAGTTAGCCGGACCTTCTTATTCGGGTACAGTCATTTTCTTCCCCGACGAAAGAGCTTTACAACCCAAAGGCCTTCTTCACTCACGCGGCATCGCTGCATCAGAGTTTCCTCCATTGTGCAAGATTCCCTACTGCTGCCTCCCGTAGGAGTTTGGGCCGTGTCTCAGTCCCAATGTGGCTGATCATCCTCTCAAATCAGCTATTGATCACAGTCTTGGTAGGCCATTACCCCACCAACAAACTAATCAAGTGCAGGCTCATCCATTGGCGCATAAAGCTTTCTCCGTAAAGACTTATGAGGTATTAGCACAAGTTTCCTCGTGTTATTCCTCACCAAAGGGAAGATACCCACATGTTACTCACCCGTCTGCCACTAAGTATTGCTACTCCGTTCGACTTGCATGTATTAGGCGTGCCGCCAGCGTACGTTCTGAGCCATGATCAAACTCTCAAGTTTAAAAACGGCGCACACTAGCTTCTATATAAATTCTAAGAATAAAATTTATATAATTTTGAAGTGTGTACGACAAATTTTGGTAACCTTAACCGTCCACACTTCTCTTCTTAAATATATACTTATAAAATAGCTAATTGCGCCTATAAAGCGCAATAATAAACAACTTTTCTATGTTGAGTGTGACGGTTTATATTGGAAAATAAGAGGAAATCAAGCTATTAGATTAAAGTTATTTATTAAAAAAGCTCCAAAAACTGTGGTTTTTTTGCTATTTTTTGCTTAATGGATAAATCTAAAATAATAATAAAGTTTTTAAGAAATAATATTCAAATTATAGGTCTATTTTTTTTAATTCTAATAGCTGTTTTATCTACAAATCTTTATTCCTTACATAAAAAAAATCAAATTAATTCATTAGAAAAAATATTAGAAAATATCTATTTAAAAAAAACAATTACTTCAATAATAGAAAACTTAGAACCAAGATACGAAGTAATTGACTTAAAAATTAAATCTGGTGAAACTTTTGAAAGAATATTAAATAAAATTGATATTTCAGAATTTGAAAGAAATAAAATTTTAAAAAAAGTATCAAAATTTAAATTTATAAATAAACTATATAAAAATCAAAAACTTTTATTCAAAATAGACAAAAAAGAACCTTCTAAAATTTTAAAATTTTCAATACAAATTACAAAGACAAAAAAAATAATCTTTACAAGAGATATTTTACAAGATATCTACAATCATAAAATAATTGAAACTAATCTAAAAAAAATTATTGTTTATAAAGAAGCTGAAATCACTAACAGCTTATATTCAAGTGCTATTAAATTAGGTATTAAACCAAATATAATAATTGATTTTGCTAGAATTTACGGATTCCAAATAGATTTTCAAAGAGATATTTGGAAAAATGATACTTTTCAAATAGTTTATGAAACCTTTTTAGATGAAAGTGGTAAAATTTTAGATACTGGAAATATAATTTATGCAAATTTAATTTTACAAGGAAGAGAAAACCCTTTGTATATATTTAAACAAAAAAATAATTTTGAACATTTTGACAAATTTGGAAAAAGTGTAAGAAAAAGTTTAATGAAAACACCGATCAATGGTGCTAGGTTATCATCTCCCTTTGGAATGAGAAAACATCCTATTTTAGGTTTTAATAAAATGCATAGAGGAACTGATTTTGCTGCCCCAAAAGGCACACCAATTATGGCTTCTGGGGAAGGCAAAGTAGTAAGAGCAAGATGGTGTGGGGGTGGAGGAAATTGTGTAAAAATAAAACATAATTCTACTTACACAACAGTTTATGCTCATATGTCAAAGTTCGGTAGAGGAATAAAAGAAGGTGTAAAAGTAAAGCAAGGACAAATAATTGGTTACGTTGGGTCAACAGGAATGTCAACTGGACCACATTTACATTATGAAGTGATCGAAAATGGAAAAAAAATAAATTCTCAAAAATTAAAACTACCTTCAGGTAAAATCTTAAAAGGGAAGGAAAGAAAATTGTTTGAAATTGAAAAAATAAAAATAAATGTTTTAAAATCTGAGTTAATCAATAAAAGTTATTAGCTTTCAATAAATTTGGTCTCATCCATTTTTAAATCTTTTTCTTCAATCTTATCATCATTGCTAGAATTTAAATTTTCATTAGAATTTTTTTCATAAACTTTAACATTTTCTCGTTCACTAAAAATCCTAATAAAGTGATCTGCGTGTTGAAGATAATTTTCATAAAGAATTTTATCCCCATTTGTTAAAGCTTCTTTTGCTAAATTGTTATATTTTTCAGCTAATTTAGAAGGATTATGATTATTCCTATTTTGATTTATTCTTTTAAAACTAAAATTACTATTAAGATCTGAGCCTATTTTATGAAGACCGCCATTTTTTTTATATATTTTTTCACCATTACTTCTAAACCTATTTCTTTTATAGTTTCTTTTAAAATTCTTCATTATTTTACTAAATTTTTGTAGATACAATACATCTGTTATTTTTTGATAAATCCTTTACGATTTTATTTATATAAAAACCTTTTTTGATTAAACGCCTAGAAACATGTTCAGACTGATTATAACCCACTTCTAAAAATAATTTTCCTTTTTTTTTCATTAATACTTTACTCTTATCAATTATATTATTGATTACAGAATAACCATCAAACCCACCCCTTAATGCTATTTTTGGTTCGTAAAAATTAATATCTTTTTCCAAATACCTAATATCAGAATTCTTTATATATGGAGGGTTAGATAAAATAATATCATATTTTCCTAAACAAAACTTGTCAATATCGGAATTAACAAATTTAATTCTATTTTTAATTTGTTGTATTTTTGCATTAAATTTAGCTAATTTTAATGCTTTTTTTGAAATATCTAAGGCAACTCCATAACTTTTTTTTCTTTCATTTAGTATTGATAAAATTATACATCCAGAACCTGTTCCAATATCCAAAATATTTATAGACCGGTATTTGGGAATAAATTTTAAAGCCTCTTCAACTAAATGTTCTGTTTCTGGTCTTGGAATTAAAACACTATTATTAACTTTAAATTTATTTTTCCAAAACTCTTTATGGCCAACAATATAAGCAACTGGTTCTTTTTCTCTTCTTCTATTTATCAATTTTATAAAATAATTTAATTCTTTTTTACTTATATAGTTGTTTAGTGTTAACATCATTTCTTCTCTTTGAATTCTAAGTGTGCTTGATAATAAAATCTCACTATCTAATCTGGAATTTTTAGTGTTTTTTTCATTTAATTTTTTTTCCCCCATCATTAGAGCTGTTTGATAATTCATGATCAAGTTAACCTTTTTAATTCTTCCTCTTGAGCTTGTAAAATTAAGTTTTCATTCATTTCATCGAAAACTTCTCCTTGCATAAATTCTTCTAGTTTATGTAAAGTTAAGTTTATTCTATGATCTGTAACTCTCCCTTGTGGAAAATTGTAAGTTCTTATTCTTTCAGAACGATCACCTGTACCAATTTTATTTTTTCTATCCTTAGATCTAGCGTCATCTATTTTTTGCCTTTCAAATTCGTATACTCTCGACCTAAGTATTTTTAAACCTTTTTCCTTATTTCTAATTTGAGATTTTTCATCCTGTTGGCTCACAACAATTCCTGTAGGTATATGAGTAATTCTAACAGCAGAATCTGTTGTATTAACACTTTGCCCTCCCGGTCCACTGCTTCTAAAAACATCTATTCTTAAATCTTTTTCTTCAATTTTTACATCTAGCTCCTCAGCTTCAGGCATAACAGCAACTGTTGCAGCTGATGTGTGAACTCTTCCTTGCGTTTCTGTATCTGGCACTCTTTGCACCCTATGAACGCCACTTTCATATTTTAGTGAGGAATAAATATTTTTTCCTTTTATTGATGCAATAATCTCTTTCAAACCGCCTGCATCACTTTTTGAAATACTTATTACTTCTAATTGCCATTTTTTTTTATTACTAATTTTTTCATACATTTTAAATAAATCTGAAACGAAAAGACTTGCTTCTAAACCTCCAGTTCCAGCTCTTATTTCAATTATTGCGTTTTTAGTATCTGCCTCATCCTTTGGTAATAAAAATAATTTAATTTTTTTTTCATTTATTTCATTTTTTTTTATTAATTCATCTAATTCTAGTTTGGCTAATTCTTTTATTTCATTTTCACTACTTTTATCATCTACAATCTTTTCTAAATCTTTTTGATTTAAATCAAAAGTGCTATATTCTTTTATTTCTTTTATAACTTCATTTAAACCTGAATATTCTTTAGATTTTTCTGCAAAATTTTTTTTATCAATATCTCCGGAAGATAATTCTTTTTCAAGTAAAGAGTGCTTTGAGATTAAATCTCTTATTTTATTCTTAGGTATCATTTAATTTTTTGTCAAATCTTGAGCTTTTTTTTCTACAAGTTCTACAACTTTGTCGATTATATTTTCGTTTGAAAGTTTCGCAGTTTGAATTCCATTTAAATATAACATATTACTTCCTTTTCCTCCTCCAGTTATACCAATATCGGTTAAGGCAGCTTCACCTGGCCCGTTTACTACACACCCTATTATAGATAAAGTTATTGGAGTTTTAATGTGGGAAAGTTTTTGTTCTAGTTTTTTTACTGTATCTATTACCTGAAATGCTTGCCTTGCGCAGGATGGGCAAGAAATAATTTTGACTCCTCTATTTCTAAGATTTAAAGATTTTAAAATTTCATTTCCAACTTTTACTTCTTCTACAGGGTCATCAGACAATGAAACTCTTATAGTATCTCCAATTCCATCCAACAACAAATTTCCTAGTCCAATTGATGATTTTATACTTCCTGGTAAAAATGAACCAGCTTCAGTAATTCCAAGATGTAACGGGTATTCAGTAACTTTTGAAAGCTGTTTATAGGCACCTATAGATAAAAAAACATCAGAAGATTTAACACTTACTTTAAAATTAAAAAAATCCTCGTCTTCTAAAATTTTTATATTTCTTAAAGCACTTTCTACAAGTGCCTCAGGACAGGGCTCTTTATATTTTTCTAATATATCTTTTTCAAGTGATCCGGAATTTACACCAATTCTTATTGCACAGTCATTATTTTTGGCAGCTAAAATAACTTCTTTAATTTTTTTTTTATCACCTATATTTCCTGGATTGATCCTTAGACACTTTGCTCCATTATCAGCAGACTCTAAAGCTCTCTTATAATGATAATGAATATCTGCTACTATTGGAATACTAGAATGTTTTACTATTTCTTTTAATGCATTTGTACTATCTTGATCAGGACATGAAACTCTGACAAGATCAGCTCCCTCTTTTGCAATTTCATTAATCTGATAAATTGTTTTATTTACATCTTTAGTCAGAGTATTTGTCATTGACTGAACCGAAATTGGATTTTGCCCGCCTACCAAAACATTTCCAACTTTAACAACTTTAGTGTTTCTACGATTAATATCTCTAAAAGGTCTTAAGCTCATTTATTATTAGTTGTTCAATTTAAATTCTTTGTGAAGAGATGAAATTGCTTTTTTTTGATTTTTTTTATTTATTAGCACAGAAATTTTTATTTCGGAAGTAGAAATAACCAAGATATTTATTTTTTTATCTGCCAGTGTCTGAAACATTCTATATGACACACCAGGAGTAGTCACCATTCCAACCCCAATTATTGAAACTTTTGATACATTTTTGTCAATACTTAATTTTCTAAAATTTATTTTATTATTTTGCTTTAAAAGTTTCGTTGTTTTTGATAATTCGTCTGCACTTATTGTAAATGTCAAATCTGTTTCTTTGCCATTAGCTGATATATTTTGAACAACCATATCTACATTTATAGAATTTTTTGAAAGTGGTTTAAATATCGATGCAGCAACTCCCGGTCTATCCTTAACACCAATAAGTGTTACTTTGGCATCATTTCTAGTGGATGTTATTCCTGTAATTACTTTATTTCTAATAATATTTTTTCTTTTTGTAATTAAACTACCTTTTTTTTTAACAAAAGATGATTTTACATTAATGTCTATTCTGTTTATTCTTGCATCTTGTATAGAAATTGGCTGCATTACTTTCGCACCCAAGGATGCCATTTCAAGCATTTCTTCATAAGAAATAACTTTTATTTTTTTTGCCTTTTGTAAAATGTTTGGATCGGTCGTATAGACTCCTTCAACATCAGTATAAATAATACATTTTTTTGCTTTAAAAAATTTAGCACACATAATTGCTGAAGCATCAGAGCCTCCTCTTCCTAGCGTTGTTATTCTGTTATTAATATCGACTCCTTGAAATCCAGCTATGACTGGTATTCCGCCTGATTTAATATATTCAAAAATTTTTTTTTTGTTAATGCTAATTATCCTTGAAGAACTATGTTTTCCCTCTGTTATTATTGGGATTTGCCAACCCATCCAAGATTTTGATTTATAGCCCATATGAATTAATCTGCCAGAAATTAAAGCACAGGATACTTGTTCTCCAGCTGAAACTAGCACATCATGTTCTGAGGTATTGAAATTATTGCTTATTGCTTTTGACTTTTTAATTAAATCATTTGTTGCTCCACTCATTGCTGAAGTAACTACAATAACTTTATAACCTTTGTTTTTATAACTAATGATTATATTAGATATTTTTTTAATTCTATCTATCGTGCCTACTGAGGTTCCACCGAACTTTAAAACTATGATTTTCATTGATAAAAATTTTTATAAAAAATTAAATATATTGATAAAATACATCTTAATTGTAAAGTCAACACACAATGAAAACTAGCACGATAAATAAACAAGAAATAGAAAAATTTTCCAAAATAGCGGATGAGTGGTGGAATCCTGAAGGAAAATATAGACCATTACATAAATTTAATCCAACTAGAATCCAATATATTAGGGATAATATTGTTGAACACTTCAAAACTAAAGATAAAAAATATCCACTTAGGAATTTAGATATTTTAGATATTGGTTGTGGAGGAGGCTTGCTTAGCGAACCTTTGTATAAAATTGGAGCAAATGTTACTGCTATAGATGCTTCTCAAAAAAATATTAATGTTGCAAAACTTCATGCAAAAAAAAATAATTTAAAAATTAATTATATTTGTTCATCTCCAGAAAAATTAAATATAAAAAAAAAATTTCATATAATATTAAACCTGGAAATAGTAGAACATGTAGATAATGTTGATTTTTTTATAAAAAAAAGTTCAAAATTTTTAAAAAAGGATGGATTAATGTTCATATCAACATTAAATAAAACTTTAAAATCTTATATTTTTGCAATCATAGGAGCTGAATATGTCCTGGGGTGGCTGCCTATTGGCACACACAATTGGGAAAAATTTATTAAACCTTCAAAGCTTATTAAAATAGTAGAAAATAATTCTTTAAAAATAAATAAAATTAAAGGAATAAAATTTAATCCAATTTTTGATGAATGGAAAATCAGTGAGGATAAATCTGTTAATTATATAGCTTCTTTTATAAAAGTTTAATTTTCTTTATCTTCAATCCAGGGAAGCATTTCTGTTTCGATACCTTCTTCTTTAAGTTCCTTAATATCACTTATAGAAGCATTACCATAAATGCCTTTTTTTTTATTTTTATTACTATAATGGATTGACCTAGCTTCATATACAAAATTATCACCTACATAACTAAAATTATCTTTAACAAATTTTTGATACTCTTTTATTTTTTTTCTTATATCTTTATGTTTGCTATCTTTTATTTTCAATTTATTTTTTTTTGTATTTAACAAGCTTGGTGCCATTAATGATTTCTCTACATTAGGGGAATTGCAATAAGAACAATTTAAAAGATTTAATTTTTGAAGTTTTTCAAATTTTTTTGATGATGCAAACCAGCTATCAAATGAATTAGAACAATTTTTGCAACTTAATTTATATTTTATCATAAAAAATATCTAACAATTTAAATTTTATATTCAAGTTTTTAACTTCTATAGTCAGAGTTAATATCAATATACTTTTTTGTTAAATCCATAGTATAAGCAGTAAAGTTTTTTTTTCCTTGGCTCAAATCCACACTTATATCGATACTTTCATTTTTCATATACATTGCAACATCAGCTTCATTGTAAAAATTAGATATTTTTCCTTTTTCAACTATTTTATATGGGCCAAATTTTATAGAAATTTTGTTTCTATTAATATTCACGTTTGCTTTGCCTATGGCCATAATAATTCTTCCCCAATTTGGATCTTCCCCAGCAATAGCAGTTTTTACTAAAGGTGAGTTGGCTATAGAAAAAGAAATTTTTTTTGCATGCTCTTCTGTTTTGCAGTTTGTAGTATTAATTGTTATAAATTTTGAAGCCCCCTCTCCATCTGCCGCAACTCTTCTTGCTAAGTTTAGTAATACTAAATTTAAAGAATTATTAAAATCTTTTAATTTAGATGAATCAAAATTATTTATAAATTTGTTTTTTGATTCACCTGTTGCAAAAATCGAGACCATATCATTGGTGCTAGTATCTCCATCACATGTGATAGCATTAAATGTATTTGTAATATTTTTTTTCAATAAAGTTCTTAGAACACTTGAGGATATAGCGGCATCTGTAAATATAAATGATAGTGTAGTTGCCATATTTGGAAAAATCATCCCACTACCCTTGGCAATTCCATAAATTTTTACTTTTCTATTTCCAATATTGCATTCCTCCATTGCAAGCTTTGGTTTTTGATCGGTTGTCATGATTCCCATAGCTGCTTTAATCCAAATATATTTATTTTGAGTATATTTAATTTTTTTAATTAAATCGGGGATAGAAGATTTAATTTTTTCAGTAGGAAATCTTTCTCCTATTGTGCCTGTACATGCAAAAAGTATATCTTTTTGTCTTACTTTTTCCGGTTCATCCTCATCTTTTTTTTGTAATTCTGTTAATTCATTTGACAAATCATCTGCTAATACCCTAAGTCCATCAAAACCATTGGGTGTAAATACATTTGCATTTCTAGTGTTAACCAGTAATGCTTTTATTTTTTTATTTTTAATCTTTAAATTCCACTTAATATTTTCAGAAACTAATTTGGATTGTGTATATAAAGAAGCATGATTGGCACCTTTCCTAAAATAAAAAAGTACAAGATCGTCCCTTTTATTATTATACAAATTGCCACTTGTTGTTGATATTGAAACTCCATCTAAATGATCCAAATCCTGAAAATCACCCATTTTTTGGTCTTTGTTTTTGTAGTTCAGAAAGTTGTTTAAATTAATACCCATACTATTTAAAATTATTATTTAGTTACTATATTAAAGGTAAAAATTAATTTATATACCAATAAAATATTCATTAATGCTAAACCCTTTAAATTTACTTAAAAAAATTTTCAGTTCAAGTAATCAAAAAGAACTTGATAGAATTCAAAAAATTATAACCAAAATCAACAGTTTAGAAAAAGACATATCTGAATTATCTGATTCTGATTTTCCCCAAAAAACCAATGAATATATTAATAAAATCAATAAAGGAACCTCTTTAAATGAAATATTGCCTGAAGCATTTATGTTAGTTAGAGAAGCCTCTAAAAGAACAAGGAATGAACGTCATTACGATGTTCAGCTTATTGGAGGGGTAGTTTTACATGAAAATAAAATTGCAGAAATGAAAACTGGTGAAGGAAAAACACTTGCAATAACTTTGGCTGCTTACCTTAATGCATTAAGTAAAAAAGGTGTTCATATAGTTACCGTTAATGACTACCTTGCAAAAAGAGATGCTCAAAATATGGGTAAGATCTATAATTTTTTGGGACTTTCAACTGGTTATATTAGTAATGAACAAACTGATGAAGAAAGGAAAAAAAATTATAATTGCGATATTACATATGCAGCAAACAGTGAACTTGGATTTGATTATTTAAGAGATAATATGAAATTTTCAAAGGAGTCTATGGTGCAAAGAGGACATAATTTTGTTATTGTAGATGAAATAGACTCTTGCTTGATCGATGAAGCTAGAACTCCACTAGTTATTTCTGGAGCCGCAGAAGATAAAACAAATCAATATCTTGCAATTGATGATTTAATACAAAATCTAGATAATACCGACTATGAAATAGATGAAAAAGATAAAAACGTTTTATTAACAAACAAAGGAATTGATAGTGTTGAAAAAATTTTTTCCAATGCAGGTATATTAAAAAATAACAATTTCTATGATCCACAAAATATCAATTTAGTACACCATGTAAATCAAGCATTAAAAGCCAATCATTTATTTAAAAATGGAAAAGATTATATTGTTAAAGATAACCAAATAATAATTATTGATGAACAAACTGGAAGACAGCTTCCAGGTAGACGCTTTGGGGATGGTTTGCACCAAAGTTTGGAAGCTAAAGAAAAAGTTGAAGTGCAAGCTGAAAATCAAACTCTAGCCTCTATTACATATCAAAATTATTTTAAATTATATTCTAAGCTTTCGGGTTGCACTGGAACTGCTACTACTGAATCTGAAGAATTTTATGAAATATATAATCTTCCAGTAGTTGTAATACCCACTAATAAAAAAATGATAAGAAAAGATTGGAATGATCAAATATTTAGAACTACTTTAGAAAAAGATGAAGCTATCGTAAAAAAAATTATAGAACGCAATAGTAAAGGACAACCTTTATTAATTTTTACATCAAGTATAAACAAGTCTGAACATTATTCTAAGTTACTTAAAAAAAAAGGAATAAAACATACAATTTTAAATGCAAAAAATCATGAAAGAGAAGCAGAAATAATTGCTGGAGCTGGAAAAAAATATTCTACAATAATTACAACTAGTATTTCTGGTAGAGGAGTCGATATCAAGCTAGGAGGAAGAACTCCTGAAGAACAAAAAAATCAAAAAGAAGAAATAAAATCTCTTGGTGGATTATACGTAATTGGCACTGAAAGAATGGAAAGTCGTAGAGTTGACAATCAAGCTAGAGGACGATCAGGTAGGCAAGGTGATGAAGGTAATTCTATTTTTTATGTTAGTCTTGAAGATGATTTAATGAGAATATTTGGCTCTGAATCAATGAATAATATTCTACAAAAACTTGGTTTAAAAGATGGAGAAAGTATAGATCATCCATGGATAAATAAAGCTTTAGAGAGAGCACAACAAAAAGTTGAGGCTAGAAACTTTGACATAAGAAAAACCTTATTAAAATTTGATAATGTATTGAATGATCAAAGACAAGTAATTTTTAGTCAAAGAAATAATGTAATTTCCAAAGAAGAATCATTAAACTATGCTGATGATTTTTTAGATGAAATAATATTAAAATTAGCAACTTTGAAAGAAAAACATCTCTCTAATCCAAAAAATAGTGATTTTTTAGTTCAAACAAAACTTATTTTAGGAAAAACTTTTGAAGAATTTAAAAATAATTCTTTGGAAAATGTTTCAAATGATGAATTCAAAAAAAAAATTAATGAAATATTTAATAAAAAAAGAATTGAAAGAGAGAAATCCTTAGGTAAAGAATATGCTAAACAAATTGAAAAAAGGATTTTTTTACAATTAATTGACCAAAATTGGAAACTGCATATTCAATACTTGGAGCATTTAAGAAGTGTAATTGGTTTAAGATCCTATGGTCAAAGAGATCCATTAATTGAGTATAAAAAAGAAGCATTTAATTTATTTGAAAATCTACTAAACAAATTAAAAACAGATTTAATTACAGTTTTGATTAACCTTACTATTGTTGAAAAAAATCAAGAAGAAGAAAATCAAATTAAACCAATTAAAATTAGTTCAAAGAACATTGGAAGGAAAATAGGTAGAAACGAACCTTGTTTTTGTGGATCCGGTAAAAAGTATAAGCATTGCTGTGGTGCTTTATAATTGAGACAAAGCAATAATCAAAAATACAAAAATTACAAATAATGTTAATAAAATTTTTTTATTTAAAATAATTTTTTTTATTTTATCAATAAAAGAAATTTTCATTGACAAATTTTTTGATATTTCAACATTACTTCTAAAGCCTTTGTTTCTACCAATAGACAAGAATTTATTTTTTCTATGTGTAAAAATTTCTTCACCATTCATATTATCAAAACTTTCTAAATTTCTTTTCAATGCTTTTCTAACATTTGTTAAAATTAACTCTCTATCTCTATGAGCTCCTCCATTTGGTTCTTTAACAATTTCATCAATAATTTTTAAATCTAAAAGATCATTAGAAGATAGTTTCATTGCTTTAGAAGCTTCCAAAGTTTTCTTTGGATCTCTCCATAAAATAGTTGCACAACCTTCTGGAGAAATTACAGAATAAATTGCATTTTCTAACATTAAAACTTTATTTGATGAAGCTAATGCAATAGCACCGCCCGAACCACCTTCTCCAATAATTATTGAAATTGTTGGAACCCTTAATTTCATACAGCACTCTATTGATTTAGCTATAGCTTCTGCTTGACCTCTTTCTTCAGCACCAACGCCTGGGTAAGCACCAGGAGTATCAACAAATGAAATAACTGGTATATTAAATTTATTTGCAATATTCATAAGACGAATTACTTTTCTATAACCTTCTGGTCTCATCATTCCAAAATTTCTTTCGATTCTAGATTCTAAATCCTCTCCTTTTTCCTGACCAATAACTAATATTGATTTATTTTCAAATTTTGCAAAACCAGCTATCACTGATTTATCTTCTGCATAATAACGATCTCCGGAAAGTTGAATAAAATCTGAAAAAAGATTTTCAATAAAATATTTTGCTTTGGGCCTATTTTCATGTCTTGCAACTAATGTGGTTTGCCAAGGATCAAGGTTTGAATAAATTTCTTTTAGTTTTTTATCAATTAAACTTTGTAAACTGGAAATTTTATTAGTATTTACCTCAGACAAACCTTCTTGGTTATAGGGATCTTTTAATTGTTCTAACTCCGATTCAAGATTCTTTATTTCAGCTTCAAAATTTAAATAATTTTTCATTAAAAGTATGTTTATTATATTTAAAAAAGGCAATAAAGTGTCAAAAAAAATATAATGTCCGAAAAATATCAAAAAATAGAAAGTTTATCAGTATCAGAAAAATTGCTAAATTTTGTAAATAATGAATTGTTGCCTGGTACAAAAATTAAACAAGATGTTTTTTGGAAAGGATTTAGCAAGTATGTTCATGAATTAGCTCCAAAAAATAAAAAATTATTAGAAATAAGAGAAAAATTACAAAAAAAAATAGACGATTGGCACAAAGAAACAAAGGGTGAATATATTAATAAAAAAAAATACACAGAATTTTTAGAAAAGATTGGATATTTAAAAAAGGTAGGAAAAAAATTTAAAATTAAAACTAAAAATGTAGATAGTGAAATTTCTAAAATTGCTGGTCCACAGCTTGTTGTTCCAGTTATGAATGCACGATATTCTCTAAATGCTGCAAATGCTAGATGGGGAAGTCTATATAATGCACTATATGGAACGGATGTGATTCCTGAATCTCGCGGAGCAGAACGTGGAAAAAAATATAACTACATAAGAGGAGAAAAAGTAATCGCATATGCGCGGAAATTCTTGGATGAAAATGTTCCCCTTCAAAATGGTAGTTGGAAAGATATTTCTGAAATTCCTAAAGTTGAAAAAAATCAATTAAACTTAAAATTAAAAAACCCCAAACAATACAAAGGATATGATAAAAAATTAAATAGTTTATCCTCGCTTTTGTTTGTAAATAATAACCTTCATATTGATGTTAAGTTCGATCCAAATCGAACACGAGGAGGACTTAAAGATAAAGCAGGAATATACGATGTAATTTTAGAATCAGCTATAACCTCAATTATGGATCATGAGGACTCTGTAGCGGCAGTGGATGCTAAAGATAAGGTGCATGGATACAAAAATTGGTTAGGATTAATGAAAGGCGATCTAGAATACAAAGGAGAAAAAAATGGAAAAAAACTTTTAAGAAAATTAAATCCTGATCGTGAATATATTTCACCTAAAGGAAAGAAAATCAAATTACATGGTAGAGCATTAATGTTAAATCGAAATGTAGGACATCTGATGACTAGTCCTGCAGTTTTATTGAAAGATGGATCAGAAATACCTGAAGGTATAATGGATGCTTTTATAACTACTGCTGCTGCAATTCACGATTTTAAAAATAAAAAAAATTCAAGAACAAATTCTTTTTATATTGTAAAACCAAAAATGCATGGACCTGATGAAGCAATATTTGCTAATTTAATTTTTGAAAAAGTGGAAAAAATTTTAAATTTAAAAAAATATACAATTAAAATTGGAATAATGGACGAAGAAAGAAGAACTACGGTAAATTTAAAAGAATGTATTAGAGCTGTAAAAAATAGAGCAGTTTTTATTAATACTGGATTTTTGGACCGTACAGGTGATGAAATGCATACATCAATGGAAGCAGGACCTATGATAAAAAAAGGTGACATGAAATCTTCTAAATGGATAAGCGCATATGAAGACAATAATGTAGATGTAGGATTAGAATGTGGCTTTTCAGGTGTTGCACAGATTGGAAAAGGAATGTGGGCTGCTCCAGACAAAATGGCAGATATGATGATGCAAAAAATTAATCATCCTAAATCTGGGGCTAATTGTGCTTGGGTTCCTTCACCAACCGCCGCCACCCTTCATGCAATACATTACCATCAGGTAGATGTTTTTTCTAAACATAAAAAATTAAAAAATCGAACTAAGGCAAAAATTTCTGAAATACTTACTATTCCAATTGCGGATAGACCAAATTGGTCTTTGGAAGAAATTACAAAAGAATTAGAAAATAACGCTCAAGGTATTTTGGGTTATGTTGTCAGGTGGATAGATCAGGGAGTTGGTTGTTCAAAAGTTCCGGATATTAACAATGTAGGTTTAATGGAGGACAGAGCAACTTTAAGAATTTCATCACAACATATTGCTAATTGGCTGCATCACGGAATTTGCAGTAAAAAACAAGTATTAGAGACAATGAAAAAGATGGCACAAATTGTAGATAAACAAAATATTAGAGATCCAGATTTAAAGGGGTATGCTTCTTACAAAAGAATGTCTGACAACTTTGAAAAATCAATAGCATTTAAAGCTGCTTGTGAACTTGTTTTTTTTGGGAGAAACCAACCCTCTGGTTATACCGAACCTTTGCTACACTTAAATAGACTAATTAAAAAAAGCTAATCTTTTTGTCCATTAAGATTTTTTCTATTTTTAAATGCGGATATTAATGTGCCATCATCTAAATTTTCAATTTCTCCACCAACTGGAAGTCCTTGTGCAAGTTTGGTTATTCTGACTTTTGTTTTTTTTAAACTATCTTGTATATAAAAAGCAGTTGTTTGACCTTCTACAGTTGCACTAGTTGCAAGTATAACCTCTTCAATATTATCTTTAGTTACTCTTTCAACAAGTGATTCGATTAAAAGTTCTTCTTTTTTTTGATTGCCCAAACTTGAAATAGTGCCACCTAAAATATGAAAATAACCTTTATAAACGCTTGAATTTTCTATGCTCCATTGATCTGCTAAATTTTCTACAACACAAATAGTACTATATTTTCTTGAAAAATTTTCACAATTATTACATTTGGATAAATTTGATTTTAAAGTCCCACAAGATTTACATCTTGAAATATTTTTAATAACATCATTTAATGAACTTAGCATTGGTTTCATTAATTCTTCTCTATTATTGATCAATTTTAAAATTATTCTTTGAGCGGACTTTGATCCCAATCCAGGTAGTTTAGAAATAAGTTTTGTTAGCTGATTAATTTCTGATAAATCCTTCATTTTATTTTAAGGCCATTTAAAGCCAGGAATATTAAAACCTCCTGTAGCTTTTGAAATCTCTTCAGAAGTTTTTATTTTTAGTTCAGATTTAGCTTTATTGTGAGCTGCTATAATTAAATCTTCAATTATATTTTTTTCTTCACTTAAAATTTCTTGAGATAAATGTAGTTTTACAATCTCTCCATCTCCATTTAATGTTATTGTAACTGAGTTTGTTCCGGACGTTCCTATTGCCTGAATTTTTTTAATTTTTTCCTGACTTTCTTTTATTTTATTTTCTAAATCTTTTGCCTTATCAAATATTTTACTGA
>CACPKQ010000003.1 GCA_902634455.1 uncultured Pelagibacteraceae bacterium | reverse complement strand
TATTGCTATTGCCATATGCATGGCTGTCGGAAAAACATCATTAGTTGATTGAGATTTATTTACATGATCATTTGGGTGCACTGGTTTTTTTGTTCCTTTTTTACCACCCAATATTTCAATTGCTCTGTTAGCAATTACTTCATTTACATTCATATTAGTTTGAGTTCCAGAACCAGTCTGCCATACTTTTAAAGGAAAATTATCCATTAATTTTCCAGAAATAACTTCATTTGCTGCTTTAATTATTGCTTTACTTATTTTTTTATCTAAATCACCATTTTTTGTATTAACTATTGCTACAGCTTTTTTAATCATAGCAATTGATTTAATTACAATGGGTCTAACTAGAAAATCACCAATATTAAAATATTTGCTTGATCTTTGTGTAGATGCGCCCCAATACTTATCCACAGGTACATCAATTTTTCCTATGCTGTCAAATTCTTTTCTTGTTTTCATAATTTAATTTTGAATTTAATGTCTTATTTCTTATACATTAAGTAAAGAAATAATGAAATAGGAGCATTATGACAAATTTTGAAAAAGTAGGATTGTTTATGAAAACTTTTGGTCAAGAGGTTAAAACAAAACCAAGTCTTAGTAATGTTAAAATAAACCAACTGAGAATTAGTTTGATTAATGAGGAATTAGAAGAATTCAAATTGGCTATAAAAAATAATGATTTAAAAGAGGCTGTAGATGCATTAACAGATATTCTTTATGTCACATATGGCGCAGGACATGCCTTTGGAGTTAATCTAGACAAATGTTTTGATGAAGTTCAAAGATCAAATATGAGCAAGCTAGGCAAAGATGGAAAACCTATTTACAATGATTTAGGAAAGGTAATGAAGGGACCAAATTATTTTAAACCTAATATTGGTAAATTTTTAAAATAATATTATTTTATCCAATCAGGAAAATTTATTTTAATTTTAGCATTTTCACTTTTATATTTAACTTTTGTATCAAAGTTTTCATTAAGGTATTTTACTAGGGCAAAAGGATACTCATTATCAATTAATATTTTCCCAATCTCATTGTCGTTGTTTAATATAGGTGCGTTTTCTTTTAATTCACCTTCAATTAATTCAACTGGCAATAATCTTTTTGATAATTTATTTCTTAATTTAATTCTAGAAGTATTTTCTTGTCCAACATAACATCCTTTTTTAAAGTCAATACAATTCAATTCTTCAAAATTACATTCAATACCAAATATTTTGTTTTTTAACTTATTTGTATTTTTTTGTGGTATGCCAATCGAATGACTTAATTTATAATATTCTTTAGGGTTGGAAGTTTCTAAATCTAATTTTTTTAAAGATAATTTTAATTTTTCTAAATTTGTAATTATTCTTCCACCAAGTTTTTTGTTTCTTGGATCTAAAAAAATTGGATCTTTATGATATTCAATAGTATTTCCTTCTATATCTCTTGCTCCATCAAATGATAAGAATTTTTCATAGCTTAAAACAGCGGATACAAACTCATTACTAAGGTTTAGAATTTTAATATTAGATCTAAGTTTATAAACCATTAATTGTTTATATAATTCCTCAATTTGTTTTTTTTCACAATCCAAAAAATACCCATTTTTGTGCTGTGCTATCAAAAAATCGAAAAGGTATTTACCTTGAGGGCTTAACAAAGAAGCAAAGCAAGTATTTTTTTTAGTAACTTTATTGATATCGTTTGTAACCAAGTTTTGTAAAAAATCTCTAGCATCAGGTCCTTGTATGAATAAAATTCCCCTGTCTTCTAAAATATATATTTTTTTAATATTCATAATTGATTGATGTTCATTTATAATATAATTACTTTTTTACTAAATGTTAGATTTAATCATTAAAAATGGTCTTTGCTTCATAGAGGGTGCGTTAAAAAATGCAGATATTGGAATAAAAAATGGTAAAATTTTTGAAATTGGATCTTTAGAAAACAAAAAATCAAGAGATGTATTCGATGCGAAGAATTTGACTGTACTGCCAGGTTGTATAGATACCCAGGTTCATTTTAGAGAACCGGGATCCACTAATGCTGAAGATTTAAATTCTGGAAGTAGAGCCGCTATAGCTGGAGGTATAACATCAGTATTTGAAATGCCCAATACAAACCCTCCAACCTCAAGTAAGAAAGAATTCTTTAATAAATTAAAATTAGCAAAAGACAGAATGTATTGTAATTATGCTTTTTATTTTGGCGCTACACCAGAAAATTATAGAGAATTATCAGAATTAAAAGATTTAGAAGGATGCTGTGGTATTAAACTTTTTGCTGGTTCCTCTACAGGAAATTTATTAGTAAATAAAGAAGAAGATATTGAAAAAGTATTTCAAAATAGCTCCAAAATAGTTTCTGTTCATTCCGAAGACGAAGAAATATTAAATATGAGAAAAAAATTAATTAAAAAAGGAGATGTTAAGACACACCCTATATGGAGAAATGAAGTTAGTGCAATTGCATCAACTAGGAGAATAGTAAAAATTGCTGAAAGATTTAAAAAAAAAGCTCACATTCTTCACGTAACGACAAAAGATGAAGTGGATTTTTTATCTCAGCACAAAGGAGACGTGACATTTGAAATCACACCTCAGCACCTAACATTATCCTCACCGGAATGTTATGAAGCATTAGGTACATATGCTCAAATGAATCCACCAATTAGAGAAAAAATACACCAGGACCGTCTTTGGTATGCCGTTAGAAATAATCTTGTAGATATAATTGGGTCAGATCACGCCCCGCATTTAAAAGAAGATAAAGACAAAACTTATCCCAACTCACCATCTGGAATGCCAGGAGTACAAACTTTACTTACGATTATGCTTGATCATGTCAATAAGGGAAAGTTAAACTTGGAACAGTTAGTGAAATTTTTATGTGAAAATCCCGTTGATATTTTTGGAATAGAAAATAAAGGATATATAAAAAAAGATTATGATGCTGATTTTACAATCATTGATTTAGAGAAAACAATTAGAATAAAAAATGAAAAAATTGAAAGTAAATGTAAATGGTCTCCATTTGACGGATATGAATTTAAAGGCAAACCTGTTGCTACAATTATAAATGGAAAAATCAAAATGATAAATGGGGAAATTATAGGTGATCCTGAAGGAGAAGCTTTAATTTTTAACTAATTTTTAAATTTTTGCCTGCTTAATTTTAAACAATAGTTTTTTAGTTCTGCTAAAGAATTACTGATTTTAATTTTAGACATTAGTTTATTATTATTCAAATAAAAATTTTTTTCTTTCGAACTATTGATTTTATAAAATGTGCATTTTTTTTTGTTGTACTTATTTAGCCATTTTACAAGTAAATTTAAGTAAACCTTTTTACCAATGGAAACGTTATAAATTCCTCTCAGATCTTTTTTTATAATTTCATTTAAAATTTCACAAAATTTTTCAATTGAAATAAAATCTTTGAATTTTTTTTTATTATTAAAAATTATGCCTTTTTTTGCATTTTGAAAAAAAATATCTACAAAAGTTTTATGTAATTTTTTTTTTATTAATTTTTTATCTCCAATAAGATTTGAGATTCTTAAAATAATTAAATTATTTTTTAATTTTTTATAAAGTTTTTTTTCAGTAATTAACTTATTTTTAGAATAATATGATTTTGGTGATTTTTTGCTATTTTCTTTTATATTTGAATTTGATTTATAAACTTTTCTTGAACTTAAAAAAATATAAACACCGCTTTTCCCAACAAGTGATTTTGAAATTTGAAAATCATTGTCAAATTTTTGATGATATTTTTTATTTATGTAATTTTTGTTTATAGAGGTATTGATTATATAATCAAAATTTTCAATGATTTTTTTTTTATTTCGGAAAATATTAAAACTTATAAGTTTTATATAATAATTTCTTTTTAAATGTTTATATACATTTTTACCTATAAAACCTCTTTTACCAATTACCAATATTTTTTTCATTAAATTAAATAAAGTAACATACAAAATTTGTTAACAAAAAATCGAAATTTTTATTAATTTTAAAATTATTATCTTTTGCAAAGGTGAATAAATATTCATGTGCTTCTTTTCTACGTTTCCACCAATTTTTGGAAAATTTATTAAATTTAGAAGAAATATTAGTATTTGTTTTTCTATAAAATGTAAGATTTTCATTAATTGTATTAAATTCTTTTAAAATATATTGAGAATAAATACATATTCTAAAGTCTAACCAGACATCATTGAAACTTTTATATGAAATAGATTTTAGTAAATCTTCAAAAATTTCTTTTCTAATTGATATACAGCTTGTAGGATGAATATAGGGCCAATAGCTTTTAAATATTTTATCTTTTTTGGATTCTTTAATTAATTTATCTTCGTAAATAATTGTTGGATAGTCAAAAACAATTTTTGTTTCTTTATTATTTTGAAAATAATTAACTATGCTATATATTTTTTTTTCATGGAAAAAGTCATCACTATCTAAAAAAAAAATTATTTCTCCATTACTTTGTTTTATAGATTGTTCAAATGCGTTGATTTGATTTAGGGAACCGAATTTTGATTGTTTTTTGTTTGCTATTATTTTAATATTAGAAAATTTCTGTAGCAACTTTAAAGATTCATCATCTGAATTATCATCAAAAAAAATAATCTCAAAATTTTTATAAGTTTGATTTTTTAATGAACCCAAACATTGATTTATATGTTTTGCGTTATTGTAATTTGCAATAACAACAGATGCTTTTAAATTTTCCACTTTGATATAAATTAATATGATTTTACACTAATTTTGTACTTTTCCCAAGCAATCATATTTTTTAAAGAATGAGTAATATTTTTTTTTGCTTTCCAATTAAGTATTTTTGTAGCCAAGTTACTACTTGCTAACAATTTATCAGGTTCTCCTTTTTTCTTTTTTGAAAAAATTATCTTAATTTTTTTATTTTTAATTTTTTTTCTAATTAGTTTTAAAATATCTTTAACGCTATAGGATTTTTTTGAACCAAGATTAATAGCAATAAAAAATTTACTTATTTTTTTCATTTTTATTAGACTTAAATAATGTGCATTTACTATATCATTAACATCAACGTAATCTCTTATTCCAGATCCATCTTTTGTTTTAAAATTTAATCTTAAATCCAAGGGTCTGTTTTTTAATAGATTATTTACGAAAATCGGAACCAAATGAATTGGTGGATTATGTACTTCTCCAAGTTTACTTTTAAAATTTGACCCTACTACATTAAAATATCTAAGACATACTGCTTTAAAAGTTTTTTTTTGACTATTTTTTTTAATTATATTTTCACAAATTAATTTTGTTTTTCCGTAATAAGAAATAGGTTTTAGTTTAGCATTTTCATTAATAGGAAATTTTTTTTGTCTACCATAAACTGAAGCAGAACTTGAAAATATAAGATAATCTACTTTATATTTTTTAACTAGATTGATTATATTTTTGGTAGATAAAATATTATTTTTTTCATATAATTTTTTTTTCTTAAAAGATTCAGTTAGTTTACTTAGCCCAGCTAAATGAAAAACGGCATGGAATTTATATTTTTCAAAAATTTTTTCTAATTTCTTCTTATTTTGAAGATTTATCTTGTAAAATTTATGACCTCTAAATAATGATTTTTTACCTATAGAAAGATTATCAACTACAATTGTTTTATATTTTTTTTTTTTTAAAAATAAAGATAAATGAGAACCAATAAATCCACATCCACCAGTTATAAGAATTGTTTTCATTTATTAATAAACTTTACTTGAAAAAGAATTTACCAAAACAACGCCAACAACAATTAAAAATAATCCTAAAATTGCTTGCCAGCTTAAAGTTTGTTTATAAAAAATATAACCTAGTATTGCTATAGTAAAAATACCCAAACCACTCCAAGTAGCATACATAATTGCGATTGGTAATTTTTGAGTAACAAATGTTAGTAAATAAAAAGCAAAAAGATAAAATACCGCCAATAAAAATGTTGGAATTGGTTTTGTAAAATTATTTGTCAAAGGTAATAACATTGTGCCTGCTACTTCAAAAAAAATTGCTCCGAATAAATATAAATATGTTTTAATCACTATTTTAAAATACTATTTTTAATTAAATCATCTTTGATTTCATTTAATATTGCAGGATCATCAATAGTTGCAGGCACCTTATACTCTTCTTTATCAGCTATTTTTCTTATTGTTCCCCTTAATATTTTTCCAGATCTAGTTTTTGGCAATCTTTTAACAACTATTGCTATTTTAAATGCAGCTACTGGTCCAACTTTGTTTCTTACCATTTGAATACATTCTTTAACAATGTCTTCATTACTTTGTTCAACACCACTTTTTAAAGCTAATAATCCAATAGGTATTTGTCCTTTTAATTTATCCGCAATTCCTATTACAGCACATTCAGCTACAGATTTGTGTTCTGACAAAACTTCTTCTATTGCGCCTGTTGATAATCTATGACCTGCAACATTAATTATATCGTCTGTTCTTGACATAATCCAAACATATCCATCTTCATCGATGTGTCCTGCATCATACGTTTGATAATAACCTTCGTAGTTAGACATATAGGTTTGTTTATATCTTTCGTCTGCATTCCATAATGTCGGAAACGTTCCAGGTGGTAATGGTAGTTTAACAACTATGTCTCCCATCTCATTAGCTTTTGCTATAGACCTATCACTTTTTAAAACTTTTAAATCATAACCCGGAACAGGTTTGCATGCAGAGCCATATTTTGTTTTCTGCATCTCTATTCCCGTACAATTCGAACTAATTGCCCAACTAGTTTCTGTTTGCCACCAATGATCTATAACAGGTACTTTTAGTAATGACTCTGCCCATTTAAGAGTATCTGGATCTGCTCTTTCACCTGCTAAAAACAAAGATTTGAACGAACTTAGGTCATACTTAGAAAAAAATTTTCCTTCAGGGTCTTCTTTTTTAATTGCTCTAAAAGCAGTTGGAGCTGTAAATAAAGATTTGATTTTATATTCTGAAATTATTCTCCAAAATACTCCTGCGTCAGGTGTTCCGACAGGCTTACCTTCAAATAAAACTGTAGTACATCCATAAAATAAAGGTGCATAAACAATGTATGAATGCCCCACAATCCAACCTATATCACTTGCAGACCACCAAACATCATTTTGATCAATATTATAAATATTTTTCATAGTCCATTTAAGAGCAACTATGTGTCCACCTATATCTCTAACAATCCCTTTAGGAACACCCGTAGTTCCAGAAGTGTAAAGAATATAAGCATAATCATTTGCATTCATTTCTATGCAATCTATTTCTTGAGCACCCTTAAGAGCTTCATCCCAACTAATTTCTGATTTACCATTTAGATTAACCTCATGACCAGTTCTTTGATAAAGTATTAATTTTTCAGGTTTATGTTTTGATATTTCTAATGCTTTATTTACCAAAGGTTTATATTCAACTGTTCTTCCTGGCTCAAATCCACATGAAGCAGTAACTAAAATTTTTGCTCTAGAGTCATCAATTCTGCTTGCAAGTTCATTAGCAGCAAATCCACCAAAAACAACAGAATGTATTGCTCCAATTCTTCCACACGCCAACATAGCTATTACAGCCTCTGGTATCATTGGCATGTAAATAATTACCCTATCACCTTTATTTATTCCTTGATTTTTTAAAGCCCATGCAAATTTTGAAACTTTTTCTTTTAATCTTACATAGGTGAATGTAGCCTTTTTTCCTGTAATTGGACTATCATAAATCAAAGCTGTTTTTTCACCTAATCCTTTGTCTATATGAATATCTAATGCATTATAACATGTATTTGTTATACCATCTTCAAACCATTTATAGAAAGGGGGATTAGATTTATTTAAAATTTTACTAGGCTTTTTAAACCAAAAAATATCTTCGGAGATTTCTTGCCAAAACTTATCTGGATTTTTTATTGAATTATCATAAATTTCTTTAAATTTTAAACTCATACTGATTTGCTTTGATTTGCCATTTTTATATTGATTTAATGTAATTGGTTGCATTTAATTTTAAAAAGTCAATAAAATCAATACTTATTAAGTAGTAAAAAAACTTCAATTCACCGGATTAATTTGATATTTAAGCCCTAACTTTGGCTCTATTGCGGGTAGGGCTCTAGTTTAAATTTAAACTAAAAAAAACTAACTTAAGAGGGAGTTTTTTATGAATAAACTTAAATTGTTTGCTTTAGCAACTGTAGCTTTTTTAGGCTTTTCAGGTGCAGCAAATGCTGAAACTGTCCTTCTAGCTTCTGATGATTTTGTTGGAATTACTTTTTGGGTAATTTCAATGGGTATGTTAGCTGCTACAGTTTTCTTTTTTATGGAAAGAGGATCGGTAGCTGCTGGATGGAGAACATCAGTAACAGTAGCAGGACTTGTAACTGGTATTGCGTTTGTTCACTACATCTACATGAGAGGTGTTTGGGTTCAGACTGGAGATTCACCAACAGTATATAGATATATTGATTGGTTAATTACTGTACCATTGCAGATGGTAGAATTTTACTTAATTCTAGCAGCTGTTAAAAAAGTATCTGGAGGTATTTTCTGGAGGCTTTTAATTGGTTCATTGGTAATGCTATGTGCTGGATACCTAGGAGAAGCCGGATACATTAATGAAATGCTTGGCTTTATAGTTGGTATCGCTGGATGGATATACATTTTATATGAAGTATTCTCTGGAGAAGCTGGCAAAGTAGCGGCTAGAAGTGGTAACAAGGCTCTTGTAACTGCTTTCAGTGCTATGAGAATGATTGTTACAATTGGTTGGGCAATTTACCCATTAGGATATGTATTTGGTTACTTAACTGGTGGTGTAGATGCAAATTCATTGAACGTTATTTATAACTTAGCAGACTTTGTTAACAAGATCGCATTTGGTCTTGTAATTTGGGCTGCAGCTGTTTCAGCTAGTGGTGGAAGAGCTAGATAATTAGCTTTTAAACTATTTTAATAGGGCAAGTATTAAGTTACTTGCCCTATTTTTTTTTATACTTATATAAATTGAATGCCTAAAATTACATATATAGAACATAATGGAAAAAAACATACCATTGATGTTGCAAATGGCCTAAGCATTATGGAGGGAGCTATACAAAATAATATTCCAGGAATTGATGCTGATTGTGGTGGTGCAATGGCTTGTGCTACTTGCCATGTTTATGTCAAAGAAGAGTGGTTTAATAATCTTCCACAGAAAGAACAAGGTGAAGAAGATATGTTAGATATGGCATTTGAACCTAAAAAAAATAGTAGATTAAGTTGTCAAATTTTAGTTTCACAAGAACTAGACGGCATAATAGTTGATCTTCCAAAAAAGCAGACTTAATGATTAATACAGATGTTGTTATAATTGGCGCTGGTCCAACAGGAATTTTTTGTGCACATCAATTAGGAATCATTGGTCTTAAATGTGAGATAATAGATAATTTAGATAAAATTGGTGGACAATGTATAGAACTTTATCCAGATAAACCAATTTATGATATTCCTGCAATTCCAGAATGTACTGGTGAAGAGTTGACAAATAATTTAATTCAACAAATTAAACCATTTAATTTTAATTTTCATTTATCACAAAGAGTTGATGAAATTAAAAGTAAAGATGGAAAATGGATCATAAAAACTCACAAAGGTACTCAGATGAGTTCACCAAATATCGTAATTGCTGGAGGAGTAGGTTCTTTTGAGCCAAGGAAATTTACTGTAAAAGGTTGTGAAAAATTTGAAGAAAAATCAATTTTTTATTCAATAAAAGACAAAGAAATTTTTAAAAATAAAACTGTAGCTATATTTGGCGGTGGAGACAGTGCATTAGATTGGGCAATAGAACTTTCAAAAAACTCTAAAGTTATATTAGTTCACAGACGCGACGAATTCAGAGCAGCTCAATCAAGCGTTGACAAAGTAAAAGAATTAAATAATCAAAAAAAACTAGAAATATTTACCCAGTATCAATTACTCGAAGTAAGGGGAAATGCTTCTATAAATAGTATAGAAATTAAAAGTGAATCAGGAGATGTAAAATCTTTAAATGTTGATTATGTTTTAGGTTTTTTTGGATTAATTATGAATTTAGGTCCAATTTTAGATTGGGGATTAAATATTGATAAAAAAAAAATTCCAGTAAATACTAAAAATTTTGAGACTAATAAAAAAGGAATTTTTGCTATAGGGGACATATGTGAATATCCTGGAAAATTAAAACTAATTCTTTCAGGATTTCATGAAGGAGCTTTAGCTGCTAGAGGTTGTTTTAAATATGCTAAACCTGATGAAAAACTTAGATTTGAATTCACCACAACTTCTAAATCAGTAAAAGAACGGCTAGGTATCAAAGAATGATCGAGTTACTTACTGCCGATACGCCAAATGGAAAAAAAATTGGAATCATGCTTGAGGAGATTGGTTTTAAATATAAAGTTACAAAAGTAAATATTTATAAAGATGAGCAATTTAAACCTGAATTTAGAAAAATAAGTCCGTTTAGTAAAATTCCTGTAATTATAGATCATGAAAACAACAAAGAAGCAATTTTCGAGTCAGGGGTTATACTTATGTATCTTGGAGAAAAAAGTAATAAATTTTATGACAAAAAAGATAGATTAAAAATAAATCAATGGTTAATGGCACAGATGGCTTATGTTGGGCCATTAATTGGACAACATCATCAGTTTCACCATTATAATCCGGGAAAAAGTACATTTGGTGAAGAAAGATATTTTAAAATTACCAAAAGTATATATCAAGATTTAGAAGAAAGATTGGGTAATTCAAAATTCCTTGCTGGAGAAAACTATACAATAGCAGATATTGCAACATGGCCATGGATTGCACGGCATGAATGGCATGATGTAGGTTTAAAAAAATATAAAAATTTAACTAGATGGTATTTAGATATAGCTAAACGGGAAGCTGTTATAAAAGGTTTTGATTTTATGAAAAGAGGAGAAACTATACCTTTACCTTAACTTTCGGCATGAACTTTTTCATTTTTTTCATGTTTTTCTTGTGCTGCAATGCAAAGAGTGGCAACTGGTCTTGCCATCAGTCTTTTTAGACCAATTGGTTCACCTGTTTCCACACAAAAACCATAACTTCCATTTTGTATTCTTTTTAAAGCAGCATCAATTTTCGAAATTAATTTTATTTGTCTATTGATTGCCCTTAGTTCAACATTTTTTTCAGTATAAGAGCTTGCCTGATCAACTATGTCGGCAGAGGTACTATTGTCATCTAAAGAGCTATTATAAAGTGCTTCACTACTGCTTTTTTTTAATTCATTTTTCCAATTAATAAGTTTTTGTTTAAAGAAAGCCAGATGTTTTGCACACATATACTTTTCTTTTTCTTTAGGAATATAGCTTTTAGTGATCTTAACCATTATCTTAATTTAAAACGTTGGTGAATATATTCATCAATTAAAGAGTGTCAAGAAAGCATTAATTGTATAAATTGATTAAAATGGCGATAAATAAAAAGAATTTAAAGAGTTTATTTTACATTTTTCTTACAACACATTTAATTGTATGGACAGCCATTCCATCATTAACAAATAACAACCTTCCTTTAGATACAATTGAAGCTTTAGCTTGGAGCAGTAATTTAGATTGGGGATTTAACAAACATCCTCCAATGAGTGCATTTTTAGTTGAAATTTTTTATCAAATTTTTGGTGCACAGGACTGGGCTTATTATTTGTTAAGTCAAATTTGTGTAATTATTTCTTTTTTTGTTGTTTTTAAAATTTCAGAAGATTTTTTTAAAAACAAAGTTTTTTGTTTATTGTCTGTTGTATTATTAGAAGGGATTTACTTTTATAATTTTACAACCCCTGAATTTAATGTGAACGTTTGTTTGATGCCTTTTTGGGCATTAACTATTTTATATTTATGGAGAGGTTTTAAAGATAATAAAATAATTGATTGGTTATTAGTTGGTTTATTTGCGGGATTTGGATTTTTATCAAAATATTTGTTTATTTATTTAGGTTTATCAATGGATATTTTTTTAATTTATATGATTTATAAAAAGAAAATTGATTTTAAATGTTTAATATCTTTAATTTCTTTTTTTATAGTTCTATTACCACATTTAATTTGGTTAAGTGAAAATAATTATGTAACTATTTCTTATGGTCTTCATAGAACAGGAACGGAAGATCCAAGTATTTTAAATCATATTAAACATCCATTAATATTTTTAGGCAAACAAATAGGAATATTAACGCCTTTCTTTTTAATGCTTTTATTTTTGAGTAATAAATTAAAAGCTAAAATTAACTTTAAAGATAATAAATTTTTATTTTTATTTTTAATAAGCATTATTCCAATATCTTTAATGTTTTTAACTTCTATGATAATGGGAGTTAAGATTAGAACAATGTGGATGACCCCCTTTTATTTATTTTTTGGTATTTTAGTAATTTATATTTTTCAATCAAAAATTAAAATCAATAAACTGAAAGGCTTTACCTCAATATTTATAATTTTATTTATATTTTCTCCATTTGCATACGCATATGTTTCGATTACCGAAACAGATAAAAGAACAGATTATCCAGGTAAAAAAATTGCAACACAAGTTCAAGAATTGTGGAACAAAAATAAAAATGAAAAAATTATATGGGTTTTAGGAGGAGACGAGTGGATCGCGGGTAATTTAACTTATCATTTAAAAGATAGACCAAAGTGGAAACTTGAATGGCATTCTAGAGATAAATTTCCAGAAGCAATTTGGTTGTGTACTGAAATAAAAGTGGCAAGTTGTTTATATTTAAATGATTATAAAATAAATTTGTGGAAGTAGATAAATGAATAACTTTTTAAATACCAAATGGAAAAAAATAATTTTTTTTGTAGTTTTAATCGCTTTAATAGAGTTTTCAGGTCATGGTATTTTAGCTTCATTATTTAGATTTTTAAATTCATTGAATTAATGTCCGAAAATATAGAAATAATTGAATATATAAAAAAAACTCCAAAAACGGAACTACATCTCCATATTGAAGGAACTTTGGAACCTGATCACATGTTTAAACTTGCTAAAAGAAACAATGTTTCAATACCTTTTAAAAATATTGAAGAAGTAAAATCTGCATACAATTTTCATAATTTAGATTCTTTTTTAAATATTTATTATCAAGGCTCTAAAGTTTTGATAAATGAAGAGGATTTTTTTGATCTTACTTGGGATTATATATTAAAGTGTAAAAAAGATAACGTAGTGCATACAGAAATATTTTTTGATCCGCAGACGCACATGGATAGAGGAATTGATTTTGATGTAGTAATTAACGGTATTTATAAAGCTCTTAGCAAAGCCGAGAATGAATTAAATATAACCTCAAAAATAATAATGTGTTTTTTAAGACACTTAGATGAAGAGTCTGGCTTTAAAGTACTTAGTAAAGCACTAAAACATAAAGATAAAATTATTGGAGTTGGTCTAGATTCCTCAGAGCTTGGCAATCCCCCTAAAAAATTTGAAAAATTATTTAAAAAAGCTATCGAAGAAGGTTTTTTAACTGTAGCTCACGCAGGAGAAGAAGGCCCACCCGAATATATATGGGAGGCAATAAATTTATTAAAAATAAAAAGAATTGATCATGGTGTTCAATGCCTTAAGGATGAAAAATTGGTTAAAAAATTAAAAGAAAGTCAAATTCCACTAACTGTATGTCCTTTATCTAATATAAAACTTTGTGTTTTTGACAAATTAGAGGAACATAATTTAAAAAAAATTATTAACAAAGATTTAATGGCAACAGTTAATTCTGATGATCCCGCATACTTTGGTGGTTATTTAAATGAAAATTTACTTCAGGTACAATCTGCTCTTAATCTTTCAAAAAAAGAAGTTAAAACTTTGATTATTAACTCATTTAAATCTTCTTTTTTAAATGAAAAAGAAAAAAATAATTGGATTTCAAAAATTTAAAAATGAAAAAAATTAAAATTTTAATTCCTGTTTATAACGATTGGCAATCAGTTTTTAAACTAATGGAAAACATAAATTTAGAAGTTTCAAATTTAGAATCTGAGTTTTCAATAATTATTGTGAATGATGCTTCAACTGAATCTAGAAGTGAAATATCTTTAAAGTTGGATAATTTAAAAAATATTAAAATTATAAATATGAAAGAAAAAAGAGGTCATGCAAGATGTATTGCTTCTGGCTTAAAGTATATTTTAGAAAAAGAAGAATTTGATTATGTTATTCCAATGGATGGAGATGGAGAAGATAGACCTGAAGAAATAAACAAATTAGTTGGTAAATTAAAAGAGTATCCAGATAAAGTTATAGTAGGAGAAAGAGTAAAAAGATCGGAAAGTTCTTTTTTTAAAGTTTGTTACTTTATACACAAAATAATTACTTATACTTTTACGGGTCAATTAATAAAATTTGGTAACTATACTTGTTTACCGAAATTTATTGTTGAAAAAATGATAAAAGAAAAAGCCACATGGAATAGTTTTTCTGGTTCACTTGCAAAAGTTGTAAAAAATAAAGTGGCAATAGCTTCTGAAAGAGGAACTAGATATTTTGGACCTTCAAAAATGAGTTTTAAGAACTTAATTATTCACTCGTTAGCAATAATTTCGGTCTTTAAAATAAATGTACTAGCAAGATCTATATTATTTATTCTAGTATACATGTTCTTAATTTATCAAAATATATCTGCTATTATGCTTATTCCGATACCATTAGTAGTATTATTGATAGTTCTGGTATTTTCAGTCTCTAAGAGAGAAAATTTAAATGAACTAAACAACTCATTGGATAATATTTTAAATATTGATACAACTAAATAGCAATAATGAAAATATTAATAAGTTGTTTTATAATATTTTTTTTTTGTAATTTTTCCAAAGCAGACTTCAAAGATATTAAAAAAAAAGCTGAAATAAAAAATCCTGAGATTATTTTTTTAATTCCAAAAAAACTTAATAGATGTCAAACTAAACTTTATGTTGACCCAGAACTAAATATTGTTAGACCATTGCTCAAGGTCAAAGCTCCCTCAGGTTATGGATTAGATGATAGATATGATTATGCATTATCTAGATTTACAAATTTTAGTTTTCCATGTAGTGGAGGAAATATTGAAGCGTGTGAGCACGTAAAAAATACAATTTTAAATTGGGCAAAAGTTAATGCTGCAAAAAGAACAGGACCATCAGATGATGAAGGAAGACATTGGAATGATACTCTCACAGTAAATTTGTATATTGCCTCACCAATGCTGGCCGCCTATTCTTTTGCAAAACAGGTTATAAATGTATCTGAGAAAGAGGACAAAATAATTAAAGAATGGTTCAAAAGAATTGTTAAAAAAAATCAACATTTATTGTATGGAAAAACATACGATTATGGTGGAGCAAGAGGCACTCCAAAAAGAGCTCACAACCATGCACTCTCATCAGCAGTCGCCCATATGGAATTAGGTATTTTACTAAATGACAATAAACTTTTTAGAAAAGCATTTAAAAACTATGAAGCGGCAATTAAATATCAGAGAAAAGATGGTAGTTTGCCAATAGAGGTTCGTCGAGGTGGAAGAGCAATGTTTTATCAAGGTAGAGCAATGAATGCTTTAGCAGTTATAGCTATAATTGCTGAAAATCAGGGCTATAATATTTGGGAATTAGACTTCAAAGGAAAAAACTATCACAACTTAGTTAAATTTTTTATAGATTTTACAGAAAATAATGAATTAGTTTTTAAATACGCAAAAGAAAATCGTTCGCCTGGACCAGCAAAAAATTATAAAGTTCAAGATCTTAGATCAAACTCAGGAAGTAATTGGGGTTGGTTATACGCTTATGTTTCAAGATTTCCCGATCATGAAAATGTTAAAAGACTTGAGAAATGGTCTAAGAACAAAAGCAGCTTAAATTCTTATCAAAGCAACATAGTTTATCAGTATCTTAACATTGGCAAAAAAGGGTTTGGACATGCTTCTTGGACAGTTGTTGAACCAAACTGTCATTTTACAAAGTAGCTTTTATTGTTGGTAAGCAATGAAAATCAGACGTATCTATTTTTGAATAGTGTTGTCTTTTTGAATTCCATTTTTTATGAACCCCAGCACTTGCAAGACTTAAAGTGGATCGACCATATCTATAATTAGTATTATCAATAGATTTCATTAAATTTTTTATTTTTTCATCTCTTTCTGAAGAAAATAAATTTTTATTATTGGTGGACTCAGATAAATGAGAAAGCATTACTCCTGCTTTTTGATATAGATAACCATTTTTAAAAATATTTTCTAGTGCATTAAGTGCCGCCTTAACTATTTCAATACTATTATTAGTAGCAATTGGGAAATCAATTGTTTTTGAGTTTGAATAAAAACCATATCGACTTTGAAAAGGACTAGTTCTAATAAAAACAGTTATTGATTTTGTAACTAAAGATTCTGATCTAATTTTTTCTGAAGCATTTAAAGCATAACCCACTATTGCTTCTTTTAATTCTTGAAAATGTTCAACCCTTTTTCCAAACGAACGTGATACAACACAACTTTTTCTTTTAGAGTTCGTTGTTTCCAAATCGATGCACGAAACACCTCTAAGCTCCATAGCTGTTCTAGAGCTTAAAACATTAGAATTTTTTTTAACCCATGTATTAGATTTATTTTTGAGTTGTTTGGCACTGTAAATTCCATTTTGATGATAAAATTTAGTTAACTGCTTTCCAACTCCCCAAACATCATTAATTTCTACTTTTTCTAGTATTGGATCAATGTTTTCAATTCCTATCAAACTAACAACTCCAGATTGTTTTTTTTTAGCGATATGATTTGCAACTTTGCTTAATGTTTTAGTTTTAGCAATACCTATGCTTGTTGGTATGCCTGTCCATTTTAGAACCACATTTCTGATTTCATGACCTACGCCTTCTATTTCATCATCAGAAAAATTGGATAAGTCCAAGAAAGCTTCATCGATAGAATAAATTTCTATATTAGAATTAAAACGTTTAAGAGTTCTCATTACTCTTCTTGATATGTCTCCATATAAAGAATAGTTTGATGAAAAAACTTGAACATTGTTTTTAACAATTACATCTTTTTCTTTAAAATAAGGTTCACCCATTTTAATTCCTAAAGCTTTTGCTTCGTTGGATCTAGAAATGATGCAGCCATCGTTATTTGATAGAACAACAACAGGTTTATTTCTCAACCTAGGATTGAACAATGTTTCACATGAAACATAAAAAGAATTACAATCTACAAGAGCAATTTTTTTAGTATACTGAGTGAATGACATAGGTCACAACCCCCCAAATAAAAATATCAGCTTCTTCATTAATTAGAATTCTGTCTTCAAATTTTTTAGAACCAGATGTTAAAAATTGTTTACCCTGTTCTTTAACAAAACTTTTAACCACAAGTTCATCATGAACATTAGCAATTACTGTTGAAAAATTTTTAGGATTTAAGCTTTTATCGACAACTAGTAAATCACCATCGTTAATTCCAATATCAACCATTGATTTACCTTGAACCCTAATAATAAAAGTTGCTGGGACATTTTTAATTAAGTGAACATTAAGATCAATGTCTTCTTCAATGTAATCTGTAGCAGGCGATGGAAAGCCTGCACCAGCTTTATGTAAATAATAGGGAATGGTTAATCTCATAAATGTTCTTATTTTGTTCTAATTATTATATGAGTTATTCAATACTGTCAAATAAGTTGTATTTTGAGTCTGAAAGTGAATCGAAAGTGAATCAAAACATGAACATTCAAAACACATTTTACGCTATTGTGGATAACTTTAACCAAAGATAGTTTAAACTTCTTAAAAAATGAAAAAATTAACATGCCACTGTGGAGGAGTTGAAGCAGGAGTTAATGTTCCTGAAAAGGGATTTGAAAAGATTATGCGTTGCAACTGCTCTATGTGTAAAAGAAAAGGATATATCATAGGAGTTGTTGGACCAGATGATTTTAAATTAGTTAAAGGAGAAGATCTTTTAAAAGTTTATCAATTTTATACAAATACTGCCAAACACTACTTTTGCTCAAATTGTGGTATTCATACTCATAACAGACCTAGAAGTAATCCAAAAATCTATGGTGTAAATATTGCTTGTGTTGACGGTATTAAACCATTTGAAATAGAAAATGTACCAATCAATGATGGGGAGAACCATCCTTTAGATCAAAAAAAATAAATGAAAAAAATATTATTAATTTTTATAATTACAATTTTTTCTCTTAGTAAAGCTTTTGCGATTACTTTAACCGAAGCTTTAATTCAAACATTTAAAAATAATACGGAGTTAAATGCTGAGAGAGAAAACATTAATGTATCAAAGGAAGATTTAAAAATTTCAAAAAGTAGCTATAGACCAACTCTTACAATTACAGGCTCAAAAAGCGTTGAACAGACCAAAAAACTTACCAATCAAAGTGGAGGAGATGCATCAATTAGTGACGTTGATCCTTTTACAACTTCTATAAAACTAGAACAGACTCTTGTTGATTTAGGTAGAAATGCTGATTTTAAAAAAAATCAAATTGGGATAAAATTAGCTGAAGCAAAACTTTTAAAAAAAGAACAGGATATTTTATATGAAGCCATTAATTCCTATACAGGATTAATACTTTCAAATGAAAAGTCATCTATAAATGATAAAAATGTAAGTTTATTAGAACGACAAGTTGAAACAGATAGAATTAGATTAGATAGGGGAGAAATTACTTTTACAGATTTATCACAATCAGAGTCCTCTTTAGCGGGTGCACAAGCAAAATTTATTCAAGCAAAAAATGAGGTTATTTCAAGTAAATTAAATTATGAGAATATTATTGGACCAATATTAAATGTTGATAGTTTAACAAAAGTAAATGATATAGGTGTGTCAATTCCGATTTCTTTAAGCAATGCAATTGAATTATCTAAAAAAAATAACCCAGATTTATTAATCGCAAAATTAGAGTTTGAGCAATCAGAAAAAGATGTTGAAATAGCTAAATCTGACTTATCACCTACAGCAACAATGTCATTAGAAAAAAATTATACCGAAGATTTAAGCTCAACATATGATGAAAGGAATAAAAATATTTTTAAAGCTTCAGTGAGTTGGCCCTTTTATAGTGGAGGAAAAAATAGAGCAAAATTAAATAAGAATATTAGCCTAAAAAATAGAAAAAGACTGTTATTGGACAATGCTATTAAAATAAATGAAACAAAAGTTACAAGCGCATGGTCAAGCCTTGAGTCTTCTGAAAGTCTTTTAGAGTCTGTTCGTTCCCAATTAAAAGCTGCTGAGATTGCTAGCGAAGGAATAAATCTTGAATATGAAAGTGGTCTTGGAAGATCAACACTTGAGGTAATTCAATCTAACTCTTTATTACTTAACGCTAAAATTTCTTTGGCAGATTCAGAAAGAAACTACCTATTATCTAAATTCAACCTTTTGAAATCTATTGGTCTACTTAATAGTGACTATTTAAAACTTAGGTAAAATAAGGGAAATTTATTCAATTTAAGATTTATATTGCTAATGAGAACAAAATGTGTACATTTATATTCATGATTCGAATGTTAAAAAAGTTAAAAAAAGAGGCAAAAAATGACTAAAAACAACTTAAAAGTAATAAAATCTAATAAAAATCAAGAATTGGAAAATAAAGAAAAAAATAAAGCTCTAGAAGCAGCGATTAACCAAATTACAGATAACTTTGGAAAGGGTTCTGTAATGAAGCTTGGCCAACAAAAGGCTATGGATGTTGAATCTATTTCAACAGGATCTTTAAGTTTAGATCTTGCTCTTGGAATAGGTGGATTGCCAAAAGGAAGAATTATTGAAATTTATGGACCTGAATCTTCTGGTAAAACTACACTTGCTTTACAAGTTGTGGCTGAAGCACAAAAAGTAGGTGGAATTTGCGGGTTCATTGATGCTGAGCATGCACTAGACCCAGTTTACGCAAAAAAATTAGGTGTAGATACAGAAGAGTTATTAATTTCACAACCTGATACTGGCGAACAAGCTTTAGAAATTGCAGACACACTAATTAAATCAGGGTCAGTTTCTGTTTTAGTAGTTGATTCTGTAGCAGCTCTAACACCAAGAGCTGAAATAGAAGGAGAGATGGGAGATCATCATGTGGGTCTTCAGTCAAGATTAATGAGTCAAGCTTTAAGAAAACTAACAAGCTCAATTTCACGAACAAATACAATGGTTATTTTTATTAACCAAATAAGAATGAAAATTGGTGTTATGTTTGGTAGCCCAGAAACAACATCAGGTGGAAATGCTCTTAAATTCTACTCTTCTGTTAGAATGGATATTAGAAGAATAGGAGCTATTAAAGAAAAAGACGCTATTATTGGAAATACCACAAGAGTTAAAGTTGTTAAAAACAAAGTATCACCTCCATTTAAAGTTGTTGAGTTTGACCTGATGTATGGCAAAGGAATTAGTAAAACAGGTGAACTGATTGATCTTGGTGCCAAAGCAGATATTGTTGAAAAATCTGGCGCTTGGTATGCATATAAAGGTGAAAAAATTGGACAAGGCAAAGAAAATGCTAAACTTTATCTTGAGCAAAATCCCAAAGCTGCAGCCGAAATTGAAATGGCAATTAGAGAAAAAGCAGGCATGATTTCAAAGAAGATTGAAGGAAACCCAATAGACGTAGAGAAGGTAAAAACCGAATCTAAAGAAGAAGTACCGTCCAAAAAGAATTAACTTTTAGCTATTTAAAAAGGCGCTTAAAACAAGCGCCTTTTTTCCCTACTGTTATCTAGACATCAAATAAAAAAGCTGTATTTTAAAAATATGGCAGCCAAATCACTAAATGAAATAAGAGATACTTTTCTAAAGTATTTTGAGAAGAATGATCATAAGATCGTTGAATCTAGTAACTTGGTTCCAAACAATGACCCAACACTAATGTTTGCTAATTCAGGAATGGTTCAGTTTAAAAATGTTTTTACAGGATTGGAAAAAAGAGAATATAAAAGGGCAACCACTTCTCAAAAATGTGTAAGAGCAGGTGGAAAACATAATGATTTAGAAAATGTTGGGTACACACCAAGGCACCATACGTTTTTTGAAATGCTTGGTAATTTTTCATTTGGAGATTACTTTAAAGAAAAAGCAATAGAATTATCTTGGAATTTAATAACTAAAGATTTGGGCTTAAATAAAAATAGACTTTATTTTACTGTTTTTAATGAAGATGAAGAAGCTTGTAAACTTTGGAAAAAAATTAGTGGTTTTGGCGATGATAGAGTAATTAAAATTTCTACTTCAGATAACTTTTGGTCAATGGGTGAAACAGGGCCTTGTGGACCTTGCTCAGAGATTTTTTATGATCATGGCGATCATCTGAAAGGTGGATTGCCAGGTTCAAAAGATCAAGATGGCGATAGGTTTATTGAGATATGGAATCTTGTTTTTATGCAATTTGAGCAAATTTCAAAAGAAAAAAGAGTTAGTTTGCCAAAACCTTCAGTAGATACCGGAATGGGTTTAGAGAGAATTACAGCTCTTCTTCAAGGAACACATGATAACTATGCAACAGATCATTTTAAAAAATTAATTGAATCAACCTCAGAAGTTTTGAAAAAAAAACAGGATAAAAAGAATATTTCTAGCTTTAGAGTTATTGCCGACCACTTAAGAGCAAGCTCTTTTTTAATTGCCGAGGGAGTGTTACCATCTAATGAAGGCAGAGGATATGTTTTAAGAAGAATTATGAGAAGAGGAATGAGGCATTCACATTTATTAGGAGCAAAGGAACCAATTTTTTTTAATATCTTTAAAACTTTACAAGAAGAAATGTCAGAAAATTATCCTGAATTAGGGAGAGCTCAATCTTTAATTAAAGAAACTTTAAAAATGGAAGAAGAAAAGTTTTTAGTACTTCTTGATCGTGGAATTAAAATACTGAACGAAGAAATTTCAAAAATAAATAAAGTTTTACCAGGAGAAGTAGCATTTAAACTTTATGACACTTACGGTTTTCCATTAGATTTAACTGAAGATATATTAAGAAACAAATCTTTAAAAGTTGATCACAATAAATTTGAGTCTCTAATGAAAGAAAGTAGGGAGCTTGCTAAGAAAAATTGGAAAGGCTCAGGAGACAGTTCTGTAGATCAAATATGGTTTGGAATTAAAGATAAAATAGGACCAACTGAATTTTTAGGATATGAAACTAATCAGGCTGAAAGTGTAATAGTTGGTCTGCTAAAAGATAACAAAGAAATTGAGGAATTAAAAAATGGTGAAGAAGGAATTATAATAACGAACCAAACACCTTTTTATGGAGAGTCTGGCGGACAAGTTGGTGATACAGGTAATATTTCTTCTGAAAATTTTAATTTCGAAGTAAATGATGTTCAAAAAAAAATTGGAGATATTTTTATTCATTATGGAAAGGTTATTAAAGGTTCAATAAAACTGAAAGATAGTGTTGAAATGAAAATAGATGTAGAAAGAAGAGAAAATATCAGAGCCTATCACTCAGCAACTCATTTGCTACACGAGTCATTAAGAAGAGTTTTAGGAAAACATGTTATACAAAAAGGTTCACTTGTGGCACCTGATAGATTGAGATTTGATTTTAGTCATATGAAACCCATTTCTACTGAAGAAATAAGCAAAATAGAAAATTTTGTAAATTCAATGATTGAAAAAAAATCTGAAGTTAAAACAAGAATGATGACACCCAAAGAGGCAGTAGACAACGGTGCTTTGGCTTTATTTGGAGAAAAATATGGTGATGAAGTTAGAGTTTTATCTATGGGAGATGAAAAAAATAAATATTTTTCTACCGAGTTATGTGGAGGTACACATGTAAGGAATACAAGCGATATAGGAAAATTTAAAATAATTAGCCAGACTTCAATAGCAGCAGGTATTAGAAGAGTTGAAGCTTTAAGAGACAAACAACTTCAAGATTACTTAAGTCAAAAAAATAAACTGTCTAGTTTATCGAGCCAAAAAGATGAAGAAACAATCAAAGAATTATCAGCAAAAATTATTAAACTTGGTGGAAAGCCAAGTTTAGAAAATAAAAATCAAAAAGGTTTAATAAAGGATTTAAGCAAACAGCACGAAGATTTATTGGTTATGTCTATATTGAAGGACAAAAGTAAGAATATAATTAATGATCAAAAGATTAATAATATAAATGTTAGATTTCAGAAAATTTCAGATTTACCCCCAAAGGATTTAAGAAAACTTGTAGACAATGGAAAGAAAGAATTAGGTGAAGGAATAATTGTTGTATTTGCAAGTAAAGATGAGAAAATTGGATTGGCGGTAGGAATTACTAATAAACTTACAGAAAAGTATGATGCAGTAAAATTTGCAAAAATTGCCTCAGAAATAGTAGGTGGTAAGGGAGGTGGAGGAAGATCTGATTTTGCACAAGCAGGCGGTATAAATATAAGTAAAATTAATGAAGCTATAGAAAAAATAAAAGATTTAATTTAGTTTTTTTTTTAAATTATTATTTATTTTTTCTAAAAATTGATTTGTTGACATATATTTTGTTGAAGGATTAATTAGAATTGCTAAATCTTTTGTCATAGATCCATCTTCAACAGTTTCAATACAAACCTTTTCTAAATTTTTTACAAATTTTTTTAAATCTTCATTACCATCTAATTTACCTCTGTGATATAGACCTCTTGCCCATGCAAAAATAGAAGCTATTGGATTTGTTGATGTTTCTTTGCCTTGTTGATGAAGTCTAAAATGTCTTGTTACAGTTCCATGTGCAGCTTCAGCTTCTATAGTTTTACCGTCTGGCGTCATTAGTACGCTTGTCATAAGACCTAAGGAGCCAAACCCTTGAGCAACAGTATCTGATTGTACGTCTCCATCATAATTTTTACAAGCCCATATATAATTCCCATTCCACTTCATGGCACAGGCCACCATATCATCTATCAGTCTATGTTCGTAAGTTATTTTTCTTTCCTCAAACTTTTTTTTAAATTCTTTTTCAAAAACTTCTTGAAACAAATCTTTAAATCTTCCATCGTATTTTTTTAAAATTGTATTTTTTGTTGAAAGATAAACGGGCCATTTTCTATTGAGACCATAATTCATACAAGCTCTTGCAAAATCTTTTATAGATTGATCCAGGTTATACATTGACATTGCAATACCAGGTCCAGGAAAATTAAATACTTCAAATTCTTTTTTTTCTTTACCATCTTCTGATGTCCACTTTATTTCTAACTTGCCTTTACCAGGAACTTTAAAATCAGTTGCTCTATATTGATCACCAAATGCATGTCTGCCTATACAAATAGGGTTTGTCCAACTTGGAACTAATTTTGGTATATTTTTACAAATTATTGGTTCTCGGAACACTGTTCCACCTAAAATATTTCTAATGGTACCATTTGGTGAACGCCACATTTTTTTTAAATTGAACTCTTTAACCCTTGCTTCATCAGGTGTGATTGTTGCACACTTTATTCCAACACCATTTTTTTTAATTGCATTAGCACAATCGATCGTTATTTGATCTTTTGTATTGTCACGACTTTTTATTCCAAGATCGTAATATTCAATTCCTAAATCCAAATATTGAAGAATTAATTTTTCTTTAATAAACTTCCAAATTATTCTAGTCATTTCATCGCCATCAAGCTCAACAATGGGATTTTTTACCTTTATTTTAGTCATAATTTAGATGTATCTTAATAGTTGAATTTAAGTATCTTATATACATATTACGCTTAAATTATCAAATAAACGATAAGGATTAAATAAAGATGCCTACTAAACTAGATAAAATTTTCCCAAAACTTCATGATGAAGGATATAAATTTTTAGCAATATTTGTGTTTGTCACTATTATTCTTTACTTCATAAGTGGTTTTCTTGGCTTTATTGGATTAGTTTTGACAGTTTGGTGTTATTATTTTTTCAGAGATCCAGAAAGGTTTTCAATTGAAGATGAAAATTATTTAATAAGTCCAGCAGATGGAGTGGTTGTGCAGGCTTTAGAGACAAATGGACCAAAAGACTTAGGTTTAGAAAATAAGAAATTTAAAAAAATTGCTATTTTTATGGATGTATTTGATTGTCACGTCAATAGATCACCATGTTCAGGAGTTGTATCAGATATATTTTACAAACCAGGTAAATTTATTAATGCTTCTTTAGACAAAGCAAGTGAAGACAATGAAAGAAATTACTTTAAAATTAAAAACAATTCAGGTGAGGAAATAATTGTTGTACAGATTGCAGGATTAATTGCTAGAAGGATTGTTACCGAAATTTCAAAAGATCAAGAATTAAAACAGGGGTCAAAAATTGGAATGATTAGATTTGGAAGTAGAGTAGACATATATTTTGAAAATTATGACCCTATTGTTAAATTAAACCAAAAAACTATAGCAGGCGAAACATTATTGGCTAGAAAATAGAAATGGAACAACCTAAAAAAAATTTTAAATTAGTTTCATCAAAGAAAACAAGAATAATATTACCAAATATGTTTACTTTAGTTGGGGTTTGTATTGGGCTAAGCTCAATAAAATTTGCATTTGATGGCAAATTTGAACTTTCAATTATAGCAATACTTGTTGCTGCAATTATCGATGGTTTGGATGGACGTATTGCAAGATTAATAAAAGGAACCTCTCAGGTTGGTAAAGAGCTAGACTCTTTAACAGATGTGATCAGCTTTGGTGTTGCGCCCGCTTTTATTATGTATTTTTGGTCATTAAATCAATTAGGAAGAGTAGGATGGTTAATATGCTTAATTTATGTAGTTTGTGTAGCATTAAGACTTGCAAGGTTTAATGTTAGTTCAAATGCAGATCCTTCTTGGAGAGACAATTTTTTTGAAGGAATTCCCTCTCCTGCTGGTGGAGTTTTAGTTTTAATGCCTCTAGTTTTCAGCTTTAGCGAATTTAAATTTTTTAATGTAAATTATAATATAATTATTCCAGTTCTTTTTGTTATTATTTCAATACTTTTGATCAGTAAAATTCCAACGTATTCTTTAAAAAAAATCATTGTTCCTAGGAGTACAACTATATTTTTACTTCTTGGAATAATTTTATATTTTGGATTATTATTAATCTATACATTTAATACAATTATTTTATCTGGCATAGCTTATTTAGTTATGATTCCCATTAGTTCATTTCATTACTTTAAGATCAATAACAAATTTAAAACACAATCTGATGAAAGCGATGAACATGAAGATGTATTATAGATGAAAAAAAATGTTATTGTTTCATTAGCAGACGCAAGTTATTTTGAGCTACTAAATGAGTTAATTGATTCAATTAAAAATTTTAAAGAAAGTTCTGATGTTGCAATTTGCATATTAGATGCTGGTTTAAATGAAGAACAAAAAAACCTTATATCAAAAAAAATTGACGAAATTAAAAAAGCAGAATGGGATATAAATGTTCCGGAATACAAAGTTAGAGGAAAAGAATGGCTTAAAAGCCAAGTATCCAGAGCTTTTTTACCAAAATATTTTCCCGGATATGAAAAATATCTATGGATTGATTGTGATGCCTGGGTACATGATTGGAAATCAGTAGAGTTATATTTTAAAGCTTGCGATAATGGAAAACTTGGAATTACTCAGACTATGGGACCAGGGTATAAAATTATGTCTAAAGCAAAATGGCTTTTTGGTAAAATAGCTTTAATTAAGTCACAAAACTTTAAACATGCAATTAGTTCAGGCATTGGTATCGATAAGGCTAGAAAGCTTGCCTTTGCACCACATATAAATATTGGCGTTTTTTCACTAGAAAAGAACTCGCCCTGCTGGAAGATTTGGCAAAATAATCTATCAAAAACTTTAAAATCTGGAAAAATTTTTGGATCTGAGGGTCTAGCAATTAATATAAGTGTTTATATAGATGAGATTGATACTGAATTTTTACCACTAAATTGCAACTGGATAGCAAGTAATTTATTGCCCAAGTTTGATGAAAAAACACAAAGCTTTGTCGAACCCTATCTTCCAAATATTAAGATAGGTATAATGCATCTCGCCGCGGGATTGTGGAAAAATAATCAAGATATGAGACTAGATAAAAGTATCAAAATTGAAATTAAAACTCTAGAAAACAAATCCATATCTAAAAGCTTAAGGTATTCAAATTAATTGAAAAAAAATAAAATATCTAAGGATTGGATCAATAAACAAAGAAAAGATATTTATGTTAGAAGGTCAAAAATTGAAGGCTATAGGTCAAGAGCAGTTTATAAGCTTGAAGAAATAGAAAAAAAATTTAAAATTTTTAGAAATGGGATTTCAATTATAGACCTTGGTGCAGCTCCAGGAGGATGGTCTCAATATTTATCCAAAAATATTAAAAACGCAAAAATTTTATCCATAGATTTAATGGAAATGGAAAAAATTAAGAATATATTTCAAATTAAAGGCGACTTTACTGAAAGTGATTCCAAGAAACAGATCAAAGATTATTTTGGAGGAAGAGTTGATATAGTTCTTTCTGATATGGCAGCAAATACTACAGGAAACAAAAATATGGATTCTTTAGTTACCGGTGAACTATGTATGGAAGCTATGGATTTTGCAAAAGAAATATTAAAAATAGACGGTAAATTTGTTTCAAAAATTTTTATGGGTTCTTTATTTAATGATATTCTATTAAAAGCTAAAAAAAATTTTAAAAAAGTGAATATATACAAACCTCCCGCAAGTAGAAAAAATTCAAAAGAAAGTTTTATAATTTGTAAATTTTTGAGTTAGATTATAATAATATATATATGAATTTATTTTTAAAATTTATTGTATTAATTATTGTGATGTCCTTTTCCACATCTATTGCTAATGAAAATTTTTTTAATGAGGCTAAAATTTTATATGAAGAGGAAAAATATGATGAATCTAAATTTTTATTTCAAAGAAATATTGTTTTTAATCCAAAAGATTCAAAATCTTATCTTTATTTAGCAAAAATATTTCATCTAGAAGAAAATGAATTGGAAGAAGAAAAAAATCTAAACACAACTTTATTACTTGAACCAGATAATGAAGATGCAATGTATATGTTAATTGATATGGAATTAAAAAGATCAGATTATTCTGAAGTAAAAGATTTATTAAATAATTTTTCAAAAATTTGTAATCTACTATGCGATAAAATTGCTTCAATGGAAAAAAGACTCAATGATATTGAGGCAAAAGAAGACTCATAATAATAAAAATAATTATTTTTAAAAAAATCTTTTAAAATTTTCATTTATTTTAATAATATTAAGATCACTCATTCCACCTATTATTAATTGTAGTGCAACAATTAAAATTACAATCAAGCCAAGATAACCAATCCATTGATGATTTTTAATTTGTTGTGCAAAATATCTAGCAAGTGTAACTACCAATACTACTGACAAAAATAATCCGAATAACATCAAATTAATATTATTTTTAGCAGCACCAACTACTCCAATTACATTATCAAAACTTAGAGTAAGATCTGCAAATAACACTTTATAAACGCTTTGTACAAAAGATGGTTCCTTAGAAACTTTGGTTGGAGATTTTATTTTTTTTTCATTAAATAAATCTCTTCTTAGATCATTGACTATCCAGATTAATAACACCCCCCCTAGAATCTTTATATATGCAAAACCAAATAGATAAGTTGCAAAAAAAGCAAATATAATTCTAAAAACTAAAGCTCCAACAACACCCCAAATAATAATTTGATTTCTATGTTTAGGGGCAAAACCTGCTGCAATCATTCCAATAATGATTGCATTGTCAGCAGCCATTATGACATCAATAAAAATAATTTGAATTAATACTACGGTTTGCTCAAACAAGATAAGAGAATATTGCATAAAATTAGATTCAATGCAATATTTTGCACTTAGTGTGCTATTTTTTAGAAATAACGGTCTTTTTTTAAACTTACTTTAAAATTCAAGTTTTGATATCGTTATTTAAAATAAAAAGTTTTTTAACTTTTTAAATATTAAAGGAGATAAAATGAGTAGATCTAAAAAGCTCTACAATTCGGATTTAGCACCAACTCCGAGTAAAAAGAAGAATTGGGGATGGTTCGAAATCTTTAACGTATGGGCAAATGATGTTCAAAGTTTATTTGGATATACTTTGGCAGCATCATTGTTTTTAGCTTCAGGATTAAATGGCTGGGCAGTATTTATTGCTTTAATTGCAGCAGGATTTTTTATCATGTGGCTAGTTAATTTATCAGGTAAACCAAGTGTTAAGCACGGTATTCCCTATCCTGTATTTGCAAGAGTTAGTATGGGTGTATTTGGGGCAAACTTTCCAGCAATGGCAAGAGGAATTGTTGCTATGTTCTGGTATGGAGCACAAACATATGCAGCATCTACAGCTGTGGCTCTATTAATTTCAGCGATAACAGGAACAACAGGCAGCGGAAGCTTCTTAGGAATGTCAAATATAATGTGGATTTCATTTATATTTGTTTCTGCTTTCCAAATATGGCTGTTTTGGCAAGGAGTTGATCTAATTAGAAGATTTTTAAACTTTGCAGGACCAGCTGTTTATGTGGTTATGGTTCTTTTAATGCTATCTATTTGGTTTGAAGCTGGCGGAGGTCTTTTAGCTGAAGTTGGAAATATATTTTCAGGGGGAGCACGTTCTGGTGGTTTTGAAGGATTAGGATCATTTGCAGCTTTTCTAGCCGTATTTTCTATCATGGTTGGGTATTTTGCTGCAGTTGTAATTAACTTCGGCGACTTTGCAAGATTCGTTAAAAATGAAAATGAAATGAAAAAAGGAAATTTATGGGGACTAGTTGGAAACATAATTTTCTTTTCATTCATTACATTAATGATCACAGGAGGAACTATAGCTGTATTTGGAGAGTATGTAGCTCAACCAACAGATATGGTTGCTAAAGTTGATAACATGCTTTTAACAGTAGTTGCAGCTTTTGCATTTTTTGCAGCAACCGTTGGAATTAATATGGTAGCTAACTTTATACCTCCCGCATACGATTTAGCGAACTTGATACCAAGTAAAATAAATTTCAGAATTGGCGGATTAATAACTGCTGGTTGTGGATTTGTTATTGGTGGATTATGGGTTTCAATGATTACACAAATGGGAATATTTCCTTTTGTAAACACATTGGGAGCAATTCTTGCACCTGTATTTGGTATTATGATTGTTGATTACTACATAATTAAAAATGAAAAACTTAGTGTTAATGATTTGTTTTCTGACAAACCAAGAGGTAAGTACTATTACAATGGCGGATTTAACCAAAAAGGAATGGTGGCATGGATAATTTCAGGCTACATTGCCGTTGGTACAGTTTGGCCAAATATTTTACCTGGTGCATTAAGTGACTTCTTTGCTAACTTAGGTGGTGGCGGAGGCTATGCTTGGATAATTGGTGCTGCTTTAGGTGCAATTATTCATTTATTAATTTCAAGTAGAAAATAATTTAATTTATTGTATTAAACCCGTTGTATTTTATACGACGGGTTTAGTATTTTAGGACGATTTTTTTTTCTTCTAAATTCTCAATAACTAAATTATTTCCGGATCCTTTTCTATCAACTACTAAAAAATTCATGTCTTCAGTAGATATTAAAGGAAAGTGCCAAGTACCAGCTTTATAATTTACACCAGTTCCTGGTGGTACGATAAATGATTTAATTTTTTCAATTATAGGTTTTTCACCTTTAGGAGCAACTAAAACTAAAAAAGTTGTTTCTTTCATAGGAATAAAAGCTTGACTACCCAAAGGATGTTTTTCCATCATATCAATCTTCATTGGAAAATTTCTTTTCAAGGCTGAAAATATAGAAATTGTAGTTTCACCATTCTGCTCTTTTGTGTCTAAATTTGCTATACCGTCAAATCTTTGAGCATAACCGCTGTTTATATCCAAAGGTTTAATATCTTTGGTGGTAATCACTTCTCCAAACTCTGAAAAGTTTAAATTATTTATTGGTTCTGGGCTTATAATTTTTTCCATTAATTGACTTTTCCAAATGCTCTTATTCTTGAAATTCCTCCATCGGGGAAAATATTTATTTTAATATAATTTATTTTTTTATTTTTCATTAACTTATTTTGAAAATTATGTTTTTTATTTGCAGAAAGTTTTACTTTATTTAATAATAATTTCCATTTTTTAGAGCTATTAATAATTGATTTATTTGAAATTTTAGAATCTATGTAGGCAGCTTGAAGTGAGCATTTGTCAGGATAGTTTCCTTTAAAATGATGAGTGTCAATTTGAATTTTTTTTATTTTTCCTGGAGCGGCACACTTAATAATCAACCAATCAAAATTTTTCCCTCTGCTTCTTCTTGTTTCCCAACCATCTCCCATATTTTTCCCAGTTCCAGGAGCTAGAATATTTTCAGCTCTTCCAAAATGTTCGTTGTTACATACAATTGGTATTGCACCGTTTAAAACTGATGTTAAATTTAAAATTTTTTTCCCAAATTTTTTATTTATATTCATTGATCCATATATTCTTAGTCTAGCAACACCTCCATCAGGAAAAATATTTAATTTAACGTGTGAAAATATCGATTTGTTTTTAATATTAAAGTAGTGATGGCTATTAGCTTTAGTAGGTGTTTTTTTAACAATGGTTACCCATTTTGAATTTTTATTTGGTATTTTTTTTTTACTGTAGCATGCTTCCAAAGAAACTTTTGAGGGTTGGTTTCCCGAAAAGTATGAAGTATCTATATCTACTTTGTATATTTTTCCTGGTCTACCAAGTTTTAAAATTAAATAATCATGACCCTTACCTCTTTTTCTTCTAGTTTCCCATCCATCCATCCATTTACCATTTTTATCAAATACTCCTTCTTTAAATACAGGAGGCCATGGATTAATAATTCTTCTTGCTGGAGCAAAAAATTCATCAGTTTTATAAATTATTTTTGATCCTAACCTTGATTGTGCAAGATCTATTAACCCGTTTAAGAAAATGTTTTTATTTTTAGTCATTTGAAATTTATATATTGGAGTAATTTTTAATCCAATGTTTTGCGATATCTATTCTTTTGCAAATCCATATGTCTTTAAATTTTAATACATAATCCAAAAATTTTTTTAATGATTGAATTCTTCCAGGTCTTCCAATTAATCTGCAATGTAAGCCAATAGACATCATTTTAGGATGAGTTTTACCTTCTTCATAAAGAGCATCAAAGCTATCTTTTAAATATGTATAAAACTGATCCCCACTATTAAATCCTTGATTTGTAGCAAAGCGCATATCGTTATTATCTAGGGTATAAGGTACGATTAGTTGTTTCTTGTTTTTTCTATATTCCCAATAAGGTAAATCATCACTATATGAGTCGCTATCATATAAAAAACCACCTTCTTTAAAAACTAACTCTCTAGTATTTGGGCTACATCTTCCTGTGTACCAACCCAAGGGACGTTTACCAAAAATTTTCTTAATTGTTTTAATTGCTAGTTGCATATGTTTTTTTTCAACGGATTTTTTTATATTTTGATAATCAATCCATCTCCAACCATGTGAAGCAACTTCGTAGTCGCCATTTTTTATAGCTTCACAAATTTCAGGATTTCTTTCTAAAGCCATGGCCACTCCAAAAATAGTTATAGGAATTTTTTTTTCACTAAATAATTTATGCAGTCTCCAAAAACCTCTTCTAGATCCATACTCATAAAAAGATTCCATATTGATGTGACGACCTTTTATTGGTTGAGCTCCAATAATTTCTGATAAAAAAGTTTCAGAGTATTTGTCACCGTGCAATACACTGTTTTCGCCTCCTTCTTCATAATTTAGTACAATTTGTAGGGCTAATTTTGCATTGTTCGGCCAAACAACTTTAATTTGTTTAGATCCATAACCAATCATATTTCTTGGGTATTTTTTTGACATAGGTTAATTGAATTTTTTCATTTTATTTAATGGTTTTAAATCTAATTTATTTAAAACAAGATTATCTCTAATTGATCTTGCAGTTGCAAGGGAGCTTTCATTGTCACCATGTATACAAACAGAGTCAATTTCACAAGGAATTTGTTTGCCTGAAAAACAATTTAAAGCTTGATTTTGGACCATCTTTAAAACATGTTTTTTACAAATTTCTGGGTCAGTGATCAATGCATTTCCCCTTTTTCTTGACACTAAGTTTCCATTATCTTCATAGTTTCTATCAGCAAATATTTCACAAGCTATTTTCATGTTTAACTTTTTTGCCGCTTCTTCCATTTTTGACCCTGTAGGAACTAAATAAATTAGATCTTTGCTTATATCATTTACTGCTTTTGCTAAAGTTGTTGCAAGCTCTAAGTCTTCACAGGCCATGTTATTTAAGGCTCCATGGGGTTTAATATGACTTACTTTTTCACCATTTTCTGAAGCTACTTTCTGTAAAATTTCGTACTGATCAATAATTAATTTTTTTATTTCTTCAGGTCTTAAATTCATTCTTTTTCTTCCAAAGTTTTCCACATCATTAAAAGAAGGGTGTGCGCCTATGCTTACACCATTTTCTTTTGAGATAGAAACTACTTGGTGCATCGTCTCTTTATCACCGGCATGATATCCACATGCAATGTTAGCAGAATTTACAATTTTTAATAATTCTGGATCATTTATATTTGAGTGAAGCTTAGACTTTTCTCCTAGATCGCAATTAATATTAATTTCCATAGCAATAAAACTTAAGTATAACACAGCATGATAAAAAATATATCAAATCTTGGAGATGCGGCCTTGTATTGCGATTTTGGCAATGCAGTAAATAAAGAAATAAACTCCAATGTTATTAAATACTTTAAAAGTTTACAAAAAAATAAAATACCAGGAATTACCAATATAACCCCATCATACAATAAACTAATAATTTCTTTTGATTTAGAAAATATTAAATATGAGCAGTTAAAAAGCGAAATATTAAAAATTGAAATCTCAAAGCTAGAAGCTCAAGAAAAAAAAAATGTTCAAATTCCAGTTTGCACTGATGAGGAATTTTGTTTAGACACAGAAAGACTTTCCAAAAAACTTGGTTTAGATACCAGTAAAATTTTAGAGTCATTTTTTAATAAAAATTATTTTTGCTATATGACTGGCTTTATTGCTGGAATGCCATTTTTAGGTGATGTTGATGAAAAGATAAGATTAAAAAGACTTGAGACACCAAGAGTCAAGGTTCCCAAGGGATCAATAGGAATTACGGAACAGTTTGCTAATATTTATACATTTGAAAGCCCCGGAGGCTGGAACATAATCGGAAATACTCCAATAAAAATTTTTGACAAATTAAAACAGGACAATCCTTTAAAAATAAATCCCGGGGATACTGTTAAATTTTATAAAATTACTAAATCAGAATATTTAAACTGGAATGAATAAAGCATTTTTTGAAATTTTACGTCCTGGAATAAATTCTACTTTACAAGATGAAGGAAGATTTAACCAATATCACATAGGGCTTCCATTTAGTGGAGCTATGGATAAAAGAAATTATTTAATTGGCAATCATTTAGTTGACAATAAGTCAAATACCGCATCATTAGAATTTGCATATCAAGGGCCACTTTTAAAACTAAAATTTGGAAAGGTTACCGCTGTAATAACTGGAGATGTAAAATTTCAAATAATTAGAGGTAACTCTAAAATTGAAGAGGGTATTTGTTATAAAACATTTAATCTAAACGATGATGATCAAATAGATATAATTTCAACTAATAAATCTGTTTATGGCTATTTATCTGTACAAAAAGGTTTTTCTGGAGATTATTTTTGGGGAAGCTGCTCAGTACATACTAAGTCTGAAGTAGGTTCAAATAATGGAAAAAAATATTCTGATAAAGAAAAAATTTTTTTAAATCAATCAAATAATGATTTTTGTTCAAAAAAAATTGATTACTTTAATTCAAAAATAGAATTTATAAGGGTTCTTAAAGGTACCAATTTTGATTATTTTTCTGATAAGTCTAAAGAAGATTTTTTTAGTAAACAATTTACAATAACAAAACTTACTGACAGAATGGGAATGAGGTTGAAAGGACCAAAAATTGAAAATAAAGTTGATACAAATATTAAATCAGAAGGTTTAATAAAAGGAGTTATTCAAGTACCTCCTGACGGCGATCCAATAATAATGTTTTCAGATCATGGCACAATAGGAGGATATCCAAAGATTGGAGTAGTGATAAGTGCTGACTACGATAAATTAGTTCAATTAACACCCGGTAATACCATTAAATTTAAATTTATAGAGCTTAATGAAGCTGAAAATTTATTTAAATTTTATAATCTGGAAACAAAAAATACCCTTAATCAAATAAGATGAGTTTATTTTTAAAAATTCCAGGCCCAATACTTGTTTTTTTAGGAGCATTCAGCCTTAGTTTTGGTGGTTTAATAGTAAAATCTTTTGAGGGAGCTACACTTTGGCAAATATTATTTTGGAGATCAGTTTTTTTTTTAATTGTTGTAGGAATTTTTCTTCTAATAACCCATAAAAAAAATTTTTTTAAATCTTTTTATAAATCAGGAATACCAGGACTTTTTGGCGGTATCATTTTATCTATTGGATATTTTAGTTATGTTTTTGCTATGTATAAAACTACTGTTGCTAATACAAATTTTATAATACAAACACAGGCAATTTTCTTAGCTATTTTTGGCTATATATTTCTAAAAGAAAAAATCTCAAAACTCACCCTAGCATCGATAATTTTAGCCTTTTCTGGAATAATTTTAATGGTAGGCAACAATTTATCACCAGGCCAATTTGAAGGAAACATTGTTGCTTTTATTATGCCAATTTCATTTGCAACTCTTATTTTAATAGTAAGAAAATTTCCCAATACGGATATGATTCCACTTCAATTTTTTGCTGGAATTGGAGCTTTAATTATTGGATATTTTTTCTCTTCAAAAATTCTTATTTCAGCTCATGATATATTTTTAGGTTTTTTAGCAGGTGCATTTCAAGTTGGTCTTGGTTTTATTTTAATTACTATTGGAGCGAGAAAAACTCCAGCTGCATTGGTTGGAATCATAATGTTAACAGAAGCAGTATTGGGTCCTTTATGGGCATGGTTATTTGCAAACGAAAATCCACCACTAGTTGTTTTGTTTGGTGGAGCAATAATTATTGCTGGTGTTTCTCTTCAGTTTTTTGATAAAAAAATAATAAAATAATTTTTTTTAAAAACTTTTAATTTTAAGTTTTAAAAATATGGTATAATGAATCATGTCTTTAATAAAAGGCTTATCAAAAGAAAAAAAACAAATAGACACCCAAATAAAAAAAATCACAAAATCCAGACTAAACGATAGAACGTCTGATTCATGGTTGAGTCTTAGAGAGCTAAAAAAGAAAAAATTAGCAGTCAAAGATAAAATACACCAAATAACCAAAAAACATTAAATATTGTATTTATAAACAGTGTAATTATTAATAAAATTGTGCTATCATAATTTCATACGGGAGAGACTACTTGAATGTAGCGCCGAAGGAGCAACCACCCCGGAAACTCTCAGGCAAAAGGACCGTACATATTAACTCTGGAAAGAGAATTATTCTCGCCGAAGGAGCTAAAATCTCTCAGGCACACCGACAGAGGGGGTTAAGAGTTGATATGGAAATAAAAAAAACACCTCTGTTTAAATTACATACAGCATACGGCGCTAAGTTTGTAGAGTTTGCCGGCTATCAAATGCCCATTCAATACAAAAATGGTGTAATTCAAGAACATAATATTACAAGAACAAAATCAGGAATATTTGATGTTTCCCATATGGGTCAATTATTTATTAAAGGAAAAGAAGAATTAATAAATGATTTAGAAAAAATATTACCCACAGACCTAAATAAACTTTCTATCAATCAATGCAAATATTCTTTTTTAATGAAGTATAATGGAGGAATATATGATGATTTAATTATAACTAAAATTGAAGATGGTTTTATGATTATATTAAATGCTGCTTGCAAAGAAAATGATTTAAAAATATTAAGCTCAGTTTTAGAAAATAAATATATTTTAAATTTAAGGGAAGATTTATCTTTAGTGGCAATACAAGGTCCTGAGTCCAAAGACATTCTCGAAAAAATAATTAAAGGTATTTCAAATTTAAAATTCATGAATGGAAATAAATTTAATTATAAATCAACAAGTTTATACATAACAAGATCTGGATATACAGGAGAAGATGGTTTTGAAATATCTTTACCAAACAATATTGCAGAGGAATTTGTAAAAAAATTAATTGAAAATGGTTCAGCTCTTATTGGCTTGGGTGCAAGAGATACATTAAGACTTGAAGCTGGACTTTGTTTATATGGGCATGACATTAATGAAGATACAAGTCCTGTAGAGGCTAATTTAAAATGGGCAATATCAAAACAAAGATTAAACAGTAAATTTTCAGGATCCAATGAAATTAAAAAGCAATTGGAAAATGGTGTTGATAAATTAAGAGTTGGAATTAAGCCTGAAAATAGAATTATAGCTAGAGAGTCGACCAAAATATTTGATAAAAATAATAACGAAATTGGAAAAGTCACAAGTGGTACATTTGGACCAAGCGTAAAAGGACCTATTGCGATGGGATATGTAAATAATAGTCATGCAAAAATAAATAATAAAGTATTTTTAGAAGTTAGAGGAAAAAAAGTACCAGCTAATATATGTGACTTACCATTTTATAAAAAAAACCATGTGAAAGGAGAAGCAAATGTCTAATTTAAAATTTTCAAAGGAGCACGAATGGATCAAACTTGATGGAGATATTGCAACTATTGGAATAACAAAACACGCAACTGAAATGTTGGGAGATATTGTTTTTGTAGAACTTCCTGAGAAAGGATCAAGTTTAGAGAAAGATTCTACGGCAGGTGTAGTCGAGTCCACAAAAGCAGCGAGCGATGTATATATACCAGTTAGTGGCGAAGTAACAGAAAACAATCAAGGGATAGTTGACGATCCAGCAAAAATTAATGCAGATCCAGAAGGTGCAGCTTGGTTTTTTAAAGTTAAAATTAAAAATAAATCTGAAATTGATGGTTTAATGAACAAAGAAGAATATGAAAAATTTGCAAAGGAAAGTAATAAATAATGCTTCATAATTCTGAAAGAGATTTTATAAAAAGGCATATTGGTACCTCTGAAGAGGATCAAAAAAAAATGTTAAATCAAATAGGCTATAAAAGCTTAGATGATTTAATAAATAATACTGTTCCGGAAAAAATACTATTTAAAGATAAGCTTAGTATAGGCGAACCAAATTCGGAATATGAGGCTCTTAGAAAATTAAGAATTATTTCAAAAAAAAATCAAATCTACTCTAATTTTATTGGCATGGGCTATTATGGAACTTATACTCCTTATGTAATACTAAGAAATATCTTAGAAAATCCTGGCTGGTACACATCTTACACCCCTTATCAAGCAGAAGTAGCTCAAGGGAGATTAGAAATGTTACTTAATTTTCAACAAATGATCATTGATTTTACTGGAATGGATATTGCAAATGCATCTTTATTAGATGAAGGAACTGCAGCTGCAGAGGCAATGAGTTTAAGTTACAGAATAAATAAAAAAAATAGTAAAATAGTTTTTGTTTCAAAAGATTGCCATCCACAAACTATCGAATTAATTAAAACTAGAGCTGAGCCTTTAGAGTTAAAAATCATAGTTGGAAATGAAAATACTGATCTAGAAAAAATTAATGAAGATATAGTATGTGGAATAATTCAATATCCTGGAACGCTGGGGGACATAAAAGACCCAAGCGAAACTATTAGCAAAATTCATAAAAAAAATGGAAAGGCGGTATTAGCTTGTGACTTATTAGCTTTAGCTAAATTAAAAACGCCTGGGGAACTTGGAGCTGATATAGCAGTTGGAAATTCACAAAGATTTGGAATCCCAATGGGCTATGGTGGCCCACATGCTGCATTTTTTGCAACAAAGGATGAATATAAAAGATCAATACCTGGAAGAATTATCGGAGTGTCGGTTGATCGATATGGTAACAAAGCATATAGACTTGCCCTACAAACAAGAGAACAACACATAAGAAGAGATAAAGCTACAAGCAACATATGTACCGCACAAGCGTTACTAGCAATAGTTGCGGCTGCTTATGCAATTTACCATGGACCAGAGGGTATAAAAAAAATCTCAGAAAGAGTGTCCCAATTAGCAAAAAATTTTGCGGAAAAAATAAAACAATCAGGCTATGAAATATATTCTGAGCATTTTTTTGATACTGTAACAATTAAAACTAAAGATAATACTGAAAAAATATTTAAAAATGCTTTAGATCAAAAAGTCAATATTCGTAAAGTAAACTCTGAAATGTTGTCAGTTTCTTTTGATGAAAAGAAAAATGTATATAGAGCAAACCAATTATTAAAAATTTTTAATTGTACTGAGTCTATTAAAGAAAACCCTACACAAAAATTGCCTAATTTACCAAAAAAATTGCTTAGAACATCTAAATTTTTAGAGCATCCAGTATTTAATTCTTACCATTCAGAAACAGAGATGCTTAGATATTTAAAAAGATTAGAAGATAAAGATGTAGCACTGAATAGATCGATGATTGCCTTAGGATCTTGCACAATGAAACTTAATTCTGTCGCTGAAATGATACCTATCAGCTGGAGAGAATTTTCAGAACCACACCCATTTGTGCCTGTTGAACAAATGGATGGGTTTAGAAGTTTATTTACAGATTTAAAAAATTGGTTGAGATCAATAACAGGGTTTTCGGGGGTATCATTACAACCAAATGCAGGAGCACAAGGAGAGTATGCTGGTTTAATGGTAATAAGAAAATTTCATTTAAGCAGAGGAGAAAAAAATAGAAACGTGTGTTTGATACCAAGTTCTGCTCATGGAACTAATCCTGCAAGTGCACAAATGGTTGGCATGAAAGTAGTGGTTGTTGATTGCGATAAAGAAGGCAATGTAGACTTCGAAGATTTAAAAAAGAAAGCCGAACAAAACTCATCTAACTTAGCCTCACTAATGATCACTTATCCATCAACACATGGTGTTTTTGAAGAAAAAATTACTGAAATTTGTGAATTGATTCATAAGCACGGTGGCCAAGTGTATATGGATGGTGCAAATTTAAATGCATTAGTTGGAATTGCTAGACCAGGAAACTTTGGTCCGGATGTTTGTCATATTAATTTACATAAAACGTTCTGTATCCCACACGGTGGTGGCGGACCAGGAATGGGACCGATAGCGTGTAAAAAACATTTGGAAAAATTTTTACCTTCTCACCCCATAATAAGAGATTGCGGACCCGTAACTGGTATTGGACCTGTTTCTGCTGCTCCTTGGGGCAGTTCAAGTATTTTATCAATATCATGGATGTATATAAAAATGATGGGCTCAGAAGGTTTAAGGCTCGCAACACAAAATGCAATTTTGAATGCCAATTATGTTGCTAAAAAATTAAAAAACCATTTTCCAATATTGTATAAGGGTAATAAAGGCAATGTTGCCCATGAATGTATTATAGATATTAGACCAATTAAAAGTGAGACAGGAATTACAGAGGAAGATATAGCAAAAAGATTAATAGATTTTGGATTTCATGCTCCCACAATGTCATGGCCAGTTCCAGGAACAATGATGATTGAGCCAACTGAAAGTGAAAGCCTTAATGAACTAGATAGATTTTGCGATACATTGATCAAAATCAAAAAAGAAATTGAAAAAATTAAGTCTGGTGAATTTGATAAACTAGACAATCCTATTAAAAACTCTCCACATACTCATGTTGAGCTTACATCAACAGAGTGGAACCATAAATATTCAAGAGAAGAAGCTGCCTATCCTTCAGAATTTTTAAAAACAAACAAATTTTGGCCTCCAATCGGAAGAGTGGATAATGTTTATGGAGATAAAAACTTGTTTTGTTCTTGCCCGAGCCTGGACGAGTTTAAAGAAGATGCGGCATAATCAATAATGAAAATTGCTGTAATTGGTTCGGGCATTTCGGGTCTTAGCGCATCTTATTATTTATCTAAAAAATATTCTGTGGATTTATTTGAAAAAGAGGATCACTTTGGCGGTCATTCTTATACGGTAGACATACCAATTGAAAAAAAAAGTAATAAAAAAGTTTCAGTAGATATAGGATTTATTGTTTTTAATTATTCAACTTACCCAAACCTTATAAATTTTTTTAAAGAAAACAAGATACAAATTGAAAAAAGCAACATGTCATTCTCTGTATCAGTAAAAAATTCAAACATTGAATACTGCGGAAAAGGTTTTAGTGGTATTTTTTCAAACAAATTAAACTTACTAAACTTTAAGTTTATTAAAATGTTTTTAGATATATTAAGTTTTTATAATAAATCTGATAAATTAAAAGAAGTAGGAGAACATAAAACTTTAGGTGAATATTTAAATGAACAAAAGGTTTCTAAATATTTTATAAATTATCACATTATACCTATGGTTTCCGCAATTTGGTCAATGTCACCATATAAAGTAAATCAAATGCCACTAGCTTTTTTTTTAAAGTTTTTTCAAAATCATGGGTTGTTTAAGATTAAAGATAGACCACAATGGTATACTGTAACTAGTAGGAGTAAAACTTATGTCAATAAAGTTTTGGAAAGTGTTAGCGGGGAATATTATAAAAATTATCCAATTAACAAAATAACAAGACACAACAATGGAGTAAAAATTTATTATGGAGATAAAAATGAATATTTTGATTATGACAAAGTTGTTTTAGCAACGCATGCAGATGAGGCTCTTTCATTAATTGAAAATCCAACAGATAATGAGAAAAAAATATTATCTAATTTTCAATATAAAAAAAATTTAGCAGTAATTCATTCAGATGAAAAATTTATGCCAACAAAAAAAAAAACATGGTGTTCATGGAATTCTCTAATTGATTATAATAATTTAGAAAACAATTCTGTTACATATTGGTTAAACTTACTTCAAAACTTGAAAATCAATCAAAATATTTTTTTAACTTTAAATCCTTTTTTAAATATTTCTAAAGATAAAGTTTTTAAGAGAGTGAACTTTACTCATCCATATTATGATCAAAACACTTTACTGAATCAAAAGCAATTAAGTACGATACAAAATAAAGAAAATATTTTATATTGTGGAAGTTATTTTGGTTATGGTTTTCATGAAGATGGAATAAAATCTTCAATTGAAATGATAAAAAATTTAAATGTTTAGTAACTCTTGTATTTATAATGGAAATGTAATTCACAAACGCTTTAAACCCAAAGAACATTTTTTTAAATATAGTGTATTTTCTTTATTTATTGACCTAGCCGAATTAAATGAAATTGAAAAAAAAATAAATTTTTTTTCATATAATAAATTTAATTTAATAAGCTTCTTCGATATTGATCACGGCCCTCGTGATGGAAGTTCTATAGAAGATTGGGTAAAACAAAACCTTGAAGGTATTGGAATTTCAAATAAACAAGTAAAAATTAGACTTTTGTGTTATCCAAGAATATTTGGTTATGTTTTTAATCCTTTAAGTATTTTTTTTGTATATGATGAAAACGATTATTTAATATCCATACTATATGAAGTTAAAAATACTTTTGGAGAACAACATACTTATGTATTTAAAACAGAAAAGGGGAGAAATTTAATTGAAAATTCTTGTAATAAAAAATTTCACGTTTCTCCATTTATAGAAATGGAGTGCAAATATTATTTTAAAATTTTAATTCCAGAGAATAAACTTTCAGTAATTATTAATCAAAGTGATGATACAGGCAAGCTTTTATATGCATCACAAGATGGAATTAAGAAAAAACTAAATAGTAAAAATTTAATACTTTCTTACATAACTCATCCATTAATGACATTTAAAATCATAGGAGCGATACATTATGAAGCATTAAAACTTTGGCTAAAAGGTATTAAGTTTGTTAAAAAAAAATTAAAAATAAAGAACAATATATCTTTTGAGATAAAATGAATATTCAGAGTATTTCAGATAATTTTGTATTTGGCACACTTAAATTTATTTCATATGGACACTTAAAAATAATCAACTTTGATGGAAAAGAATATCTATTTGGAGATAAAAATTCTAACTTAAATGCTGATTTAAAAATTAATAAACCAGGTATTACTTTTAAAATAATAAAAAATGGAAGTGTTGGTTTAGCTGAAGCTTATATGCGAGGAGATTTTGAAACAACCAATCTTTCAGATTTAATTGAAATTACCGCTAAGAATATTAAAATTGTACATAAGTTTTCAAGTTTATTAGATCTTCGATTAATAAACTTTTTTAAGAGTTTGTTTGTAAAAAATACAAAAAACAAAAGTAAAGAAAATATTTCGAAGCATTATGATTTGGGAAATGAATTTTTTTCACTATGGTTAGATAAAACACTAACGTATTCAAGTGCAATTTTTGAAACTAATAATAATTCTTTAGAGGATGCTCAAATTAATAAATATCGAAAATTAGCTGATCTCATAAAACCAAAAGCTGGAGATGTAATACTCGAAATAGGTTGTGGATGGGGAGGTTTTGCGGAATATCTAGGAAAAAATTTTGATGTAAATTTAGATTGTATAACCATTTCAAAAAAACAATATGAATTTGCAAAAGAAAGAATTCAAAAAAATAAACTTAATGAAAAAGTAAATGTTCAAATGTTAGATTATAGAGATATTAAAAAAAAATATAATTCTATAGTATCGATAGAAATGATAGAAGCTGTAGGAAAAAATTATTTGAAAAATTACTTTCAAACTATTAAGCAAAATTTACACATAAAAGGAACCGCCGCTTTACAAGCCATAACAATAGACGATCAATTATTTGATAGATATAAAAGTAAAGAAGATTTTATTCAAAAATATATATTTCCTGGAGGATTTTTACCATCCAAAAAAAGTCTATATGATTATGCAAAAAAATCTGGATTAGAAATAAACGAATACAACTCATATGGACAGCATTATTCAAATACTTTAATTATATGGAGAAAAGAGTTTATTAAAAAATGGGAATCAATTTCAAAGCAAGGATTTGATCTAACATTTAAAAGAATGTGGAATTTTTATCTTTCATATTGTGAAGCAGGATTTAAGTCTAAAAATATTGATTTAATCCAATTTTCTTTACAAAATAAATAATCAATTAAACTTTAATGAAAAAATTATTATTAATTTTAATCTTATTGATAATTATTAGTGTATTAATTAAAAGTAATTTATTTAATGACAGTATGAAACCTGAAGATTTTAAAAATACAGAGCCAGAAATAAAAATAGAAAAGTATTTTGAAGGCCAAGTTAAAGCTTGGGGAATTCTTCAAGATAGAAAAGGTAGAGTAACAAGGCAATTTGAGGCAAATATGATAGGAAAATTTGAAAATAACATTCTTACACTTGAAGAAGATTTTTTTTGGAAAGATGGTGAAACTCAAAAAAGGGTTTGGAAAATTAAGAAAATAGATGAACATAATTATATCGGGACCGCACCAGATGTTATTGGTGAAGCCAAAGGAGCTTCATATGGCTCGGCTTTTAAATTTGAATACAATTTAATGATACCTTTTAAAGGCAAAAATATTAAAATAAGATTTGATGATTGGATTTTTAAGCAAGATGAAAAAGTTGCAATTAATCGAGCAACTTTGACAAAGTTTGGTTTTAAAGTAGGAGAATTAACAGTCTTTTTTGAAAAGAACTAACGTCCAATTAATTGCATTCCTTTCTTAACTAATTTTAAATAAAGCCAATTAGGCATAATTCTTAAAATTTTCATTAAATAAGTAAATTTTTTAGGGAAGTGAATTTCAAAAGCAGTTGATTGAGTTAAACCTTTAAACATTTGGTTAGCCGCAAATTCAGCTGACTCTATCATTGGCATTGGAAAATCATTTTGGTCTGTCATAGGTGTTTTTATAAAACCAGGACTTACAACAGTGACTCTCACATTAAATCTTTTCATATCAAAATATAAGCTTTCAGCATAACTGGTAAGTGCTGACTTAGAAGCACAGTAACCACCTCCAGTAGGTAAACCTCTATATCCAGCTACAGATGAAACAATTGATATATGACCTGATTTTTTTTCTTTGAAATAATCATAAACTGCATTTATTGAATTTATTGTACCAAAAAAATTTGTTTCCATTATCGATCTAATTTTTTCTAAATTTAATGTTTTTTCAGATTTAGGATCATGGATTCCTGTAGAAAATAAAGCAATGTCTACATTCTTGAATTTATTAACAATCTTTTTGAAAACATCTTTACATTTTTCTGAATCTAAAACATCGAGTTTAAAACTATGAATATTATTATTAGATTTAGAAATTTCATTTAATAATTCTTCTCTTCTTGCAGATATTGCGACTTGCCATCCTTCATTAGCAAATTTATATGCTAGTGCTTTGCCAATTCCGCTACTTCCACCAGTTATCCAAATTACTTTATTTGTCATATTAATTTCATGTATAATACTATTATGCTCAAAAATAAAATTTTGTCTTTTACAATTTTAGCAATAGCGACATATTCCGCATCTTTTATTGGGGGTATAGCAACTTATACTTATAAGGAGCCATGGTATTCAAGTTTAATAAAATCTAACTTAAATCCTCCAGACTGGATTTTCGGGCCAGTATGGACTACGCTTTATTTATTTATGACTATTGCAATTTGGTCTGCATGGCACAAAAATACTAAAAGTATAGATTTAATTTATTTATATTTTATTCATTTATTTTTTAATACAACTTGGAGTATTATTTTTTTTGTTTTTCACAATATACTTTTGGCTTTAATAAATTTGGTGGTGCTAATATTATTTATTGTATTATTAATTTATAAATATAAAGACATAAGTAGAATAAGTTTTTATTTAATGATTCCATATTTTCTTTGGTGTTGTTATGCATTAGTACTTAATTCAACTTTGCTTTATTTAAATTAGTATGGATGATGTTGTAATAGTTGGAGGAGGAATAATTGGAGCTTCTGCTGCTTATTTTTTATCTAAAGCGGGCAGAAAAGTAAAAGTAATTGAAAGAGATCCAACTTACAAAAAAGCTTCTTTTCCACTATCTCTAGGTGGTTTCAGAAGACAATTTTTTCAAAAAGAAAACATAATGCTAGGTAAATTTGCTAGGGAGTTTTTACTTAAACTACCAGAAACTTTGAAGACTGAAAAAAATCCAAACCCTACAGCGAGCATGGTTCCCAATGGTTATCTTCTATTATTTGGTCCAGAACATGCAGAAGAACAATATAGAGCTTTAGAAAACCATATGGCATGTGAAGCGGGCACAAAGAATATAAGGGGTTCCGAGCTGTCTAATGTTTTTCCTTATGTAAACTGTGATGGAATAGAAACAGCCACATACACAGACACAAAAATTGAAGGATGGATAGATCCTTATTTACTTCATAATGCTTTAAAAAATAAAGCAATAGAGCTAGGTGCAAAATTTATAAAAGGAGAGATTAAAAGTTTAAATGATTTAAATGCCAATATAATAGTTTCAGCCGCAGGTTGCTGGACGAATGAATTGTTAAATGATGTGCCTGTGTTTCCACAAAAGCATACAGTATTTAGAGTCAAGTGTCCCAAACATATACCTGAAATGCCTTTAACAGGAGACTTGACCACTGGAGTTTACTGGAGACCAGAAGGAAAAGAGTATTTAGCTGGATCTCCAATTTCAAAATGGGATTGTGATGACCTTGAGCCTGAATGGAATGATTTTGAGGAATTAGTTTGGCCTGGATTGGCAAAAAGAATCCCTGCTTTCGAAGAATTAAAATTAACTGGGGGGTGGGCAGGCTATTATGATACTAATAAATTAGATAATAATGCAATCGTCGGAAAACATCCTGCATACAAAAATGTTTATCTAGCGACAGGTTTTACTGGTAGAGGTTTAATGCAATCTCCGGGAATAGGTAGAGGATTAGCAGAGTTAATTACGACTGGATCTTATCAAACTATTGATCTTAATTGTTTTGGTATTGAAAGAATATTAAATAAAAAAGAAAGAATAGAACCTTACGTTCTATAATTTTTTAACATAAATACCCATTAATCCATTAAAAATCGCTACGCCAAATATGATTAGCTGCCCTTTTAATGAATAAAAATTAAAAGAAGGATAGAAGCTTATTGCAATTGATAAAAAAATATAAGTAATAATAAAAGGTTTGTAGAACTTTTTAAGCGCGTCTTACCTCTGCTTGGTTTTTTTCAGTATCTACTTCAGTTTTAAATTTATTTGAAATTTTTTGTACTTCTACTGAAGAAACTTTATATTCAGCACACATAGTCTCTTCATCTTTACCGTGGCCAGTAACCATATTAACCATATGTTCTGGAAAGTGGAAAGTGGTAAATACAATTCCTTCTTTTACCTTGTTTGTAACTTCAACTTTTAAAGCAACCTCTCCTCTACCAGAATAAAGTCTTGCTACATCACCAGTATTAAGCTCCCTGTATTTTGCATCTTTTGGGTGGATTAATAAGATATCTTCATCAACAATTTTAATATTATTAGTTCTTCTGGTCATTGTTGCTGCATTGTAGTGTTGTAAAACTCTACTTGTTGTTAATATAAGTGGATAATCTTTTTTATTTTTTTCTATTTCACTACTTTCTTTCCAATCAAAATACTTTATTCTACCTTTTCCTAATTTAAATTCTTTTTCATGTAGTATTTTTGTATCTGTTCCGTCTTCTTTTACAGGCCATTGTAAGCCTAATTTTCCAAGTCTTTCACGAGTTATACCTTTAAAGAAAGGAACCACATCAGCAATTTCAGCCAACACTTCATCTGCATCATATATTTTTTGTTTGTATCCAAGTTTTTGCATCATTTCTGTTACTATAACACCGTCAGGTTTTGTACCGGGAAGTGGTTCAGCAGCTTTATTAACTCTTTGAACTCTTCTTTCAGTATTTGTGAATGTTCCATCTTTTTCTAAGAATGTTGTTCCAGGCAAAACCACATCTGCATGTTTCGCTGTTTCACTCATAAATATTTCTTGGACCACTAATAAGTCTAATGCATTCATTGCTTTAACTACATGAGCACTATTAGGATCAGTTTGAACAACATCTTCACCAATAATCCATACAGCTTTTACCTCTCTATTTATAGCCGCATCAAAAATTTGTGGAATTTTTAAACCAGCTTTAGTTGGATGAACAACTCCATATTTTTCGGTATAAAAATCTTGAATTTTTTTATCCGCTACTGGAAAATAACCTGCTCCTTGATGTGGTTGACAACCCATATCAGCAGCACCTTGGACATTATTTTGACCTCTCAATGGATTTACTCCAACTCCTTTTCTACCAATATTTCCAGTAATCATAGCTAGATCAGCAATCAACATTACAGTTTTAGAACCTTGTTCTTGTTCAGTTACTCCTAAACCATGAAACTCCATAGAATTTTTTGCCGTTGCATATGCAATTGCAGCTTCTTTTACTTTTTGTTTATCAACACCCGCAACCTTAGCTAAATGATCTATATCTAATTTTTCAATTCCTTTAAGAAAGTTTTCAAAACCTTCTGTTCTACTTAATATGAAATCTTCTTTATACAATTTGGATTTTACAATGAAGTATAACATCATATTTAATACCGCTACGTTTGTTCCAGGTCTAACCTTTATATGATAATCTGCAAGTTTAGCTAAATCTGTGGTTACAGGATCAAGAACAATAAGTTTTTTACCTTTCATTACTTGTTGTTTTATTTTTGCTCCAGTTACAGGGTGAGCGTTCGTTGGGTTTGCACCAATAACTAAGAATAGATCTGCGTGATATATATCTTCAGTTGAGTTAGTAGCAGCTCCAGTTCCAAATGTTTGCTGCATTCCCCATGCTGTTGGAGAGTGACAAATTCTTGCACAGCAATCTATATTATTAGTTCCAATTGCTGCTCTAATCATTTTTTGGAATACATAGTTTTCTTCATTTGTACATCTTGCAGAAGAAATACCAGCAACTGAGTCTGGTCCGTTTTCTTTCACAATTTTATTTAATTTATTTTTAATAAAATCATAAGCTTCATCCCATGATGCTTCTTCAAATTTTCCATTTCTTTTAATTAACGGCGATCTCAATCTATCTTTGTGGTCATAAAAACCAAATGCATATCTCCCTTTTATACATGTATGACCCGCATTAACTTCTGTTTCTTTTGGAGTATCAATTGAAACCACTTTACCGTTTTTTATAGAAGCTTCTAAGTTACATCCTACTCCACAATATGAACAAGTTGTTCTAACTTTTTCATCATAGTCTGCTGATTTTGATGCAAAAACATCAGAAATGGCATCTGTTGGACAAGTGTGAGCACATGCTCCACATGATACACAAGAAGAGTCTCCAAACATCATATCATTATCTGTTGTAATTCTTGACTCAAAGCCTCTACCACTCATAGTAAGAACAAAAGATCCTTGAATTTCATCACACGCTCTCACACATCTTCCACAATTTATGCAATTATCTAAATTCATTCTCATATATGAATGAGAGGTATCTTTTGGAATTCCTTTATTTTGTTTAGGATTATTATATCTGTGATCTTTTATTCCAAGATCATTTGCTACATCTTGAAGTTCGCAGTTATTATTAACTTCACATGTACCACAATTCATTGGGTGGTCAGTTAAAACTAGTTCAACAATATTTTTTCTTAAAGAAGTTAAATTTTCATTAGTTGTAAAAATATGCTGATTTTCAGAAACTGGTGTGTGGCATGAAGCAACTACTCTAGTAGGTCCATCTTTTTCTAAAGCTACTTCAACAGAACAAACACGGCATGCTCCATAAGGAGCAAGATTTGGGTCGTCACATAGAGTTGGAACCTTTTTTTCACCTAAATAACTTTTTACAAATTTTAATATAGAAGTATGATTTGAACCTATTTCGTAAGGTTTACCGTCAATAAAAGCAATTTTTCTTTTTTCCGCACTCATATAATTCTAGGTACTTATATCATTTTTCATTTCATCACCAAAATATTTTAATATATTGCTTATTGGGACAGGTATAGCTCCACAAAGGGCACATAAACAGCCCTTTTTCATAGTTGTTAATAATTCATTTAATAATTTGATGGGAATTTTATTTTTCTTACTTAAAGCTTGATCAAACATTTCTTTACCTCTGTAAGAACCCAGTCTTCCCGGGAAACACTTTCCACATGACTCTTCTGCTGTAAACTCAAATAGATGATGTATATATTCAACCATATTAAAATCCTTAGGTATGCTTACAATACTTCCGTGTCCCAACATAAATCCAGCTTTAGTAAATTCTTGAAAATCTAAGTTTAACTTTTCTGCTAATTCAACAGGAACTACGCCGCCTAAAGGACCACCTATTTGTAGAGCTTTAACAGATTCCTTAAATCCACCTCCAATTTCATGGAAAATTTTTTTCATCGGTGTGCCCATATCAATTTCATAGACACCAGGATTTTTGAAAAAACTATCTAAACAAACTAGTTTTGTTCCAGCAGATTTTTTATTACCAATTGCAGAAAATTTTTTCGATCCATTAATTAATATTCCTGTTGCCGCTGCCAATGTTTCAACATTATTAACGACAGTAGGTTTTTTATACAATCCTTCTACAGTTGGAAAGGGAGGTCTGACATCTACTTCAGCTCTTCTTCCTTCTATAGATGCAATTAATGCAGTTTCTTCACCACATATGTATGCACCTTGGCCAATACAAATATTTATATTAAAATTAAATTTAGTTCCTAAAATATTTTCACCTAACAATTTTTGTTTTTTAAGTTCATTTATGCATCCGTTAACTGATTCAATAGATTTGGGGTATTCTCCTCTTATATAAAGCACACCCTCATCGCCACCAATCACATATCCACATATTATCATTCCAAACAATACTTTTAGTGGTTGATCTTCAAGCAAATATCGATCTGAAAATGCACCAGAGTCACCTTCATCAGCATTACATACTACATATTTTTTTTTAGCTTTTTGTTGACCACAAAAATCCCATTTCATTCCAGTTGGAAAAGCAGCACCACCTCTTCCACAGAGGTTAGACTCTAGTAAATTTTTTATAATTTCTTTTCCATCTATTTTTAAATATTTTTCTAGTAAAGATTTAAATTGATTTAAGTTATCTAATTTATCATCCATTAAAAAACTAGTACTTGCAAAACTTTTCGAAAATAATTTATTTTGTTTAATTTCTTCACCTTTAATAATTTGATCTATTTTATTTATGTCTTCGCCTGCATAATTTTCACCATCATAATGAAAAGCACGATTTTCATAGCAATACCCTAAACAAAACATTGCTCCCACTTTTCCTTTTCCAAGCTTTGTTTCTAGCTTATCTTTTAATTTTTCTTGAGTTCCTGCACACATGCAAGCACTACCATTACAAATAAAAGCTTTTTTTGCTCTATGTTCTGGTCTTAGAAATTCATAAAAACTTTCAGCGCCATGAATTGTTGAAACGCCTAAATTGTATTCTTCAGCAATCTCTTTCATACCTTCACCATTTTTTGATTTTAGAGATCTTTCAGAAATTTTTTGGAACAAATTGTTCTTTAATCCTATCCTACCAGATAATTTACTAATATTTTTTGACATTTAATTTTTTAATATAACCCTTTCTTTATTGGTATATATATTAAAACTATTCTTTTTTACAAAGCCTAACAATGTCATACCAAATCGTTTTGCCAAATCTATCGCAAGACTTGTAGGTGCACCTACACCTGCCATAAATCCTATATTTGACATTAGTCCTTTTTGAACAAGTTCAAAATTTAACCTACCAGAACATGCAATAAACTGAGAACTGTTATCAATTAATTTATTTTTGTGTACATGCCCTATTAATTTATCTAAAGCATTATGTCTTCCAACATCTTCTCTGGTGGCAATTACATTTCCTTTGCTATCAATCAATGAGCTTGCATGAATTCCACCTGTTTTTGAAAATTCAGATTGTTCATTCATTAATAATTCAGGTGATTTTAAAATAGTTTTTTTATTAATTTTAGGAAAAGATAAATTTAATTTTTCATTCTTTATAACTTCGATTGTATCTAAAGATGTTTTGCCACATACCCCACAAGAGGAATTAGTTAAGAAGTTTCTTTTAAATTTTCCTATATCTATATTTTTTGAGTTATTAATAGTTGCTTCTATTTTATTTTGAATATTGTAATCACCAACCTTTTCTCCTTTTTTTTCAATATTTTCTATCTCGTTTATATTTTGAATAATTCTTTCGTTAAAAAGAAATCCAGAAATAAGATTTTCATCATTTCCAGGAGTTCGCATTGTAATTGATAAAATTTCAGTCTGCCATTTACCGTTTATTTTGAATTTTAAACTCATTTCAAGAGGTTCTTCTACCGACACAGAGTCTTTAATATCTTCGGTATTATTGTCTATTAATTTAGTAACGTTATACTTTATGTCCATTTATGAAGGATATTTCTTTTTTAAAATAAGTCGATTTAAAACTACTCCAAATATTAAGATTATAAATGAGCCAATTATTATTGGATTTATTATATAATCTAAAGATACACTTCCCATTACAACTATAATTGGATTTCCTCCAGCCGGTGGATGAGTGACATTAAATAAAATCATAGTCCCAACTCCAGCACCTACAGCTAAAGGTAATAGAATATAAATGGGCAAGGGAATAAGGTATAAAAAAAATAATCCAATTATTGCTGTCAGCAAGTGTCCAAAAAATATATTTTTTGGTTGCGCAAAAGGGCTTTCAGGATAACCATATAATAAGACCATAGATGAACCAAAAGATGCAATTAAAAATACTCCATATGTAGTTTTGTATGTAAGAAGAGTTAATACGCCAATTGTTATCGTTGAAAAAAATCCTGCAATGAATGATTTTTTTAAATTATTTTTTATCATTTTTAGTCTTTAATGCTTTAGAAAGAGTTTTAAAGGGTAAAATTAAACATTCTTTTCTAGAAATATTTTTTTCTTTAAATATTTTATTGAAAATAGACCATTCTCTAGGAAAAGAAGATTTCTTATTATCGAAAAAACTTATAGCAATTTCTAGTAAATTCTTAATTTTATCAGTCGACTTATTAATTGATTTTATTGATAATAAACTCACAGAAGCTTGGCAGTAAATACACGATTTACATTGGTATCCAAAATCTTTAACTTTTTTATCTATAATTATTAAACTTATATTCATTTCATCCCCACAAATAGGATTTTTTAATTTTGAAAAATGAGTAACATTATCAAGGACTTTGTGGTTTTTGGTATTTGATGCAATTTTTAAAACTTCTAAATCCATGTATACTTATTTTAATAAAAAATAATATTTTATATTTAATTTTATGAGCGAAAACAATATCATAGGAGTTGTGTTAGAAGGTGGAAAATCTAGAAGATTTGGAGAAGATAAATCTTCAATAAAATTAGGAGATAAAACACTTCTCGATCACACTTTATCAAAATTAGAAAAGAATTTTTTAGAAATTTTAATTGTGACTAATAATCGATCACTTGGAAGATATAAAAAAAATATATTTGTGATACAAGATTGTATTAAGGGACACCTAGGACCATTAGTTGGTGTTTTGTCTGCAATGAAATGGATAAAAAAAGAAAACAAAAAATATTCATGGATTGCAACCTTTCCTTGTGACACCCCTTTTTTTGAGATTAAAATTATTAATGAACTAAAAAAAGCATCAAAAGATAAAATCAAAAAATTATTTTTTTTTAAAAGTGGTGAAAAAAGACATAATATTTTTGGACTCTGGTCTATAGAATTATTAAATATTTTAGAAGAAGACATAAATAATAATTATAGAAAAGTAGAGTTTTGGGCTGATAAGATTGGTTTTGAAACAATTAATATTAATACTAGTAAATTTGATAGTTTTTTGAACATCAATACCAAAGAAGATTTTGAAAAAGCAAAAAAAAACTTAGACAAAATATAAAATGATTTCTTACAACAAAGCATTAGAAATTTTTAAAAGAACAAAAATTAATATTAAAACTGAAATTGTAAAATCAAAATATGCAGTAAATAGAATTTCTGCTATAAATATTATATCACCAGATAATTATCCAGCTGCAAACAATACTGCCTTTGATGGATTTGCAATAAATTCAAAAGAAACAAATAAACTAAGTAAAAAAAATATTAAAAAATTTAAGATAATAAAAGTTTTAGCTGCAGGAGAAAATCCAAAGATAAAAAAAATTCAAAAATTTTCTTCCATTGAAGTTATGACTGGTGCGATTATTAAAAAACCTTTTGACACAGTAATTCCAATCGAAAAAACTAAATTCTATCCAAATAAAAAAAATCCAAAATATATTATTATTAATAATAAAATTAAAAAAAATAATTATATACGGTTTTCTGGTTCTGATTATAAAAAAGGTCAAAAAATAATTAACAAAGGTCAAGTTATTCAACCAAATCATATACTAGCACTTAAAACTTTGGGAATAGAAAAAATTTTAGTAAAAAAGAAACCTAGAATAGTTTTTTATTCCACTGGTAACGAAATTTCTAATAGCAACAAAATTCCTGAGTGGAAAGTTAGAAATTCAAACAGTCAATATTTAAAATCTTTTTTTAAAAATTTTCCTGTAGAATTTAAAGTAAAAAAAATTTTACGTGATCATGACCATGATAAGTTTAAAAAAGAGATAAATAGCAACTTGTTAAATAATATAGATATGGTAGTTACTTCAGGAGCAGTTTCAGCTGGAAAGTTTGATTTCGTACCTCAAATTATAAAAAAATTTAAATTAAAAAAATACTTTAAAGGTTCTAGAATAAGACCTGGCAAACCAATTATGTTTGCTAGATTTAAAAAAAATATGGTTTTTTTCGGATTACCAGGTAATCCTATTTCTTCAGCAGCATGTTGTAGGTTTTTTTTACTTCCTTTTTTATATTTATCTATGGACATAAAAGCAGACACACCGATAAATGCTAGAATTAAAAGCACTTTTATTAAGAAAAAAAATTATACGAGATTTATTAAAGGAAGGTTGTATTTTTCAAATAAGGGTCAAGCTGAATTTGAAATATTTAAAGGGCAAGAATCTTATAAAATTAATCCTTTTACTAAATCAAATGCCTGGGGTTTTTTTCCAAGCGGTAAAAATCTTTTTAAAAATGGAAGTTTGATTAAATGTTTTACAGCAACAGGTATTAATGAATTATTTATTAAGTAACGAAATTAAGTTGAGTAAAATTAAAATAGGTATTAAAAAGCCTAAATGTTTGAATTAAAAAATCATAAATCAGCTATTCCAGTTGTATTAATTGCCGGATTATTTTGGTCTTTTGGACCATATGTTGTAAGACATATAGATCAAGCAGAAACAGTGCCTTGGCAGTATTTGTTTACAAGAGGAATTGTGATTTTTATTTTATTAAATTTATATTTATATCTAGAAGAAGGTTTTGAATTTTACAAAAACTACATTAAAGGAGGTTTTCCAACTTTGCTTGGAGGAATTGGCCTTGGTTCAGCTATGATGACTTTTATTTGGTCTATTACACATACAAGTGCTGCAATTACACTTCTTTGTTTAGCAGCAATGCCTTTTATAGCAGCACTATTAGGTTTTTTATTTTTAAAAGAAAAAATTTCATTAAATGTGTGGATAGCAATTTTTATTGCTACTTTGGGAATAACAATTATGGCTGGAGGAAATATTCAAAAAGATTCTATTTTTGGTTTAATGTTTGGCCTGCTATCTGCAACAGGTTTTGCGGTATTTTCTGTAACACTTAGATGGAAAAAGGAAACACCAAAATTTACTACAGTAGCTATAGCGGGTTTATTTTGTGCAATAGTTTCAATGACGGTTATAATTACAAAAGATTTAAATTTTTTATCTTCAGGAAAAAATCAGGCATTATTTGCTACTCATGGAACATTAGTTTGTATAGGTTTAATATTGTATTCAATAGGATCGAAAAGCATTCCTGCAGCTGAACTTACCCTACTATCATTAACAGAAGTTGTAGGAGGAATTTTTTGGGTTTGGCTACCTATGCTTGGAATCAACGAAGTACCTTCCACAAATACTATTATTGGTGGATTTTTAATTTTTGTTTCAATATTTTATTATAGTTTACTTATGCAAAGCAATAAAAGGTTTATTGGTCTAAATTAATTACAAAAATGAGTAAAGAAAAAATCATTGTTAATAGCTGGAATGAGTGGGATCCTTTAAAACATGTCATAGTAGGAAGAGCTGATGGGTGTTGTATTCCTCCACCTGAACCAGCGCTTGACGCTAAGGTACCAGAAGATTCTGATATGAAAGGAAAATATGGTCCTAGAACAAAAGAAACGGTTGATAAAGCAAACGAGCTTCTTGATAATTTTGTAAGTATATTAGAAAAAAGAGGTATAAAAGTAGACAGACCAAAACCATTAAATTTTAATCAAAAAATATCTACTCCTGACTGGGAAACAGGTAGTATGTTTGGTTGCATGCCAGCAAGAGATGTAATTCTTACAGTTGGAAATGAAATGTTAGAAGCAACAATGAGCTACAGATGTAGATGGTTTGAATATTTAAACTATAGATCGCTTATTCAAAATTATTATAATTTAGACCTCAATATGAAACATGAGGCAGCTCCTAAACCGAGATTAACTGATGCTGATTATAGAAAAGATTATTTGTCAGATAAAATCGGGATACAAAAAAGACTTGAATGGACAGCAAAAAAATTTTTTGTAACAACAGAAGAGGAACCTCTTTTTGATGCTGCAGATGTTTTAAGATTTGGCAAGGATTTAATAGTACAACACGGTTTTACTACTAATTTAAAGGGTATAGATTGGTTAAAAAGACATTTTAAGGACCACAGGGTACATGCGGTGAATTTTCCAGGAGATCCATATCCTATTCATATCGATGCTACATTTACTCCAATTAAAGAAGGATTAATAATTAATAATCCTCAAAGAAAACTTCCTAAGGAACAAAGAAAATTATTTGAAGATAATGATTGGAAAATAATTGATGCGGCTCAACCTGCGCATAATACACCACCTGAACTGTGTTATTCTTCAGTTTGGTTATCTATGAATGTACTAGTTTTAGATCCTAAGACAGTATGTGTAGAAAAAAGTGAAGTTTATCAGGCTGAACAATTAGACAAACTTGGCATGGAAGTAGTCCCAGTTGAATTACGAGATGCTTATGCATTTGGTGGAGGACTTCATTGCTGTACAGCCGATGTGTACAGAGAGGGTAGTCTTAAGGATTATTTTCCTCGGCAATAAATAAATGAAAAGAAAAATTTATTACTGGTCACCAAGTATATCTAAAGTCGGAACAATTAAAACTACTCTTAATTCTGCAATATCTCTTGCAAAATTTCAAAATGACTATGAAATAAAAATCCTTAATGTTTTTGGTGAGTGGTCAAAGTATAAGACGTTACTTAAACAACACAATGTTGAGGTTGAGGATTTAACTTTTGATTACTATAACTTTTTACCAAAAAATGGATTTTTAGCGAGTAGATTATCATATGTTATTATAATTTTAATTTCATTGTTTCCATTAATTTTTTTCTTAAGAAAAAAAAAACCAGATTTTTTAATAATACATTTGCTTACATCTCTACCTCTATTTTTATGGAGTATTTTAAATTTAAATACAAATTTAATTTTTAGGATCTCAGGCTATATACGATTAAATTATTTCAGAAAAAAATTATGGAGTATATCTGAAAAAAAAATATTTAAGGTATTATGTCAAACTGAACAACAAAAAAAATTACTTTTAGAAAATAATATATTCAAAGGAGAAAAATTACTTTTAATACCAGATGCCATTATAAATGTTAAAGAATTTTTAAATAAAAAAAATATCTTAAATCTGAAAAAACAAGAAACTGATGAGAAAAATTATTTCTTAGCGGCAGGCAGATTTACCAGACAAAAAAATTTCATTTATCTTATAAAAGAATTCAAAAAATTTTGTAAAAAACACCCTGATGAGAAATTACTGATATTTGGTGAGGGTGAGCAAAAAAAAATTATGCAGGACGAAATTGATAAAAGTAATTTGTCTAAGAATATTAAAATCTTTAATTTTACGGAAAATATTTATTATTATATGAAGTCTTCAAAAGCCTTTATTTTGTCATCTAAATGGGAAGAAGTAGGCCTAGTAATAGTTGAGGCCGCAATGTGTAACTCATTTGTAATATCAAGTAACTGTAAAAATGGACCCGAAGAATTCCTTTTAAATGGCAAAGCCGGATTATTGTTTGATAACAATATTGAGGATAAGCTATTTCATAAACTTATCCAATTCAAAGATTTAAGTAAAACACAAATTTTAGAAAAAAAAGTTTTAGCAAAAAAAAATTGCAAAAAATTCACAATGTTTAGAATTTCTTTAATGCTAAGAGATATAATTGAAAATAAAGATTTAGCTAATTAGGGTTTTTTTTTAAATATTCTATAAATTCGATTACTTCACTTATTTTTTCATCTTCGATATCTTTGTAACTTTTATTAAATTTTGATTTTATACATGAGGCAACATGGGCATATGGATTCCTTCCTTTTGGATGATTTGGATGGTCTGGTAGCTTATCCTCCAAACAATCACCAGCTTCCACTATTATTTTCCAGAGTTTACGCCGGTTTTCCTCATTCATTACTTCATAAACCTTGTTTTATCTCAATCTGCTATAGTTTAGGCTATAGTTTATTATTTAAAAAGCTCTATTTCTGCCTCTTCGACTGTGCTTTTTAAACTTAAATGATTTAGGTCGATTTCTATTTTTAAATCTTTTTTTACCCTTCTTAAAATTAAATTTTTTTCTTTCATTATTATCTGTTTCTATATTTTCTTTTTGTTTGGCTAAAAATTTTGGGTTATTTGTATAAGCTTCAAAACGAAAATCTTTTTTTTTAAAAAATCTTTTTTTACCTCTTTTAAAATTAAAGTTTTTTTCATTTAAATCTCTAGGATGTTTAGAATGATTTCTTTCTTTATTAAAGAATTTCTTTTTATCTTTAAATTTTCTTTTTTTATTAAATGGTTGTTTATCCCTTTTATTTTTGTTGAACCTTTTGTTAGAGTTTTTAAATTCAGCTTTAAAATTTGGATTGATTAATCTTTGAATTCCGTTCCACATTTGCATATCATTGGGAGTGATAAAAGTAAGAGCGCAACCTTCTGAACCAGCTCTTGCAGTTCTTCCAATTCTATGAATAAAATCTTCCGGAACTTGTGGAAGATGATAATTAATTACATGTTGAATAGATGGAACGTCTAAACCTCTAGCAGCAAGTTCAGTGCTGATTAGAATACGTATTTTACCAGAACGAAACGCGATTAAAGTTCTTTGTCTTTTTGACTGTCTTAAATTTCCATGCATGCAATCACAGTGGTGACCATCATCATTTAAGCGATCTGCCATTTTATCTGCATTACGTTTTGTTTTTACAAAAATTAAAATAGATCCTTTCCTTTTATAAAGTTCATCCAGTAATTTATTATATTTCTCACCTTCGCTTACTTGAATAACTTCTTGTTTAATTTTTGAAATGGGCGTTGTTGTTGATCCAACTTTTATTCTTATTGGGTCATTTAGATATCTTTCAGTAATATTAAGAATGTTTTGAGGTAAAGTTGCTGAAAATAATAATGTTTGATGTTTTTTTGGTATAAACTTTAATATCTGTTCTATTTGAGGAGTAAAACCCATATCCAGCATTCTATCTGTTTCATCAAGGACTAAAAAATATGATTGATGCAATTTTAGACTTCTTCTTTTTAGGTGATCGTTGAGGCGTCCAGGAGTTCCAATAATTAATCTTGGGCGTTTTTGTAATTGCCTCAATTGTTTTTGCATGGATTCACCACCAATAAGTATAGCAGATTTGATATTCATAGTATTTTCTATTAATCCTTTAAGAACATCTTCAACTTGAACTGCTAGCTCACGTGTTGGACATATAATAAGTGCGTTACTACCCCTGTTATTTAAAAGATTATTAATGCAAGCAATTCCATAGCAAAGCGTTTTACCCGTACCAGTTTGTGCTGTTCCCAAAACATCTTTTCCAATAAGTGCAGGAGGAATAGCCTGCGCTTGAATTGGTGTAGGAATTTTAAAATGCATTCTTGTTATTGATTGCATTAAAGATGGATTAAGATTTAGTTCTGTAAAGTTTTTCATATTTTTTTAAAAAATATTTCTGTTTAGTTTTTTAACTAAGCAACAGATCTAGCTGATACTTTTTCATTTTTTTTTCTTTCATGAGGGTTAAGTATAGCTTTTCTTAATCTACAAGATTTAGGAGTAATTTCTAAAGCTTCATCAGTATTTAAAATACTTAATTGTTCAGCAATTGACATTTTTCTCACTGGAGTTAGTACAACGTTTTCATCAGTTCCTTGAGTTCTCATGTTAGTTAATTTTTTCCCCTTCATAACATTAATTTGTAAATCTCCAGCTTTAGGTGCAAGTCCCACTATCATTCCAACATAAACAGGATCATTGTGAGTAACAAACATTTCACCTCTTGCCTGTAAGTTAAATATTGCAAAAGCAACCGCTTTTCCATTTTCCATTGAAATTAATGCACCGTTTCTTCTTCCTTCCATATCACCTTCATACTTTCCGTAAGAATGAAATATTCTATTAATCACTCCATTACCTTTCGTTAATGTTAGAAATCTACTTGTATAACCCATTAAGCCTCTTGTTGGAGCATGAAAAACTAATCTTTTTTTATTTTTACCAGTATCTTTAAAATCAATTAGTTTGCCTTTTCTTCTATTCATTGAGTCAATTACTTTTGAAGAATATTCTTCATCTAAATCTATTGTAATTTCTTCAATAGGTTCTAGTTTATTTCCATTTTTATCTTTTCTAAACAATACTTTTGGAGGACTTACTGTCATTTCGAAACCTTCACGTCTCATTTGTGTTAGTAAAATTTCAAGCATTAATTCACCTCTACCACTAATTTCAAATGCATCTTTATTTTCATTTTCTGAAAAAGTAATACCAACATTATTTTGAGCTTCTAAAATTAAACGATCTCTAATTTGAGTGCTTGTTAGTTTTTTTCCTTCTGTTCCAGAAAGTGGTGAACTATTAACTGTTATCTTAATAGACATAGTAGGTGGATCTATTGGTGTTGCAGATATAGGTTCATTTACATCAATATCACAAATAGTATCAGCAACATTTGCTTTTTCTAATCCAGCAATTACAACAATATCACCAGCTTCGCCAACTTCAATTGGAACTTTTTTAGTTCCTTCATATCTAAAAATTTTAGTTAATCTACCTTCATCAACTTTTTTACGCTGTAGATTGATTGCCTTAATTTGTTGGTTAGCTTTAGCAGTTCCTTGTGATATTCTTCCAACTAAACTTCTCCCTAAGAAAGTATCTGCATATAAAAGAGTAGACAACATTGCAAAAGGTTTTGTTTTATCAAAGTCTGCAGGTTTAACATGTTCAATAATCAAATCTAATAATGGATGAAGATTTTTTCTAGAACCTTCTATTTCTTTACTTGCCCAACCAGATCTTCCACTAGCATATATAACATGAAAATCTAACTGTTCTTCATTTGCGTCTAAGCTTACAAATAAATCAAAAGTTTCATCTAAAACTTCTTCAGCTCTTTGATCTGATTTATCTAATTTATTAATTACTACAATTGGTTTAAGTCCTTGTTTAAGAGCTTTAGATAGTACAAATTTTGTTTGAGGCATTACTCCCTCTGCAGAATCTATAAGTAATAGAGCACCATCTGCCATACTTAAAACACGCTCAACTTCAGCTGCAAAATCTCTGTGACCTGGAGTATCTATAATATTTATTCTTGAACCTTGCCAATTAATTGATGCAGGTTTTGCTAAAATTGTAATTCCTCTTTCTTTTTCTAATTCTCCAGAATCCATTAATCTTTCTTCTACAATTTCATTTTCTCTAAATGATCCACTTTGTTTCATTAATGAATCAATCATAGTTGTCTTGCCATGATCAACGTGAGCAATGATTGTAATGTTTCGAATAGTGTTAGTCATATTTTGAGGCTCTTATACATTAATTACTTAATATGAAAACTTAAAAGAAACCTAATATCTCACTAAAATTTGACTATTTGATTTATCTCTAAATGCTATAGTCTATGCTATAGTTTGTTGTTTAATTCGATGAGTCTTTATGCGATTTATTTTTCATGAATTGTAAATTGTCCGCATAACTAGTGTAGGGTAGTGTAGCCTAGTGTGAGGTAGCGTGATCCTCTAATGCCCGAGATAATCACCAGCTTCCTGAATAATTTTCCAGAGTTTGCTAGCGTTTTCTTTATTCATACTACTCAAAACCTTATTTTATCTCGTCCATTTCTAGTTTCATTTCTAGTATTCCACAAAATCCTAAAACCATGATCCCTAAAAGTTTTTTCATTAAATTAAAAAAAAAGCCATCTTGGAACCTTGGAACAATATTTTTTGTAATTGTTTTTAAATTTTTTTATTAAATATTCTTCTTCTTTTAAAACTATATAAAAATGAAGCCACAAAGTTAAAATGATAGATGAAATTAAAAAAAGTATATTTTCAACCATAAAGAAAAAACTCAAGTGAAGTATAATAAATGACAAATAAATTGGGTTCCTAACAAAAGAATATATATTTTTATCTAATATTCTTTTTGTTCCTGTAGGTGGGTTTGCATCTTCTCTAAACTTCATAAACTCATTTTCAGCAGATATAAAAAGGAATATAGATAAAAAAACTAAGAAACAGCCAAAAATATTTATATAATAACTTAATTCATATAACGGTTTGTAAAAGATATTGGAAATTATTATTATGATTAATAAAGATAAAGTCGTTTTTAATGGGTTAAATGTTTTTTTTAATTTTGGTCCATTCATAATGAATAAAAAATACCAGGATCCCTAAAAGTTTTTTCATAATAAAATACTATCAAAAACCTCTGGAATTGACCATTTGATTTATATCAACTATTTCTAGTTTCATTTTTAGTTTTTTACTTTATTTGATGAATCTTTATGCAAATTATTTTTTATGAATTGTAAATAGTCCGCATAACTAGTGTGATGTAGTGTGGGGTAGTGTGTCCCTCTAACCTCCCAAATAATCACCAGCTTCCTGAATAATTTTCCAGAGTTTACTTGCGTTTTCTTTGTTCATTATAATTTTTTATAAATTTTTACTTATAATTTAAATAAAAAAAATAAATCAATTTAAAGTTGTAAACCAATATAGTTACCTAAAACCAATGATTGCCTTGTGAAGCAAATAAAATTTTGTTTTAATTATTATTATAAAAAAATTAATGACAAAAAAAAAAACAAAAATTAAAAGAAATATTAAACTATCAACTAAGTTACAGAGACTAGCAAATTTTACGTCAAAATCATTAAACAAAGCATACATTGATTATAAACATAGTAAGAAAATAAAAGAAAAGAAGGAATTAAAATTAAAAGAGGTCCAAATTAATAAAGATCATGAAAAAATTAAAGAAAAGGAAAAAGAACAAAGATTAAAAGACAATGATCAAATAAGAAAAGAGGATGAGTTAAAATTAAAATTTGAAGAACAAAAATTAAAACAAGAGCAACAGGAAAGAAAGCAAGAAGAACAAAGAATTAAAGATAAAGAGCAAAAACTTAAGGACGAAGAACAAAGACTTCAAGAAAAAGAACAAAAACTTAAGAATGAAGAGCAAATTAGAAAGCAAGAAGAGCTAAAACAAAAAGAAGATCAACTTAGATTAAAAGAAAAGGAACTAAGAAAAAAAGATAAAGAAATAAAATTAAAAGAGGAAGAATTAAAGCGAAAAGAGATAGATCTTAAAGTAAGAGAAGAAGACCAGAGATTAAAAGAAGAAAAAGAAAAAAGAAAAAAATCTAGATTACAAAAAAGAACAGAAAATGAAGAAAGAAAAAGAAAAGAAGAAGAAGAAATCAGATTAAAAGAGTGGGAAGAAAAATTTGATCAGAGACAAAAACTAAAAGAAGAGCAAGAACAAATAAAAATCCAAAAGCTACTTTACAAAGAACAAGAACAACAAAGATTAAAAGAACAAGAAGAACAGAGGATAAAACAAGAACTAACTTCTAGACTTGAAAATTTTGAGATTAAACAAACAAAAAATAACTAGATAATTAGTTATTTTTTTCTTCAACTATTTTCAATTGATTTAACCTCTTTTTTATAATTAACTCCTTTTCTTTCCAACATTTTTTTAACTTTGTCTGTATATGGTTCTTCAATATGTTCTGTTGTTGGGTTTAATTCCATACCTACAGGAGTTATGGTTTGAGGCAGAGGAACAAATTGAGAGTCTGGATTTTCTTTACTAGGTCTTACATTCATTCTATAAATTCCAAATATTCCAATAAAGGAATGAAAAATAATTAAAAAAATAAAAAATCCATTATTTCCTACCAGACCCATAAATAACGAACATAAAAAAGGACCGCTAATTGCTCCTAATCCAAAGGCAAATTGCAAACCTGCCCCTGCAGCAACAAACTTATCCTTTGTGATAAAGTCATTTGTATGAGCTAAAATCAATGAAAACATGGGCAAGCTACAAAATGCAAAAAGTGTTAAAAAAATATAAAACCAAAATTTATTTCCCAGATCGCCTGGTAAATGCATAGTAGATGAAGAAAAAATTGCAAATAGTGCAAACAATGCTGCAGCAAAAGTTGAATAAATAATAACAAGTCTTCGATCATATCTATCAGACAAATTTCCTATAGGGTATTGTGATATCGCTCCTGATATCGAGAGAAGAAATGTTACTAAAGAAATTTCAAAAATTGAAAAATTCATTGATGCTGCGTATACTGCTAAGATAGTAAACAAAGCAGATTGAGTTGTTCCATAAAAAACAGCACCTACCATTCCTAGAGGAGAAGATTCATACAATTCTTTTAACGACATACTTTTTAATTTTTTAAAATTTGGGGGTTTTCTTTTTGTTAGCAAAATTGGTATTAATGCAGAAGACATAATTACTGATATCAATATAAAAGGTTCAAATTTTTCAGGTTTACTAAAGTTAAGAAAAAACATTCCAATTCCCATTGCTCCATATAAAATAATCATATAGATAGATAAAACTTTACCTCTATTTTTGTTACTTGATCTGTCATTCAACCAACTTTCAGCGACAGTAAACAAACACACCATGCAAAAACCATTGATCATTCTTAAAACAAACCACGTAAATGGATTGATAAAAATGGAATGAATTAAAATACCTAATGATGCAATAGATGCAAATGCTGCAAAAACTCTTATATGACCAACACCAGAAATTACATTTGGAATAGTGCGTGCACCCATGAAATAGCCAACGAAGTATCCAGACATCATAAAACCCGTTGCAGCTAAACTAAAATTTTCAGTAACAGCTCTTACACCCAACAAAGATCCTTGGAATCCATGAGCCATCATAATTAAACCCATTCCTAAAAAAAGTGCCCAAGAATTTTTAAATAATTTTCCCATTTTTTCGTGTGAGTATGCTTTTTGTTTAAAAAAGCAAGTAGTTATTTTTTTATTGTGTTTTTTTTATGGCTATAGCCGAATGAATGGCTATTGTTAAAATTATGACTAACCCTCCTTGAATAGTCTCAATGGTTGGCTGTTCCTTTATTACCATCCACACCCATATTGGACCCAATATTGTTTCTAGCAAAAAGAATAGATTAACCTCCGCGGCAGTAATAAATCTAGGTGCTATGGTAACTAATACAAATGGGATTGCTACACAAAGAACACACATTGCTGGAACTATAATTAAATCCTTATTAGATAGTTCAAAATTTTCAACAAAAAAGGCTGCTATTATTGCAACGAACAGCTTTCCAACAACAGCCGAGGGAACTAGATTTCTATTTTTGGCTGATCTAACTATTACAGCACCTACCGCTAGTCCTAGTGCAGTTATAAGCCCAAAAAAATCACCCAAAAAATTACCAATCTGAATAGAATCATAAAAAATATATATTGCAGCAAGCGTAGTTATTATAATTGCAACCCATGTTTTTTTATCTGGGTTTTCTTTTAAAAAAATTAAACCCAAAATAGCTGACAACATAGGAGCTAACGCTATCATAACCAGTGTATTTGCTACATTGGTATTTTGTATTGAAATAATAAAAGTAATATTTGTTAAAGCAAAGGTTATCGAATAAGCAATTCCAGGATATCCAGTAGATAAAAAAATTTTAAAAAAATTAGATTTATAAATTATTAATAATGATAGTAAAACTGTAATAAAAGGTATTGAACCTCTGTAAAAAAGTAATGACCAAGTTTCTATACCAGCTAGTCTAATAAATAAAGAATCTGGAGTAATAAACATTACACCTATAAAAGCTAATAAAGAACCTTTTTTTTGAGCAGATAAATTTTGAAACATTATAAATTATTTTTATATATTCATTAATTTGAATAAGGTTTTCTAGAAAATATTTTTTTTACAAAAGGTTCAAATTCCTGAAGAGATAATGATTTGAAATTAGGGTCAAAAGATTTTTGATCCCAGTTTTCACAAAAGTCCAGAGTATCTTTGAAGTATTTGTGACCTTTGTATTTGTCTCTTTGATTTTTATTTCCACCTAGGTGATGTGCATAGTAGTACATTTGAAACTCACCATGTTTTTCAATAATCCAGTGAGTTTTTTTACTTACATATGGCTTTAGAACTGCAGCAGCATATTCAGAATGGTTCAATGGAGATAACTCATCACCAATATCATGTAGTAAAGCAGCAACTATCATTTCATCTTCAGCTTTATCATTGAGAGCCCGTGTTGCTGTTTGCAAAGAATGGTCTAATCTATTTATTTTATATCCTTCTAGGGTTTTGGTTAGTCCGCTCATGAATTTTATTATTCGATCAGAAGTATTTTCAATGAACTTTTTTTCATGCTTATTTAATAAAAGATAATCTTCTTTTGTTCCATCTTTCATTTGTATAAAATTTACTTCTTTCATAAGATTCAATTGTTAGAAGTTGTATTTAATAAAAATAACTGTTTTACTCTATTATTAACATGGTTATAGTTCTTGAACTTTATCTTTTGCTTCTTCATATTGTTTTTGATCAGGAAATCCTCTTGTAAGATACTTGCTACCATTTTCAACCCAAGGAAATGTAAATGCTTGATTTAAATTTATTGGCCATTTTTTATGACTATAAACTATATCTACAGCTGTAAATATACAAACCATAATTATATATGATTTTAAAAAACCGAAACAGAACCCAAAAAATTTGTCTAAACTTCCTAATCCTGAATAAGTAACTGCTTTACTGATTCCTTTATTTATTAATAAAATAATAAATATTACAAAGATAAATATGCTTAAACCTAAGATGATATCTAAAACATATTCATTATCTATAATATTTTTTACATAAGGCTTTGCTTTTGGAAACAAAAACAAGGAAATGATATAAGCTAGTATCCATTTTGACATAGAGAGGATACTTAATACAAATCCTTGTCTAAAGCTTTTGACTACAGATAAAATTGTAATTACGAAATAAATTAAATCAAAACTTGGTATTCGATCAAAGTACTTTATAAATTCTTCCATTAATTTATTTTTTTTTCGAATGGCTTAAAAAGCATTAACAGAGCAGGTAAAAGTGTTAAAACAGATATCATTGCAAATAACATTGCAATACCTGTAAAAATACCGAAGTAGATTGTTGGAATAAAGTTAGACAAAACTAAAATTGAAAAACCAAAAACAATAGTTATTGATGTGTTTAAAATTGCAATTCCAACAGTTGAATGACATTTTGTTATTGTTTGTTTATAATTTTTTAATTTAAAATATTCTTCTTTAAATCTATATATATAATGAATGCTATTATCCACTGCTATACCAATTGTAATAGCTGCAATTGTTATAGTCATCATGTCTAACGGAATTGATAGAATGCCAATTATCCCTAAAATAAAGAAAGCTGCAATGCAATTTGGGACAACTCCAATTAAAGAAAGCTTTAAATTTTTAAAAAGTATTAGAAACATTATGAATATACCCACAATCACAAAACCTAAAGTAAGAATTTGAGATTTAAATAGACTTTGTAAAAGGTTATTAAATAATATCAATACTCCTGCTAGTTTATATTCATTACTTTTAAGGCCTATTTCATTTTTTAAATCAGTATTAATTTTTTTTATTAATTCATTTCTTCTTAAACCTATTTCTGAATCTTTTATTCTAAGACTTATTCTAGCTTCATTGTTTTCGATAGAAATGTATGGATCTACAACTTCTTTCTTTATCTTATCTGGAATTTTACTATAAAGAACTCCCATTTCTAAAGTTTCTAAGGGCTTGTTGTTATTTAACTTCTCAGCAACTTTTAAAATAGAAGAAAAAGATAAGACTTTTCCAACATAAGGTATATTTTCCAAGTAATTATGAACTTCTTTTATTTTTTCAATTTTATTTTTTGTAAACCAATATTTTTTGTTATCATTTTCATTTTCATCTTCCCAATCATCAAATTCATCATCTTCTATTTGAACTTCTTCAACATTTTGAAACTTTAAAATAACATCAAGAGGTGTTGTTCCTCCTAATTTTTCATCTATAAGTTTCATGCCTTTATAAATTTCAGTATTTTTGCTAAAATAATTTATAAAACTATTTTCAACTTCTAAACGATTGATACCAACTACACTTAAAACAATAACGATTAAAGTAAGTAAAAAAATTATTGGTTGATATTTTATTGAGCAGTTTCCTAAAAAATTTGTTATTTTGGAATTTTCTTGTTCTTTAACATTTATTTTTTCTGTAGGTAAAAGATTTAATAATGTAGGTAATAATGTAAAAGTTATTAAAAAAGATGTAATCAAACCTAATGTCATCATCCAACCAAAATCAATAACAGGTTTAATGCCACTAAATATTAATGATAAAAAAGCACATATTGTTGTTAAAACTGTATAAATTATTGGCCAAAACATTTTTTTTGTAGTTAAGAAAATTAGTTCTGAATTTTTTATATGAGAGTTATGTTTTTTTAATTGGAGAAAACGTGTACTCATGTGGATATTCATTGCCATAGTCAATATCAACATCAAAGCTATAAAATTTGAAGATATTACAGTTACTTTCCAGCCAACTAAACCAAGAAGACCAACCATTATTAACACTGAAAAAAAACAACTACTTAGTGGGACGATAATCCAAGTTATTTTTCTAAAAACAAACCATAGTGTTGCAATAATAAAAAGTAAAACCCCTGTGCCAAAAATTAATACATCATTTTTTATAAATGTCATCATATCATCGGCTATCATCGGTATACCACCAAGGAAAATTTTACCTATATCTTTATAAGATTTAATAACATCTCTTATTTCAAGAATATTTTGATGATTTTTTTTTTTTCTTAGAGATTTAAATTTTTCAATTTCTTTTTCATCTTTTAATTCTGTAGCTGGTTCAAAGGGTTTAATATAGACTATTATACCAGTAGTTTTTCCATCTTCACTAATGACAAAATTTTTAAAAACTGGACTATCTAAAATTTCTTTCAAACCTTTTTCTTTATTTACCTTTTCATCCTTTAGTGTGGTAAAATTTTTAATTCTTTCAGTAATTGGAGCATCGGAATTATTTAATAAAGGGACATCCAACAAAGTAACTACACTATGTACCCAATCGAGACTTTGAATTTTGTATTTTAAACTTAATAAGTTGTTTAAAGATTTTTTAGAAGAAATAGATTCTTTTGGCGTATATGTTAAAATTAAAAATTCTTTAGAGCCGTATCTTTTGTTAATCTCTCTTAAATATTTTAGGTCTGGATCATTTTCTAATAAAAGTGTATCTGCTGAAGCATCTAATTTAAAATCTTTGGAAAAATAGCCAAAACCAATCAGACATAAAAATAATAATAAAAAAACAACCCTAGGCTTATTAATAATATTTTTTTGATAAAAGTTAGAAAACATTCAATAATAACTTATATATTTAAAATTAGTTATTTTGAATATCTTTAAATTTGGTAAACATTTCTTCAAATTCAAGCATAATCTTTCCTGTTGGACCATGTCTTTGTTTACTAATAAGTATTTCTGCTAAACTTGCCACTTCATTCATTTTTGCCTGCCATTCAGCATGTTCAACAGTTGCAAGTTTAGGCTCATTTCTTTGAAGGTAGTAAGATTCTCTATAAACAAACATCACGACATCCGCATCTTGTTCTATAGATCCTGACTCTCTTAAATCTGCTAACTGTGGTTTTTTATCATCCCTTTGTTCTACTGCTCTAGAGAGTTGAGACAAACCAATAACTGGTACAGAAAGCTCTTTAGCAAGAGCTTTGAGTCCTTGTGTAATTTCAGAAATTTCTTGAACTCTCCCTTCTCTAAAATTTGAAGCTCTCATTAACTGTATGTAATCTACTACAATCATGTCTAAACCATAAAGTCTTTTAACTCTTCTAGCCCTATTGCTAAGAGCTGCTATACTAATTGCTGGTGTTTCATCAATATATAAAGGTAGTTCTCTTATATTTTTTGAAATTTCAATATATTTATTAAATTCTTCTTCTGACATTTTTCCTCTTCTAATATCATTTGATTTAATTCTAGATTGCTCCGCCAATATTCTGGTTGATAGTTGTTCTGAAGACATTTCAAGTGAAAAAAAAGCTATTGAAGATTTTTTTTTGTCATTTTGAATTTTTTTTGCTGCATTAAATGCTATATTTGTTGCAAGTGCTGTTTTACCCATTGAGGGTCTCCCAGCTATTATTATTAAATCTGATTTATGCAAACCTCCCAACCTATCATCAAGATCAGTTAACCCTGTAGGAACTCCAACTAATCCTTCTACATTTTTATATGCATTGTTTGCCATTTCAACACTCATATCTACGGCATCATTAAATTTTATAATCGAAGAACTAAAAGATCCTTTTTCTGCTAAGTTAAAAAGTGATTTTTCGAAATTTTCAATTATTGATTGACCATCATTATCTAAGTCATTTAATTTAACAGTGTCAATAATGTTTTCAGAAATTTTGATAAGTTCTCGCTTTACATACAAATCATAGATTAATTTGGAATATTCAATAGCTTGACGAGATGATGTTGAAAACTTAGTTATTTTGACCAAATACTCCGGAATATTCAAATCATCTTTTTGATTTTCGAAATGATTTTTTAAAGTAATTGGGTTAGCTAGCATACCGCTGTAAATTAATTTTTCTATAGCTTCAAAAATTTTTTGATGCATAGGGTCATAAAAATATTTGCTATTCAATAAAATATTAATTTCATCAAAAATTTCATTGGTTAACAAAATAGAGCCTATGACTGATTGTTCAGCTTCTATATTATTAGGAAATTCTTTAACATTCGTTTGAATCAAGCTAAATCTTTTGGGCATTAAACAAAATAAATAAGATATATTTATTGCTCAAGGAAAAAAATAGGTTGGGGAAAATAATGTATAAATTATTTTGTAATTTCTTCTGGTATTACTTTAATGGATATCTCTGATTGAACTTGAGGGTGTAAATTTAATTTAACTTTAAAAGTTCCTATAGATTTAATTTCTTTAATAGGTTGAATCATTGATGGGTTTAGTTCAATTTTTAAATTTTGATGTAATATTTTTGATATTTCTGTTGGATTAACAGATCCATAAAGTTCCTTTTTTTCAGTACATAGTTTTTTAATCTCAAACGTTTCATTTTTAATTTTTTCATGAATAGTAATGGCATTTTTCTTTTTTTCTAAATCTTTTTTAGATAGATCTTTTTTAATTTTTTCAACTTCATTTATATTTTTTTTTGATGCAAAAAGAGCTTTTTTATTTGAAATAAGAAAGTTTTTTGCAAAACCTTTCTTTACATCAATTATATCTCCAATATTTCCGAGTTTTCTAAAATTTTCTAATAATATTACTTTCATTTATATTAATGCTAGATTTCTAGCTCTTTTTATTGACAAAGATAGTTCTCTTTGTTTTTTTTGAGTAACAGACGTTATTCTAGATGAAATTATTTTACCATTCTCAGTAACATATCTTTTTAAAAGTTTAATATTTTTATAGTCTATAGTCGGAGCTCCTTTTACTGATAATGGGCATTTTTTTTTAAACTTATATTTTTGAGGACTAAAAATACTTAGCTTAGAATAGTTGCTTTGATTTGATTTTTTTTTATATGTTTTTTTCATTATTGATTTTAGTTATTTTTTCTTCACTTTTTTCAAAATAATTTGTTTCTAAATCGAATTTTTTTACTTTTATGGTTAAATATCTTAAAAGATTTTTATCTATTTTCTCATTTTTTTCTAATTCTAAAATAGTTTTTCCGCTACCTTTTAATTTAAAATGAATATAATTTCCTTTACGATTTTTTTTAATTATATAAGACAAATTCATTAATCCCCACTTTTCAGTTTTAACAATACTACCATCAAATTTTTCAACTAATTTAATGTATTTTTCTTCAATAGCTTTTAGTTGGCTTTGACTTATATCTTGTCTAGCAATTATTGTATGTTCGTATAAGTTCATATTAATTAGTTTTAAAAAAAAGAGGATATACTATTATAAAAATTTAAATACAACACAAAAAACGTATATTATAATAATAATTTCTATGTTTTCGGTAATTTTTCCAGGCCAGGGCTCACAGACAGTCGGAATGGGCAAAGAGCTATACAATAATTATGACTATATTAAAGATTTATTTCACAAGGCTGATGAAATATTAGATTTTTTTTTAAGTAGAATAATTTTGGAAGGTCCAAAAGATGAATTAGATCAAACTGAAAATACGCAGCCAGCAATATTTTTAATAAGCTATTCTATATATGAAATGATTAAGAGAGAAAGCAAGATAGACCTAAGTAAGGCAAAATATTTTGCCGGGCATTCATTAGGAGAATATTCTGCATTGTCAACTAGTGGAGCATTAAACTTTGATCAAGCTATAAAACTTTTAAAAATTAGAGGTAAATCTATGCAATCTGCATTACCTAAAGGAGAAGGAGGAATGTTAGCAGTTCTAGGTTCCGAAATACAAACTATTCGTGATTTATTAAATGAAAACAAACAAAAGTATGAATGTTTTATAGCAAATGATAATTCAAATGGTCAAATAGTAATAAGTGGTAAGAATAAAAGCTTAGATCTTTTGATTGGAGATTTGAAAAAAAAATCTATTAAAAATGTTAGACTATCAGTAAGTGCTCCATTTCATTGTAGACTAATGAATTCAGCAACCGAAATAATGAAAAAAGAAATAATGAATACCAATTTTAGTAATCCAAATAACTTTATAATTTCTAATGTTACTAGCGAAGAAACTAGAGAATCAGACGAGATAAAAAAATTACTGATTCAACAGATAGAAAGCCCAGTTAGATGGAGAGAAAGTATAATTTATATGCTTAATAATGGCATTACAAAATTTATTGAAATTGGACCAGGAAAAGTATTATCTGGCTTAATTAAAAGAATTGATAGAAATGTTGATTTAATGTCAGTAAATGGTTTAGAAGATTTAAAAAATATAAATTTAGATGATTAATTTTAAAGGTAAGAAAATTCTAGTTACAGGATCAACTGGAGGTATAGGAAATGCTCTAGTAAAAAAATTTATTTCATTAGAAGGAGAAGTTTTAGCCACAGGAACAAAAAATGATAAGTTAAATAACTTGAAAAAAGAGTTTCCTAAAATAAATATTTTAAAATTTGATATTTCGGAACATTCAAAAATAGATGAATTTATAGAAAATGCATCATCTCAGCTTACAGGAATCGATATTTTAATTAACAATGCCGGAATAAATATAGACAACCTTTCTTTAAGAATGAAAGACGAAGAGTGGAAAAAAGTTATTGATATTAATTTAAGCTCAACATTTTTTTTATGTAAATATGCAATTAAAAAAATGCTCAAAAACAAATATGGAAGAATTGTTAACATAACTTCGGTTGTAGGACACACAGGAAATCTTGGACAGTCAAATTATGCCGCTTCAAAAGCTGGAATAATTGGAATGACAAAATCTTTGGCAATTGAGTATGCAAAAAAAAATATTACAATAAATTGCGTGTCTCCAGGATTTATACAAACAAATATGACAGAGAAAATTGTTGAAAATATAAAAGCCGCATTAACCTCACGAATTCCTATGTCAAAGTTAGGAACTGGTGAAGATGTAGCTAATACAGTTGCATTTTTAGCCTCAGATTCCGCTTCATATATAACAGGAGAAACAATACATGTTAATGGAGGCATGTATATGGCTTGACAAAAGCTTTTAATAAATTATTAACGAATTAAAACAAAAAGGAACAATATGTCCAATGATATTTCAAACAAAGTTAAAAAAATAGTAGCAGATCATCTAGGGATCGATGAGGCAAAAGTAACGGAAGAGTCAAGTTTTATAGATGATTTGGGAGCGGACAGTCTTGATACCGTAGAGTTAGTAATGGCTTTTGAGGAAGAGTTCGGTTCAGAAATTTCTGACAGTGAAGCAGAAAAGATTTTAACTGTTGGTGACGCAATAAAATTTATAGAAAGCAAAGCAAACTAATATTTAAATATTAAGATGTCTTCAATAAAAGACGGGGTAATAATAATATTATCCTCACCGTCTGGTGCTGGAAAGACAACACTTGTAAAAAAGATTTCAAAAATAAATAATTACATAATATCAATTTCACACACAACAAGAAAACCCAGAACTAACGAGATAAATGGAAAAGATTACTACTTTGTAAGTAAAAAAGAATTCAATACCTTAAAAAGAAAAAAAGAATTTTTAGAAAATGCTAAAGTTTTTAGAAATTACTATGGATCTTCAAAAAAATTTGTTTTTTCAAATCTTAAAAATGGAAAAAATGTAATTTTTGATATTGATTGGCAAGGCACTAGACAAATAAAGCAAAAAAAACTTAAGTATAAATTAATTACTTTTTTTATTTTACCACCGAGTAGAAAAATATTGCTTGAAAGATTATACAAAAGAGATTTAAAAGATAAGTTGATCGTTGAAGAAAGAATGAAACAGTTTGACAAAGATATCTTGAAATGGAAAAGCTACGATTTTGTTGTAATAAATGACAAACTAAATATATGCTATAAGCAAATCATGAAACTAATTAAATTAAAAAAATCTAAAGTTAAAAAAAATTATAATCATAAATTAATTGAAAATCATATAAAATTACTAAAAAAGTAAATTTTCATACTCTTTACAAATTTTAAAATACATATTTGGTGATAATTTTTGTGGTCTTTCGTTAATATTTATTTTTAATTTTTCAGAAATTTCTTTGATATTTCCAAAGATTTTTCTCAGTGGTTTTTTTACCATTTTTCTTTTTTGGTTAAAAAAAATCCCAGTTATGTATTCAAGGTTTTTTGGATTTTTTAAGTCAAAAAAACTCTTTTTAGGTTCGAAAAGCAGAATAGTACTTCTTACTTTGGGAGAAGGATAAAATGAATTTGGACTAATTTCTTTTATTTTTTTTATATTCATTTTCCAGCAAGATAAAATTGACAATCTGCCGTATTGTTTTTCTCCTGTATTTGCCAAAATCCTATCTGCCACCTCTTTTTGAAACATTAAAATAAATTTTTTACACACAGAATTTAGATTTTTAAGTCTAATCCATTTTACAAGTATTTGAGTTGAAATATTGTAGGGTAAATTTCCAAATATAATTATTTTATTTTTTGATAATTTTTCTTCATTGATATTTAAAATATCATCGTTAATAATCAATATTTTATTATCAAACTTTTTATATAACTTTTTCACTAATTCTTTATCTTTTTCAACAACAATTATTTTCTTTGGTTTTTTTAGTAATATTTTTTCAGTTAGATTTCCTGTTCCTGGTCCAACTTCAAGAAGTACATCGTTTTGTTTTATATCCGCAGAATTTGTAATTAAATTTATGATATTTTGGTCAATAAGAAAATTTTGACCTAAACTTTTTTTTGCTTTAATTTTCATTAAATTTATTAAAAAAATTAATCGAGGATAGAAGAGATTTTGGATCTGAAATATTTTTGCCGATCATGCCATTGTTTGGTCCATGATCAGGGGAAACTCTTATAAATGGGAGTCCCAAAGTTAAATTTATTGCATCAAAATTGTAAAGTGTTTTCATTGGAGCAATAACTTGATCGTGGTACATTCCGATTACTACGTCAAATTTTTTGATATTTTTTTTAGAAAAGAAAGTATCTGCAGAAAGAGGACCAATTATCTTTATTTTTTTTTTAATCATTTTATTTATTGCAGGTTTAATTATTTTTTCTTCTTCGCTAAACTTATTAACTGTTTCGCAGTGTGGATTTAAACCTAATACAGCAAATATGGGGTTTTTTTTAAGTTTGTTTTTATAAAATTTATGTATTTGCAGAATACTGTCAGAAATCATTTTTATTGATAAATTTTTACTAACGTTTTTGATAGGCATATGAGTTGTAACAGGACTTACAGCAAGAAAAGAATTGTATATTAGCATTACTGGTTTTTTTTTAGAATTAGTTTTATTACTTAAAAATTCTGTTACTCCCAAATATTTTTTATTAAAAAAATGTTTTTTTGAAATAGGGCCATTTATCATTCCAATTGCTTTCTTTTTTTTGATTATTCTTAAAGCTATATTAAATGAATTTAAAATAAATAAATTTGATTTATTAGAAATTTTGTCAAATTTTTTTTTAAATTTAAAATTTATATCAATAATATTTATTTTTTTATTATTTAATTTCTGAGTATTTATTTTTTTTTCATCAATTAAATTAATTTTAAAATTATATTTAAAATGTTTCATTTGCTCTATAAGAAAATTTTTAGAAGTTATAAGAATTAAAGGCCTTTTACTATTTTTTACAACTTTCAATTTATATATTTTAAAAAAGAGTTCAAAAATAACACTATATGGCTCTCCAGTTACTAATAAAATTGGTTTAATTTTCATAAACTATAGTGCTATTAACTTTTGTTTTGTTAAAATGAATTATAGAAAATTCGTTTAATTTTTTATTTTTCTCAATCATAATAAGTTCATTTAATTCTTGATCTAAATCTTTCTCTTTTTTCTTCTCCCTTTTTTTATCTTGCATTTCTAAAATTATATAACCACCAGGTACTTGAATAGGTTTTGAAACATCTCCAATTTTTAAAGTATTTAATTTTTCTAATATTCTATTATTTAATTTGTTTTTTCCTACCCATCCAATTTCACCTCCAAATCTTGCACTATCGGAAACACTGTAAACGTTTGCAGTATTTTTGAATCCAATTTCATTAATACTTTCGATGATCTTTGTATAAGTTTCTTTAAAGGTTGATTTACTTTCTACAGTAAATACAATTTCATTTAAAAAATATATTTCATTTTCATCATCAGAAATATTTTTTTCAATAATTTTTTTTTTTAACTTTTCTATATCAATTTCCACTTGATTATTGTATTTAGCAAAAATTAATTCGTTCCATTTAGCTTCTATTTTTATTTTTTTAATTACTTCATTCAACGATAAATCGAAATTTTTTAAATAATTTTCAAAATCTTGAAGATTATTAAATTGCAATCTTTTATAAAAATCATTAATTATATTATTTAATAAATCACTGCTTTCTTCCAAATTAATAAATTTTGATAGCTCATCTTCTTTTATTTTTTCTCTGATTATAGATTCTTCAGCTATTTTTAAAATTTTTTTTTTATCTAAATCTTTTATTTTTGGATTTAAAGCCGTAAGGTATTTTGCCTCATTTATTATATCAACATTTGTAATAGCTTGATTATTAACAAAGACCGAAATAAAAATTTTTTCTTGTGCAAATAATAGCGTATTTTTAAAAAAAATTACTAAAACTAAAAATATTATTCTTTTCATTCAGAACTTATTTTTGAGCTGTAGGCATTTGCAAATGGAATAATTGATATTTTAAAGAACAATTTATCTTCTGGCTGTAAATCTCTATCTGTGTAGTAGTTTTTGTTATATTCCAGTGAAGCAGTTAGGCAATCATTTTGATATTCATATATTAAATTATAATATTCTGTAAAATTACTAACCTTATTTCTTCTTGTTTGAAATTTAATTGAATTTCTATTGTCAAAATTAATTCCAGCTGTATTTATTAAATAGCTTTCGTTTGAAATATTGTCAGATCTTTCAAAAAATTCAAAAGTATTAAAAAAATTATTTACATTTAATGTATTTTTAAGATGATTATAATTTATTGTGTTTAAATTATTATCTAATGTGAAATTATAGTTAAAATTAATCAAATTATTTGGCTCGTAAAATACCCTACCAAATAAATCAGATGTTTTTTTACCTAAAGTGCTATTAGTTGGTAAATCAAGGTTTTCTTCTGGCCTTAGAGAGGTTGCTAATTCAAAATTAAAGAACTCATTATCAAATGAATTAAATTTTTTGTATTCAGCACCTAATGTTAAGGAAATACCACCTTCAATAGAATCATCTACGCTAAGCCTATTTATTGAGTAGATATTGTCTACATTAATAAGTCTGTCTTCATTAATGTTATTTTTAGATTTATTAGGACTGAACTTTAATGATGTTTTTGGTATTAAATGATCTACACCTTTATTATGTTTTTTAAACATTGGAAATTTGCTATCCAATGATAAAAGAGTCATTAAATTTTTATCTAAATCATCATTATATTTTGTTGAATTTCTTGCTTCTGAATTTACATTTTTAACAATAAAATTGTAATTCGAAATTATTCCATCTTTGCTAATTACAGGATGACCGTCAAAAGTTATATTATTGATCAATACATTTTCACTTATATTTGTATCGTACAATCTTCTAAATCCCGATGAAATAAAATTAAATTCGCCGTTTGAAGTATACTCTGAATTTAAGTTTTTTGTGATATTAAAGTTTGGGAAAATATATTCATATCTATCAGTGTCATTTTTATTTAAATCTTCGTAGACTTCCAAAGAAGTCTCAAACTTTAAATCATCTTTTGAACCATAAAAATTTATAGAAGAATTTAATGTAGAATGGTTTTTAATAATTGGAGATTCTATTTTATAATTTTTTAAGTAAGTATCATTAGAAACCTGTTGTAAATTAATTTTTAACTGACTTTCATCAAGGCCAACTAAATTTAGATCAAAGTTTGATGAGCTAAATAAATGTGTCTTTGAATTTTCATCTGATTTTGAAGTTATTAGCATTCCAAAATCTATAATATGATCATTAAATTTGTTTTGTTGTCTATATTCATTTTGAATAATTGCCCTTCCATCCGCAAATAGTTTTGGAGAAAATGTTATGTCTTTATTTTCAGAAATTACATTATAATATGGTATAGTCACACCAAGTCCTAAAGTGTTAGATTCCGCAAAGGAAGGAATTAAAAATCCTGACTGTCTTTTAACTGTTGGATCAGGATGATGAAATTTAGGAAAATATATTATTGGTTTATCATATATTTTTAACCAAGCATTTTTATATTTTATTTTTTTATTCTTTTTGTCATGAAAAATCTCATCAGATTGAAGTTGCCAAGCGGGACATTTTTTATTTTTTTTACATGTTGTATAAGCGCCTTTATTCAATTTTGTATTTTGATTTTCGATAATTACTGATCTAGACACAAGTCTAGGTTCATTTTTCATAACACCCGATAATGAATTGTAAAAATCAAATTTTAAATCTTTTCCTAAGATAGAGTTATCATTAAAATTTATTATAGCATTATTAAGTGCAATTTTATTTTTTTCAAAATCTTTATATTTTAGCGAATTAGATTTAAATAAATTTTCATTAACATTAAATATAAAATCATCTACACTAAAATTATTTCCTAGATTATCTGTTAAAAAAGATTTTGTATCAGATTTAATTATAGAACTTTTCCTATTGTAATAAAAATTATTTAATTTTAATTTATAATTATTTTTGTAAATTAATTGTGTGGGACTATTTGATTTAATTATTTCATCTGCTTTAAAATATTCAATTTTATCTGAATAGATTTCTAAATCATTTAAGTTGTCTTTGATTACCACACTGTCTTCAATAGTACCAAAAGATTTTATTTTATTATAAATAAATTTTTCCCCACTTATTTCTGTTTTATTATTTAGAAAAATTTTAACCTTCCCAGATGCAGTTACTATATTTTGATTTTCAGAAAGTAGTATTGTGGATGCCTCAAACTTCAGTTCATCACAAAAACCTGGTTTATACAAAAAAACAGAAAAAAAAATTCCTAAAAAAAATTTAAAACTATTTCTCATTTATCCTAACCAATCCAATAAACGAAACTATACTAATAAAAAATAAGGGTATCCATACTGAAATATATATAGGTAGTTTTTGGTTTTCTCCCAATAGTACTGAAAAATAATTTATATAATATACTCCTACAGAAAGTAAAATTCCCATTAAAATGTAAAATATTTTAGGTTTATTTACTTTAATATTCATCATTACAATTGCTGCTACTAAAGACATTAACGCAATAAAAATAGGGTATGAAATTATTTTTTGATTATGAATATTTACTTCTAAAGTTGAATATCCGATAGTTTCAAAATCTTGTTTAAGTTTGTCCAGTTCCCACATGGTTAAACTAGACAAATTTTCAAAAAGACTTTTAACTTTATTTATGTCAAAATTTGATTTTAGTTGTATATTTTCAATTTTTTCACTTTCAAAATTATTAAAGCGGATTAAATTTTTTTGTAAAATCCAATTTTGGCTAGATATGTCAATTTTTTTAGAATCAATTGATTTTAAAAAATTAAAATTTTTATCAAATTGGGTAATATTTACATTTAAAAGAAAATTTTTATTTATTCCAAGTGCATGGATTATATTAATTTTGTTTTCCATTTCATCTTTTATCCATATTCCATTTTCAGTAATTACAGCCAAGTATTTATTATCTTTTGTATATTCATTCTTTATATCAAAATATAAAAATTTTAATTTTGAAGAAAAATTGTAAAAAAATAAAACTAAAAAAACTCCAATAAAAAATGCTACAGAAGCCACAATCAAAACAATTTTTAAATTATTAATTCCATACGATTTTATTAATATAAGTTCATTATTTTCTATAAGTTTAATAAATAAAAATTGAGTACTTACTAAAATTATAAATGGAAAGATTTCATATAAAAGTGATGGTGCGTTTAATGCAGTTAATAAAATAGGTTTAGATATATCTGAATCAATATCTTTAAAAAAATTTAATTCTTCAAATATGTTTAGGATAAAGACAAGAAGTAAAAAAATTGAAGAAACAATTATAATTGATTTTAAGAATGATGTAATAATTAATTTTTGATAAATTTTAAACATAGTTAATTTTTTTGGGATTTAATATTAAATAGATAATTGAAAGTTAAAAATAATATTATTGGTGTTATAAAAAACTTAAAGTTAGATGTTAAATTTGAGCTAGCATATCTAACTGCTATTTCTCCAAATACAATGATTGTAAAACCAATAAAAAATAAAGAAATCCTATAAAAATTATTGTTTTTACTTTCTTTAGATTTTAAAATAATTAGAGCGGCAATCATAGCTAGCAATGGTATGTAAAATGGATATGCTAATCTTTTCAATAATTCTTCATACATTCTTTTCGTCATTGCACTATTACAATGCAATCTATTATTGTTATGACCAATTTCATCATTAAATTCTTTTAATAAAATTTTATTATTTTGATTTAATAAAGTAATACATTTATGTAAAAAAAGAGTTTCAGCTTCTTGAATTTTTTGCATAGTAATACTTTTTGTTTGATATTTTGACAAATTAAAAACAGTCTCTTCAAAACTAATTATTTTTTGATTTTTATCATCTTTATCTATTAGCTTTCCATTATTTAAAATCATAAAAATATTGTTATTTTCAATTTTAACCTTTCCCGATTTAGCAAAAATTATTTGATATGCTGTTCCGGTATTTTCCTTTAAGAAAACATTTTTAAATGTTTCATTATCTTTTTTTTCTTCTATAAAAATTGTAAGACCTTCAACAATATCAATAAATTTTTTTTCTTTTATTAATGAAGGTAAAAAATCAATGTTAGATCCCCTTATAAATGATCTTGCCATATCTTGTGATCTAGGTGTAATTAAAGCATTTAGTATTATCTGCAAGATAAGAAAAAAAAGTGAAATTGTAATAATTACTCTTTTTACTTCAATTTTTTTAATTCCATTAACCCAAAATATTATAAGTTCGTTTTTATCTTCCATTTTAATTATTGAGTAAAATAAGCTCAGAAAAAAAACAAACATTAATAAACGACTAATAATTTTAGGAATATTCATTAAAGTATATAGAAAGTACACTCTGAAACCATGACCATCTTCCGATATGAAATCTAAATAGTTTACTGCTTGTATTATCCACACAATTAAGCTTAAGCTAAATAAGGCTAAACTGAAAAATTTTATAAAATCATAAATAAAACTTTTATAAATAGTTTTTTTCATTGAATTTTGATGTTTAGATACATATATACTTTTTCAATTAATAATAAAAATAATTTAATGAATCTTAAAATAAACTACCTTACTAAATATTTAAATAGTTCTTCCAAAAATAGTGCATTTTTTTTAAAAAATTCGACTAAAGTTAGCGAATTATCTAAAATTGTCGGAGATAAATCTTTAGCAGCTTCATTGGATAAGCTGAAAAAAAATGAAAATTTTACAAAAAAAAAGACAATTACATCAATTAATCAAAATGTAGATAAAAAGTTAATTATAATATGGTTAAATAAAAATTTATCATCAAATGAAATAGAAAAATTAGGTGCAAAATTTTTTGATTTTTTAAAAGTTAATTCTATCGAAGAAGTAACTGTTTTTGGTCCATCTTTAAATGATGAAAATAAAAATTATAAGATTGAAGAATTTATTCATGGCATGGAGTTAAAATCTTATTCTTTTGAAATTTACAAGTCTTCACGAGAAAAAAGTGAAAAATTTAAAATAAATATTTTTCAAAATAACATTGATAAAAAACTAAAATTTAAATTAGATGCAATTCTTGAAGGAACAAAATTTTCTAGAGATTTAGTTTCTGAACCAGGAAATGTTTTGACACCAGATGAATATGTAAAAAGATTAATTAAGTTAAATAAGTATGGACTAAAGATCACAGTTTATAACGAAAAAAAAATGAGAAAACTTGGAATGAATGCATTGCTAGGAGTTGGCAAAGGAAGTGTTTGTGGTTCTTATTTAGTAACATTGGAATGGAAAGGAATAAAAAATAATTCAAAACCACTTGCATTTGTAGGTAAAGGTGTTTGTTTTGACACTGGTGGTATATCTTTAAAGCCAGCAAGATTTATGGAAGATATGACATATGATATGGCAGGTTCAGCAGTCGTAGTAGGATTAATGAAAAATTTTGCTCTAAGAAAAGCAAAAGTAAATGCTATTGGAGTTGTAGGGCTAGTCGAAAATATGCCTGGTGGAAACGCTCAAAGACCAGGAGATATTGTAAAATCTTATAGTGGAAAAACTATAGAGATATTAAATACTGATGCGGAAGGAAGATTAGTTTTAGCTGATGCATTAAGTTTTACCGAAAAAAAATTTAAACCTAGATTTATGATTGACTTAGCAACTTTAACTGGTGCAATGGTAGTTGCTTTAGGAACAGAATATGCTGGACTTTTTTCCAATGATGATAAACTTTCAACACAAATTTTTGATGCTGGAGAGAAAGTTGATGAAAAAGTATGGAGATTACCACTCCATAAAAATTACGATAAACTTATGAATTCAAAAAATGCAGATATGCAAAATATAAATTATTCTGGTGGTGCAGGCTCTATTACAGCAGCACAGTTTTTACAAAGATTTATTATAAACAAAACTTCTTGGGCACATCTTGATATAGCCGGAATGGCATTTTCAAAAATGGCGGGTAATTTGAATCCAGTTGGTGCCACTGGTTTTGGAGTTAGACTTTTAAATAAATTTGTGGAGGAAAACTATGAGTAACTCAGAACAAACTTTATCAATTATTAAACCCGATGCTGTAGAAAGAAATTTATCTGAAGAAATAAAAAATGAATTTAAAAAAAATGGATTTAATATTTTTAAGGAAAAAAAAGTTAAATTAGAAAAATCGGAAGCAGAAAAGTTTTATCAAATACATCAGTCGAAACCCTTTTATAATGATTTATGTGAGTATCTTTCATCAGGCCCCATAGTAGTTATGGTACTTGAAAAAGAAAATGCCATTGTTGAAAATAGAAAATTAATGGGTGCTACAGACCCAATAAAAGCAGAAGAAGGAACTATAAGGAAAAAATATGGCATTTCAATTGACAAAAACTCTGTTCACGGATCAGATAGCTCTGAAAATGCTAAAACTGAAATAAATTTTTTCTTCAAAGAGTAGATAGCAATTTACAAATTGCCTTTGGGTAAATTTTGTGCCCACACCATCTGTAATAGTAGCTGGATGAGGATTCTTAAATTTTTTAGGTATTTTATTAATTGAACTAAACTCACCAATGCTATTAAATTTCCTATTTTTTTTAGTTTTTCCAGTCTCTAAAGATAAAAAATTAGCAAATCTATCAGCAGCTTTCATATTAACTCCACTTTTTTCATATGTTAGAGTGAGTTTATTAATTATTATTACTTATGTTTCAAAAAAATATATTTCATTGGTATAGATCTTATATAATTATTTTATTTTTGTTTGTTTTTTTTATTAAGTTTTCTACAGACAATCTATATGCAAATGATTACAAAGTTAAAAATTTGGAAATCTCAGAACCTTATGAAATTAATTTTAATAAAAAAAATATTATTGAAAGAGCTTTTGTATTGGCTTTTAAAGAATTGATAACAAAAATTACTATTTCTGATGAAAATTTTAACTTATATAAAGCTGACTTAAAGGTAGTAAAGAGTCTTATTGAATCTTTTTCAATTATTGATGAAAAATTTATTGACAATAAATATTTTGCTAAATTTGATGTGAATTTTAACAAAAAAGAAGTTCGAGATTTTCTTGAAAAGAATAATATTTTTCCATCAATTCCAAAAGAAAAAATATTGTTTGTAATGCCAATTTTAATAGATTCACAAGAAAATGAATTATTTCTATTCAGTGAAAATCCTTTTTATTTAGATTGGAATAAAAAAAACGAAAAACATTATTTATTAAAATATATTGTTCCAAATGAAGATATAGAAGACATTAATATTATAAAAAAAAACATAAATAATATTGAAGAATATAATTTTAATGAAATTATATCAAAGTATGATCTTGAAGATTACATAATTATCATTTTATTTAAAAATAACGATAAATTAAAGACACTTTCTAAGATAAATTTTAATAATAATCTTTTTATATCTAATCAGGTATTTTCAGGGGTAAATTTTGATGAAAAAGATTCTTTAACAAAAATTATAAAAAAATTAAAAAAAAGTTATGAAGATCGATGGAAAAAAATTAATCAAATAAATACTTCTATTAAGTTACAGCTTACACTTTCGATAGATTCCAAGAACTATAAACTAATTCAAAAGTTTGAAAAAAAAATTTTAAACTTAGATCTAGTGTCACACTACTACATTGATTATTTTTCAAATGAAAATACAATTTATAAAATAATTTATAATAGTACTCCAAAGAAATTTATACAAGAGATTGAAAATACCGGAATTAAATTGGATACTTCTTCAAAAATTTGGAGCATAAAATGAAGGATTTAAATCAATTGCTATTAAAGTTTAACCAAAAACAAAATTTTAATTATGATGATTTTTTTGTAAGTAAAAGTAATTTTTTTGCTTTTGAGTTGATAGAAAAATGGCCAAGATGGGAAAAAAATATACTTAATATATATGGAGAAAAATCATGCGGAAAAACTCATCTTGCTAATATTTTTTATAAAAAAAATAAAACAAAAAAAATATATGAAAATGAGTTGAAAAATGAAAACTTAAAGGAATTCAAGCTTTATGAGAATATTATATTAGATAATTTTCAAAACAATACAGACGAAAGACTACTATATTCATTGTTTAATTTAATTGATAATGAAAATAAATATTTATTAATCAATTCTTTGAAACCAATTAATGAAATGAATTTTTTATTGAATGATTTAAAATCTAGATCTAAGAATTGTTTATTTGCAAAAATTGATAGCCCTGATGATGAGTTAATGTTTGCTATAATATTAAAAAATTTTTCAGACAGACAAATTGCAGTAGATAAAAAACTTATTGATTTTATAATTAAAAGAATTGATAGATCATATGGTAAAATATCTGATTTTATATATAAGATTGATGAATTAAGTTTAAAAAAAAAGAAACCAATTGATTTTAAAACAATAAAAGAAATTTTATAGGTGTAAATTGAACAAATTTAGAACACATACTTGCGGCGAAATCACAAAAGAAGAAAAAAATAAGAGCATATCTATATCTGGTTGGATAAATAAAAAGAGAGATCACGGAAACCTTTTATTTATAGATTTAAGAGATAATTACGGCATTACCCAATGCGTTATTGATAAAAATAATTCTAATTTTAATAAATTAGAAAAACTACCTTTAGAAACTGTAATTAAGATTAATGGAAAAGTAGTTGAGAGAAGTGAAGATACTGTAAATTTAGAAATAAAAACTGGAGAGATAGAAATATCAATTTCTTCTTTTGAATTGTTAGGTTCAACAAAAGAGCTTCCATTACCAGTATTTAGTGATCAAGAGTATGCAGAAGAAATTAGATTAAAATATAGATTCTTAGATCTAAGAAGAAAAAAAATTCATAATAACATTATTTTAAGATCTAAAATAATTTCCTTTATAAGATCAGAAATGGAAAAATTAGGATTTCTTGAATTTCAAACACCCATTTTAACTTCTTCAAGCCCAGAAGGTGCAAGGGATTTTTTAGTTCCAAGCAGATTAAACCCAGGAAAATTTTATGCACTTCCACAAGCACCTCAACAGTTTAAACAATTAATAATGGTTTCAGGTTTTGATAAATATTTTCAAATAGCACCATGTTTTAGAGATGAAGACGCTAGAGCAGATAGAAGTCCAGGTGAATTTTATCAACTTGATATTGAAATGTCTTTTGTTCAACAGGAAGATGTTTTTTTAGTTGTTGAAAAATTGCTGGTTAATCTTTTTAAAAAATTTTCAGATAAAAAAATACTTTACACAAAATTTCCTAGAATAAAATATTCAGATTCAATGTTAAAGTATGGAACTGATAAACCTGACTTGAGAAACCCACTTTTAATACACGATATAACAAATGTTTTACAAAGAAATGATGTTAAATTTGAAATATTTAAAAAAATGGTTAAATCAGGTTCTATAGTAAGAGCTATTATTACAAAAAATACCAAGAATAAACCAAGAAGTTTCTTTGATAACATTGATAATTGGGCAAAAGAACAAGGTGCATCCGGTCTAGCATATTTTACTATTATTAAAGATAAAGAATTGATCGGAAAAGGTCCGATAGGTAAATTTTTTCCTTCAGAAGCGATCAAAGAAATAATGAAAATTACCTCTGCAGAAGAAGGCGATAGTATTTTTCTATCCTGTGGAAATGTTAATGAAGTAGAAAAAATTCTTTCAACAGCAAGACAGAAAATTGCAACTGATTTAAATCTTATTGATGATAATTCATATGCTTTTTGCTGGATAGTAGATTATCCCATGTTTGAAAAAGATGAGTTAAGTAAAAAAATTAAATTTAGCCACAACCCATTTTCAATGCCACAAGGTGATATCAATAATTTAAACTTATCAAAACCATTGGAATTAAAAGCATACCAATATGATATCGTTTGTAATGGAACTGAATTATCTTCAGGAGCAATAAGGAACCATATACCAGAATTGATGTACAAACTATTTGCAATTGCAGGTTACGACAAAAAATCTGTTGATGAAAAATTTTCAGGAATGATTAATGCATTAAGTTATGGAGCACCACCTCATGGAGGGATAGCACCCGGAATAGACCGTATAGTAATGCTTTTAGCTGGAGAAAAAAATATAAGAGAAGTAACTATGTTTCCTATGAATCAAAATGCTCAAGATTTAATGATGAATGCACCATCCAATGTAAGTGAAGAACAATTAAAAGAACTAAACTTATTGTTAAAAAAAAAATAAATATTTACTTTTTACGTTTTAAATTTATTCTAATATCCGATAAATCAACCAATTTTTTTTTGTAATTACTTCTTAAAAAACCTTTGCTACTAATATCTTTAACTATTTTTAAAAATTTGTCTTGATCATCATTAATTTCTTCTGATCTATCATCCGCTAGTTTATCTATTCCTCCAATCGAGGGGGTATGTGCTAGATCCTCTCTGTTTAAATAAGAAATTGCTAGTTCTCTAAAAATATAGTCTAAAATTGATGTGGCACTTAAAATTCTATCGTTACCAAGTACTTTTCCAGAAGGTTCAAATTTAGTATCCACATAAGCGCTTACAAATTCGTCAAGCGGAACTCCATATTGTAATCCAAGAGAAATTGCTATAGCAAAGTTGTTCATTAACGCTTTAACCAACTCTCCTTCTTTACTAGTATCAATAAAAATTTCACCTATCTTTCCATCGTCATATTCTCCAGTATGAAGATAGACTTTATGACCTCCAATTGTAGCTTTTTGTATATATCCT
>CACPKQ010000002.1 GCA_902634455.1 uncultured Pelagibacteraceae bacterium | reverse complement strand
GAACTGGCGTAAGTGTTGCTATGGATCCAAGAACTTTAGGTACTCAAATAGATGACTCTATTATGGACAAAAATTTAGAAGCAAGATTATTAGCCACAGACAAGAAATATTTTTTATCTGTTAAAACCAAAATTTTAGACGGAAGAATTTTTATTACAGGTAAAGTTGACACTCCTGAAGAAAAATTAAATATAACAAAGTTAGCTTGGGAGACAAAAGGGACAAGATCTGTAAAAAATGATTTAAAAATAAAAGAAAAATTTAATATAAAACAATCTGCAAAAGATTTATTAATTACATCACAGTTAAGATCTGCAATAATTTTTAATAAAAAAATTAAATCCGTAAACTATAATATCGATACATATAAAAAAAAAATATACATATATGGAATTGCAGAATCTAAAGAAGAAAGAGCTGAGGCAATTAAAGAAGCAAAAGAAATTCTTGATGTTGAAGATGTAATAGCTAGTATTCTTTTAGTTGACGATCTAAGAGTTCAAAAGAATTAGTTTTTCTTTTTTTTGTTATAATCAATTACTTCAGCCGAATAAGCAGCCACGGAAGCCAAGTTTAATATATCTGAAGTAGATGATCTTAGTGGAGCAATTTCAATTGGTTCCCCAAGTCCAATTAATAAAGGACCCACAACTTTAGCAGCACTTAAACTTTTCATCATTTTAAATGAAATTGCAGCACTGTGTCGTCCTGGCATTATTAATATGTTGGCATTACCAACAATTTCCGAAAAAGGATATAATTCTTTATATTCTTCATTTAATGCTACATCTGGCTGCATTTCTCCATCAAATTTAAAATCTACTTTTTTTTCTTTTAATATATCAACTGCATCTCTTAAATTTTTTGTTGCTCTAGTTTTAGGAACACCAAAAGTTGAATGAGATAAAAAAGCAACTTTTGGTTCAAATCCAAATAATTTAGAAACTCTTGCAGAAGATATAGCAATTTGTGAAAGTTGTTCTGCTGTTGGAATTTCATGCACTGTTACATCAGCTACAAATACAGTTCTCCCTCTGTTGACCATAATATTTAAACCAAAAACTATCTCACCTTTTCTTGGTTCTATTACTCTTTTAATTTTATCTAGAGTTGAAGTATATCGTCTTGTATTTCCTGATACCATTGCATCAGCATCTCCACATGAAACCATACATGAACCCCACACCACTCTATCATTTCTTACTAATCTATCTGCATCTCTTTCTAAAAGACCTTCTTTTCTCTGGAGCTTTTCATATAAAAATTTTGCATATTTTTTTCTTGCTGATTCATCACTAGAATTTATTATTTGAATATTATAATTTTCATCCAATCCTATTTCCTTTAATTTTTCCTTTACCAGTTCTTTTTTTGCAATAAGCACTGGTATACCTAACCCATTATTTTTAAAAGCAATTGCAGCTTTTAATGTATTCTCGTCCTCTCCGTCAGCAAATACTACTTTTTTTTGGGTCTTTTTTATTTGTGAATTAATACCAAGCATTATTGTAGCTGAAGGATCTAATCTTTGTTTTAACTGTTCTTTATAAACTTCAAAATCTTCTATTTTTTTTCTTGCCACCCCGCTTTTAATAGCAGCTTTAGCAACTGCAACTGGAATTGTGCTAATTAATCTTGGATCAAAGGTTGAAGGGATTATATAATCTTTTCCATACTTAGGTCTTTCACCTCCTCCCATTGCAGCAACTACTTCATCAGGCACATCTTCTCTTGCTAGTTCGGCTATAGCATTAGCAGCTGACACTTTCATTTCTTCGTTAATTGTTTTAGCCCTAACATCTAAAGCTCCTCTAAAAATATATGGAAAGCCAATTAAATTATTTACTTGATTTGGATAGTCAGATCTTCCTGTGGCAATTATAGCATCATTTCTTACTTCATAAACTTCTTCTGGATTAATTTCTGGGTCAGGATTTGCGCATGCAAAAATAATTGGATTTTTTGCCATGGATTTAACCATATCTTTAGTAAGTAAGTCTTTTTTAGATAATCCTAAAAATACATCAGCTCCTTTTATAGCATCTTTAAGTGTTCTTGATTTTGTTTCTACCGCATGTGTTGATTTCCATTGATCAAGATTATCTCTGCCACGATAAATAACTCCCTTACTATCCACCATAATTATATTTTTATTTGGCACTCCGCTGCTTTTAAAGAGATTAGTGCAGGCAATTGCTGAGGCACCAGCTCCATTAACAACAATTTTAATATTTTTTATTGATTTTTTAGATATATCTAGAGCATTAATCAAAGCTGCCAAAGTTATAATTGCCGTTCCATGCTGGTCATCATGAAATATAGGAATATCTAATTTTTCTTTTAATTTTTGTTCAATAATAAAACAATCTGGAGCAGCTATATCTTCTAAATTTATACCACCAAAACTTTTACCTAAACTTGAAATACAATTAATTATTTCACTAGCATTAGAAGAATCAATTTCTAAATCTATTGAGTCTATATCAGCAAACCTTTTAAATAGAACTGCCTTACCTTCCATTACAGGCTTTGAAGCTAAAGCTCCTAAGTTTCCCAAGCCAAGTATTGCAGACCCATTGCTAATTACTGCAACTAAGTTTCCTTTAGTTGTATAATCATACGCTGCATCTGGATTTTCTGCTATAACTTTAACTGGTGCAGCAACACCCGGAGAATAAGCAAGCGCTAAATCTCTTTTACTCGTCATTGGTTTTGAAGATAAAATTTCGATCTTTCCAGATTTTCCACTATTATGAAAATCTAAAGCTTCTTGATCTGTGTATTTTTCTATCTTGGATTTTTTTTTCATTTATGAAAATAATTATACAATTGTAGCGAATTTAAGACTAATATGATTTATGAACCTAATTAAGTCAACAACCACTTTTAGTTTTTATACTTTAATTAGTAGGATACTTGGTTATTTACGAGATGTTTTAATTGCTATTTATCTTGGATCAGGTCCTGTAGCAGATGCATTTTTTGTAGCATTTAGAATACCAAATACATTTAGAAGATTATTTTCAGAAGGAACATTTAATGCTGCATTTGTTCCAAGCTATTCATCAGAATTAGTTAAAGGAAAAAAAAAAGCACAAAGTTTTGCAAATGAAATTTTTAACCTACTTTTAATAGGCCTATTTTTTATTGTAGTAATAATAGAAATATTAATGCCTGGTTTTATTTATATTATTGCACCAGGTTTTAATGAAAACTCTGAAAAATTAGGATTAACAATTTATTTAACAAGAATTACATTTCCATTTTTATTATTTGTAAGTTTAGCTTCTTTTTTTTCAGCAATATTAAATTCACATAATAAGTTTGCTGCAGCCGCAGCCGCACCAATTATTCTGAATATTTTTTTAATTATTGTCCTTTTTTATGGAAGCTATTTAAATGATCAGTTAGTAGTTTTTCTTTCTTATGCTGTAAGTTTAGCAGGATTAGTACAATTAATTTTACTAGTTTATTATTCAAGAAATTTATATTTACCAAAATTTTCACTAAAATTTAAAATAGGAAATAAAATAAAAATATTTTTTAATAAACTTTTACCAAGTATTTTTTCTTCAGGAGTTACACAAATAAATATTTTGGTTGGTACAATTATAGCATCATTTCAAGCAAGTGCTGTTTCTTATCTTTATTATGCTGATCGAATTTATCAAATAAATTTAGCAATCGCTGGGATTGCAATCGGCACAGTCCTTCTTCCCAGCTTAAGTAAATATATTCAATCTAAAGATCAAAAAAAAATAATTTTTATTCAAAATAAAGCTTTAGAACTAAGCTTATTTCTTAGTTTGCCAGCAGCTATATCATTATTAATTGCATCTGAGGAAATTACTTCTTCGTTATTTGGATATGGGTCATTTGACAAGTTAAGTGTTAAAAAATCTGCAGAAGCATTATTCTATTTTGCATTAGGACTGCCAGCCTTTTCATTTATTAAGATATTTTCTAGTTTTTTATTTGCTAGAAATAATACTAAAATTCCTTTTTATTTTTCTTTGTTTTCAGTAATTATAAATATAACTATAAGTCTTTATTTTTTTAATGAAATTGGTTTTATAATTATACCCATTGCAACCACTATTTCTTCCTGGCTAAACTCTTTACTACTTTTATTTTTTTTAAATAAAAAAAATTATTTTTCTTTAAATCTAAATTTAATTATACCAATTTTTAAAATAGTGTTTTCTACAATTTTAACTTCTATGATTTTTTACTACTTAATTAATTTTTTTGCAGATAATTTAGATTATGAAAGTGAATTTAAACTTTTAACAATTATATTGTTAGTAATAGTAACTTTAATAGCTTATATTCTTATATCAGTACTTACTAAAGCTTTTAAAATTTCTGATATTAAATTAAAGTATTAAATAATGGGTAAAAAAATTTTTTCTGGAGTTCAACCAACTGGAAATCTTCATCTTGGTAATTATATTGGAGCAATTAAGAATTTTGTAGAACTTCAAAATCAAAAGGATAATAACTGCGTTTTTTGCGTTGTTGATCTTCATGCAATTACTGTAAAACAAGATCCAAAAACACTTAAAGATAATATTAGGGAAACTACAGCGGCCTTTTTAGCAAGCGGAATTGATCCAGAGAAAAGTATAATTTTTAATCAGTCATTAGTATCCGCGCATGCTGAAGGATCTTGGATGTTGGGATGTGTGGCAAGAATGGGGTGGTTGAATAGAATGACTCAATTCAAAGAAAAAGCTGGTAAGGATAAAGAAAAAGCAAGTATAGGTTTATATATTTATCCTGTTTTAATGGCAGCTGACATTTTATTATATGATGCTACCCATGTTCCAGTGGGAGAAGATCAAAAACAACATTTAGAGTTATCCAGAGATATTGCTCAAAAATTTAATTTAGATTTTAATGTTCCAAACTTTCTAAAAGTTCCAGAACCTTTAATAAAAAAAAATTTTTCACGAATAATGAGTTTAAAAGATGGAACTAAAAAAATGAGCAAGTCTGATCCTTCAGATCTAAGTAGGATTAACTTAACTGATAGCAAGGAAGAAATAGTTAATAAAATAAAAAAAGCTAAAACAGACACAAGACCTTTTCCTGAAAATGAAAAAGATTTAAATAAAAGACCTGAGGTAGAAAATCTTTTAGGAATATATTCAAGTTTAAATAATCAGAGCCTAAAAAATTCAATAAATGAATTTGCTGGAAAAAATTTTTCTGAATTTAAAGAAAAATTATCTGAAATTGTAGTAGAAAAAATTTATCCAATATCTAAGGAAATTAATAAATTGCAAAAAGATAATAATTTTATTGATGATGTACTTAAAGTTGGTTCAGAAAAAGCTGGTGCAATTGCTTCAGAAAAAGTTAAAAAAATGAAAGAAATTTTAGGTTTTTAGTATTATAATAAGCTAGTTTATTTTTATGTTTGTTCAAACCCAAAAAACACCTAATCCAAATTCTTTAAAATTTTTACCAGGCAAAAAAGTTTCTTTGAATGGATCGTATGAAATTCTTAATAAAAATGAATCAAATAATGAACTGATAAGAAATATATTATCAATAAACGGTGTAACAGGGATTTTTTTAGCTGAAGATTTTTTATCAGTAAATAAAAAAGAAGAAACAAATTGGGAAGACTTAAAGCATATAATTATTTCTTTTATTAATGAATATTATTCTGAAGGAAGAGATAGTGTAATTAGTAGTAGTAAAGAAAATATATTACAAAATGATTTAAAAGAAATTGAAAAAAAAATAGTTAAAATATTGGAAACAAAAGTTCGTCCAGCAGTTGAAAGGGATGGAGGGGATATTATATTTAAAGAATATAGAAATGGAGTTGTTACAGTTAAGTTACAAGGAAGTTGTTCAGGATGCCCAAGCTCAACAATGACATTAAAACAGGGTGTACAAAATCTTTTGTGTCATTATATTCCTGAAATTAAAGAAGTAATAGCAGTCTAAAAATTAAAAAGAATCATGTATAAGTAGGTTTATGAAAATTACACTAGATAGAACAGTAATAAAAAAATTTTTTTTAAAAAAAAGAATCCAATTTCAAAGAAAAAAATTAAAATCAAATTATAGAGATGCTGTAAATATTTTTTATGTAGCTTTAAGCGGTTTTTTAATAATTTCTTTTTTTGCAATCCTTCCAAAAACAACTAGTTTGGTTTCTAAATATTTAACTAAACCTCAGACAATTGAAAACAATTCAAAAAAAAATTTTCAAAAAGTTTTAACTGGTCAAGTAAAAGAGTTAGATCTTAAATCAGATGAAAAGAAAAAAATTACTTTTAAAGACTTATTTTTTGATGTTTTCCATTTTGATGATCTATCATCTGATACAGTAAGACTAAGTGCTACAACTCTTGAAGAGATATTTAAAGAAACTAAATATTCACTAAAAGAGGTGAGAGAAAATAAAATTGTAAAACCTATTTCTATTGATCTTCTTCCTAATGAAATAAAATTTCTTGAGAGTAGTAAAAGAAAAAAAGAATTATTTATAAAAATAGTACTTCCTCTAATTTTAGAGGAAAACAATAGAATTTTATTAGATAGAAGAAGATTATTTGCTATTTTAAATAAAAATAAAAATTCAAAAAACGAAAAGGAATGGTTAAAAAAAAGATTTAAACAATACGGAGTTTTAAATCATGATCTTACAACTTTAAAAATAAGAATGGACGTAATTCCTGTATCTTTAGCAATAGCTCAAGCAGCCAAAGAAACTGGATGGGGAACATCTAGGTTTGCTCTAGAAGGAAATGCTTTATATGGCCAGTGGACATGGACTGAAGATGGAATAACACCAGCAGCAGCAGAAAGTGGAGCAACTCATAAGGTAATGAAATTTAAAATACTAAAAGCATCAGTTAGAGCCTATCAAAGAAATTTAAATACACACTCTGGTTATAGAGAATTTAGAGAGGCCAGAGCAACACAAAGAGATAATTATGAAAAATTAAACAGTTTAGAGTTAGTTGATTATCTTGATAAATATGCAGCGACAGGAAAAGAGTATACGGAAATTTTAAAAAAAATTATTCGACAAAATTCATTAACCGATTTTGATGATGCCAAACTATTGCCAACGAGTAAAAAATTAAAAAAACTCATCTAATTTTTTTTTAAAACAAACTGAATTCCAAACCATCTCCATTGATTGTTGTCATTTAAAGAACAATTAACACGACCTCTTCTAAATAGAAATTTATCTCTAAATATTATATTTAATTTATTATCTATTAATTCTAATTTAGGATTACCCCATTCATTTCCTTCATTAGAAAAGCAATTAATATTATTTAAATTTTTTTGATCTTTAAAAAATTCAATTGAAACTTTTGGAGGATTTTTTTCAGGTGTTAGTAATTTATCTTCAGGTATTATTTTTTTATATTGCAATGGCATTAATTTAATTAAAAATTCAAATCTTTCCAGATCTCCATATTTTTCATTAATTGGAAATCTTGGTAGTTCATATTTATCTTTATTTGTGTCAATTACACCAGAGTGCTGACCAAAAGCATATTTAAATTTCTTACTTATATATTTTTTCTGTTCCAGGCTATATTCTCCAAACGGATAAGAGAAAAAAATTGGATTATATCCTATCTTTTCTTCGAAAATTTTTATTGATTTATCTATATCTTCTTTAAATTTTTTAAAGTTATAATTAACTAAATATTCGTGAGAGTGTGAATGATTTCCTAAAAAAACGAAATTTTCTTTTTCAATTTCTCTTAATTGATCCCATGTCATATATCCATGTTTTCCAACAGGTTCTGTTGAAACAAATAAAATAAATGGAACTTTGTTTTTTTTTAATAATGGCCAGGCATTTTCATAAAAAGAGCTAAATGCATCGTCAATAGTAATTAAAATTTTTTTATTTAATTTAGGTTTGTTAAAATACAAATTGAATTCTTGTGGATTATAAAAATTATAATTATTTTTTTTTATTAAATTTAAATGCTTTTTAAAAATTTCCATATCTATATTTGTTGAAGGATATTTATTTTCATTGAATCTATGATACATAATGGAAATTGTTCCCAAATCCTCAGAATAATATTTGTTATTATTGGTTATTGCATTAGAATTGGTTGTAAAAGAAATAATAATGAAAAATTTAATTATAGATGCAGCAAAAGATAAAATTTTTTTTAAAATCATAGTTAATAAAGAATCATATACTAGTGAATATCTGAACAGTAGAGAAAATTTTGATAAGTTTGTATTAATACTTTTCAATTTTTTAGAGAAAAATAACACAAGTATTAAAGAAATAAATAATATATTTGTTAACCAAGGACCAGGTAAATATTCGGGCATAAGAATATCAGTATCTGTAGCTAAGGCATTAAGTGTTACAAATAAATTAAATTTGTATGGTTTTGACTCAGAATATGTAAAAAATCATAATTATGATAAAATAATTGATTTATTTAATAAAGGAATTTTAATAAAAAATTTGATTAAACCTCAATATTCGAGTTAAAATAAAAAAATGTCAGAAAGTATAGAACAAAAATGTTTAGCAAAAGGTGTAAAGCTAACCGATCAAAGAAAAATAATAGCGAAAGTGATGTCCGAGTCACAGGATCATCCAAATGTGGATGAATTATATAAAAGGGTCTCTAAAGTTGATTCAAAAATAAGTATCGCAACAGTCTATAGGACAGTTAAGCTTTTTGAGGAGTCTGGAATTTTAGCCAAACATGAATTTAAAGGTGGTAAAGCCAGATATGAAGAATTAAGCGAAAGTCATCACGATCATTTAATTGATGTTAAAACTGGCGAAATTATAGAATTTGTTAATGAAGAAATCGAAATTTTACAAAAAAAAGTTGCTGAAAAATATGGATATGAGTTAGTTGATCATAAGTTAGAGTTGTATGGTGTAAAAAAAAATCCAAATAAATGGAAAAAAAAATATTTATAAAAACTTTTGGTTGTCAAATGAATGAATACGATTCTAATCGTATCATTGATTCAGTTAAAAAAATTGGATTTAAAAAAACTGATGATCAAGAAAATGCAGATTGCTATATATTAAATACATGTCACATAAGAGATAAAGCTAAAGAAAAAGTTTATCATGAAATTGGAAGAATAAAAAAAATATATAAAAAAAAAACAAAGCCCATTATGGTTGTAGCGGGTTGTGTTGCTCAAGCAGAAAATCAAGAGATGTTAAAGAGAGAACCCTTTATAGATATAGTAGTTGGACCTCAATCCTATCATAAAATAAATGAATTACTTTCAAGTTATGATTTTAAAAAAAAGAATGAAGAGACTGAATTTGATACAATAACAAAGTTTGAATATTTTGATCAAATTGAAAATAAAAATACAAAAATTTCAGCATTTTTAACTATTCAAGAGGGGTGTGATAAATTTTGTAATTTTTGCGTAGTTCCTTATACAAGAGGTCCTGAAAGTTCAAGATCATTTCATAAAATATTAACAGAAGCAGAGTTATTAATTAAAAATGGTGCTAAAGAAATTGTACTTCTAGGCCAAAATGTAAATGCATATTCGTATATTGAAAACTTAAAAGAATACAGGTTATCAAATTTAATAAATCAACTAGAGAGTTATTCTGAAATTAAAAGAATAAGATATACAACCTCGCATCCTACAGATATGACCCAAGATTTAATTGATTGTTATAAAAATAACAAAAAATTAATGCCACTAATTCATCTTCCTATTCAAAGTGGTTCTAATAAAATTTTACGCCTAATGAATAGAAAACATACAGTTGAAGAATATCTACAAGTTTATGAAAAATTGAAAAAAATAAATCCTAATATTGAATTTTCTAGTGATTTTATTGTTTCCTATCCTGGAGAAACTGACCAGGATTTTATTGAAACTTTAAACTTAGTTAAAAAAATTAAATTTATAAACTCTTACTCTTTTATATTTAGTCCAAGACCAGGTACAAAGGCATCAAATCAAAAATTAATTGATAATAACATTTCAAAAAAAAGATTAATTAAATTACAGGAATGTTTGTTTAATCACCAAATCAAAAAAAATAAATTTTATGAAAATAAATCATTAGATGTTTTAGTAGAAAATAAAATTAAAGGTAAAAATCAACTTTTTGGTAGAAATGAATATATGAATTCTGTAATTTTTGAAGGTGAAATGGATGATATAGGAAAAGTTTTAAAGGTTAAAATATTAAAAAGTAACCAGAATAGTTTGTTTGGTAAAAAAGATATTAGTAGCAACATGAGAGCTGCATAAATTGAGAAATATTGTTTCAAAAAAAATAAGTTCAGAATTAAAATTTGTATATTCTGATAACAATACTCTTAGCATTATATTTCAAAATAATGATCTTTTATTAGGAGTGGTAGGAGAGTTTAATTGTAACTTAAAGGAACTCGAAAAAGTTATTGATGTAAATATTTATTCTAGAGGTAATTCAATATTAATTAAAAGTGAGCCAAAAAAAAACGAATTAGTAAAAAATGCTATAATTTTTTTGAAAGATCAATTTATTATTAATGGAACAATAGAAAAAAAAGATATAATTTCATCTGTAAATAAATTTATGATTAATGAAAAATCTAATAATGCTCAAAAAAATATAGAGTATATTATTAAAACACCGAAAAAGTCTGTAATCCCTAGATCAGAAAAGCAAAAAAGTTATGTAAAAGCTTTAAGAGATAGTGAAATTGTTATTTCAGCAGGACCGGCTGGTACCGGAAAAACATTTTTAGCTGTTGCTGTAGCACTATCACTACTTTTAGAGAAAAAAATAGAAAGAATAATTTTATCTAGGCCAGCAGTTGAAGCTGGTGAAAGGTTAGGTTTTCTACCAGGAGATATGAAAGAAAAAGTTGATCCTTATTTAAGGCCGCTTTATGATTCTTTATATGACTTATTAGATTTTGAAAAAATACAAAAAAAAATTGAAATTGGGGATATTGAGATTGCTCCATTAGCATTTATGAGAGGTAGAACTTTAAAAAATTCTTTCGCAATTTTAGATGAAGCACAAAATGCAACCGATACACAAATAAAGATGTTTTTGACTAGGATAGGAGAAAATTCAAAAATTGTTGTTAATGGAGATCCTTCACAAATTGATTTACCAAATAAATCTTTATCTGGACTTAATCATTCAAAAAAGCTTTTAAGCCATTTAAAAGAAATTTCAGTTGTTGATTTTGATCATAATGATGTAGTCAGACATCCTTTAGTTTCAAAGATAGTTAAGGCTTATTCAGATCAAAATAATGATTAAAGCTGATGTAGTTTTGGATTCTCCGATCTGGAAAAAAAAAATCAAAAATCCAAAAAAATACATAAAAAAAAAACTTATTTTATTATCTAAAATTTATCCTTTTAAAAATAAGTCGCAAAATTTTACTTTACTACTTACAAACAATAAAAAGATGAAAATTTTAAATAATAAATTTAGAAAAAAAAATAAAACTACAGATGTTCTTTCATTTCCATTTAATAATAAATTTACAAAAAAATCTTATTTGGGTGATATAGCAATAAGTTTTGAAATTATTAGCAAAAGATCAAAAAAATCAAATTTCTTTATAGAATTTGATAAAATATGGATACATGGATATTTACATTTGCTCGGCTATAGTCATGCAATAGAAAAAAAATTTAAAGAAATGAATAAAAAAGAAAATTTAATATTAAAGTATTTTTACCAAAAAAATTAAAATCAATGTTAAAAAAAAAAACTTCTTGTTTATAATATACCTTTTTTTTTAGGTTTTATTTCATCATTTAGTCTTCCTCCATATAATCTTTTAGTAATTAATTTTATTGTATTTCCATCTTTATTATTTTTTTTAATTTTAAATTATAAAATATCAAAATGGATCTCATTCTTAATAGGTTGGAGTTTTGGATTTGGTTATTTTATTTCTAATCTTTATTGGATAACAAATTCGCTTACATTTTATGAAATGTATAAACCATTAATTCCTTTGGCTTTAGTTGTTATACCTTTATTTTTAGGTGCTTTTTATGGATTAGCAACTTTAGTATGTTCTTTATTTAATTTAGAAAAAAATTTTTCTACAATATTTATATTTGCAACTATTTTTTCAATAATTGAATTTATTAGAGGTTATATTTTAGGAGGCTTTCCCTGGAACTTAATTGCATATAGTTGGATAGAATATATAAATTCAATACAGATTTTATCATTAATAGGAACTTATAGTTTTAACTTACTATCTATAACAATTTTTTTATTGCCATTAGTCTTTTTTTTTAAATTAAAATTAAAAATAAAATTTTTTTCTTTATTTTTTGTTATATCAATTTTAACAATAAATTTTTTTTACGGTTCACAAAGTATTAAAAATAATGAAAAAATAGTTGATAAAAGCTTAAAATTTACAATTAAAGTTGTTTCTCCAAAAATTGAAATTAATAGATTTTTTCAAAATGAAAATCCCGAAGAAATTATTATAGATTTGATTAGATTAAGTGAACCAAATAATTTAGAGAATACTGTTTTTATTTTTCCAGAAGGTGCGTTATCTAATATTTACTTAGAAGATTTAAAAAATTATAGCTATATATTTTCTGAATACTTTTCGAATAAACACAAGATTGTTTTGGGAATAAATAGTAAAGAAGGTTCAAATATATATAATTCAATGGCAGTTATTGATAATAATCTAAATATATTGGACAAATATAATAAAAATAAATTAGTTCCATTTGGTGAATTTTTACCCTTAGAAAATTTTTTAACAAAATTCGGTCTAAAAAAAATTACTCGGGGATATCAATCTTTTTCCCCAGATAATAAAAGAAATTTGATAAGTATAAATAATATTAATTTTATTCCATTAATTTGTTATGAAATAATTTATTCAGGAAAAATTAACAAAAAATTTCAAAACTTTGATTTAATAGTTAATATTTCCGAGGATGGATGGTTTGGAGATTCTATTGGACCTTATCAACATTTTTCTCATTCAATATTTAGATCAATCGAAGAAGGAAAAAATTTAATTCGATCAGCTAATAATGGTATATCGGCATTTATAAATTCGAAAGGTCAAGTAATAAATCAAATTGAATCAACTAAAAAGGGAGTTATTGAGATAAAAAGTTTACAACAAACAAAAAAAACTTTTTTTAGCTCTTACGGTAACAAGATCTTCTTTTATTTTTTACTTTTTTATATTATTTTGATTTTTTTTTTAAAAAAAAGGGAGAATAGATGAAGAAAAATTTTTTGTTTACAAGTGAATCAGTTTCAGAAGGACACCCAGATAAGGTGTGTGATAGAATTTCCGATATGGTAGTTGATACATATTTGAGTTTGGAACCACAAGCTAGGGTGGCATGTGAAACTTTGACTACAACAAATAAAGTTGTTTTAGCTGGAGAAGTAAGAGGTCCGGAAATTAAAAAAGATGATTTAATACAAAAAGTTAGGGAATGTATTAAGGACATTGGCTATGATCAAAAAGGCTTTACTTGGAAAGATGCCACAAAAATAGAAAGTCACCTTCATTCACAATCTAGTGATATAGCAATGGGTGTGGATTCATCAGGAAATAAAGATGAAGGTGCTGGTGACCAAGGAATAATGTTTGGCTATGCATGTAATGAAACGGAAGTTTTAATGCCAGCTCCTATTCATTACTCACATAAAATTTTAAGATTAATGGCAGAGGATAGAAAATCTGGAAAACTTAAGGATATAGAGCCAGATTCAAAAAGTCAAATTACGATAGAATATAAAGATGGAAAACCCGCATCAGTTAAGTCAGTTGTAATATCAACTCAGCATTCGGCAGATGTAAATCAATCTCAAGTTAGAGAATTAGTTAAACCTTATATAGAAAAATCTATACCAAAAAATCTTATTAATGGATTAGATGAAAATGAAATTTATGTTAACCCTACTGGAAATTTTGTAATTGGAGGTCCAGACGGTGATAGTGGTTTAACTGGTAGAAAAATTATAGTAGATACTTATGGAGGTGCTGCACCTCATGGCGGTGGAGCTTTTTCTGGAAAAGATCCAACAAAAGTTGATAGATCTGCAGCATATGCATCAAGGTATTTGGCAAAAAATATTGTTGCTTCAAAAATTACAGATAAGTGCTTGATTCAACTTGCTTATGCAATTGGAGTATCAAAACCTTTATCAATATATGTTGATCTTTTTGATAATAATGAAGAAAAAAATAAACATGTAGAAAAATTGATTAATGAAAATTTTGACCTAAGTCCGCGAGGAATTAGAGAAATGTTAGGTTTAAATAAGCCAATATACGAAAAAACAGCTGCATATGGACATTTTGGAAGAGATCCAGATTCGAATGGTGGATTTTCTTGGGAAAATACTGATAAAGCTTATATTTTTAGTAAGTAATTTAGATAATAAAAGTTGAAAATATAAATAAAATACCTATATTCTCCTTACATTGTTGAAATTTCAAAATGGGCTTAGGCCCATTTTTTTTTGGAGAAAGCAAAAATGTTGAACAGAAGAGCTGATAAATTAGAATTATTAAGGATTGCTGAAGCAGTAGCTTTGGAGAAATCTATAGATAAAGAACTAATAATTGAATCAATGGAAAATGGAATCGCAAAAGCTGCTAAATCTAAATTTGGTTCTGAAAATGAAATTAAAGTTTTAATAAACAGAGATAATGGTGAGATAGGAATTTTTAGAAAACTAATTATCGTTGAAAGACCAGAAAATTTAAATTTAGAAATTAGTTTAGATCAAGCAACAAAAATCGGTGAAAAAAATAAGAAGCTTGGAGATGAAATTCTAGAACCCTTACCATCTTTTGATTTTGGTAGAATCGCAGCACAAACTGCTAAGCAAGTAATTAGTTTTAATGTTAGAGAAGCAGAGAGAGAAAGACAATATAATGATTTTAAAGATAAGAAAGATAGTATTTTAAGCGGGATAGTAAAAAGGTTAGAATTTGGCAATGTTATTGTTGATCTTGGAAGAACAGAAGCAATAATTCAAAAGAATGAAATGATACCTAGAGAAAATATTAAAGCTGGGGATAGAGTAAAGGCTTACTGTCTTGATGTAAGAAGAGAATCAAGAGGTCAACAAATTTTTCTCTCAAGAGCACATCCAAAATTTATGGAACAATTATTTATACAAGAAGTGCCTGAAATTTATGATGGTTTAATAGAAATTAAATCTTCAGCAAGAGATCCTGGAAGTAGAGCTAAAATTTGTGTTAAAGCAATTGATACTTCTTTAGATCCAGTAGGAGCATGTGTTGGAATGAGAGGGAGTAGAGTACAAGCAGTTGTTAACGAACTACAAGGAGAAAAAATTGATATAGTTAATTGGTCAGAAGATACTGCAGTTGTTGTTTCAAATGCACTATCTCCAGCAGAAGTTCAAAGAGTTAATGTAGATAATGAATCAAAAAAATTGGATGTTATTTTAACTGAAGAAAATCTTAGTAAAGCAATAGGAAGAAGAGGACAAAACGTTAGATTAGCTACAAAACTTTTAAATTATGAAATTAATATAATGACCGATCAAGAAGACTCCGAAAAAAGACAAATTGAATTTAAAGAAAAAACTGACAATTTCGTGAAAAACTTAGAATTAGATGAAACTTTGGGACAATTACTAGTTGCTGAAGGTTTTTCTTCAATAGATGATATTAAAGATAGTGAAATAGACTCTCTTACAAAAATTGAAGGTATTGAAGAAGAGACCGCCAAAGAACTTATTGAAAGAGCAAAAGAATTTTATCAAAAAGATCAGGAAGAAATAAAAAAAAGGATTGAAAATTTAGGTTTAGAAAATCAATTAATAACACATAACGGTTTAACTCCTGGAATGTTAGTAACTCTTGGAGAACAAAAAATATTGACATTAAATGATTTTGCAGATCTTGCATCTGACGAACTAACGGGCACATATGATATAGTTAGAGGTGAAAGAATTAAAGTTAAAGGATATTTAGAAGATTTTGCTCTCTCACAAAAAGAGGCAGATGAATTGATTATGTCTGCAAGAGAAAAGATATATAAGTATTAAGGAATGTATAATGGAGAAAAAAAAAACAAAATTAACAATTTCAGGAAGTTCAAAAAAAACTATTTCACATATTGAGCGGGCAAAAACGCAAGGAAAAAATTCAGTTATAATTGAAAAAAAAGTTGTTGGGTTTGGAAATAAAGCAAATATTATAAGAAAAAATAACGAAAATACTCATTCTAAAACAAAGGTTTATCGTTCATCAAAACAACCAATATTAAATAAACCACAATTTCCTTCAGGTAATGATTTTGAGAAAAGAAAACTTGCGGAACAAAGAGCCACAAAAAGGTTAAAAGGAGAGGTTAAAAAAGAAAAATCAGCTTTAAAAAAACGTGAATTAAAATTAACAATTTCTAGAGCCTTAAGTGAAGAAGATTTAGAACAAAAAGGTAGAAGTTTAGCATCTTACAGAAGAGCAAAACAAAAAGAAAACAGAGATTTAAAAAAACAAGAGAATAAAGAAAATTTAAAACCTATTAAAAGAGACATTCATATACCTGAAGTTATTACAATAAGAGAGTTAGCAAATAGAATGGCTGAACAATCAAGCAATATTATTAAACATCTTTTAGGAATGGGTGTTACTGCAACAATTAATCATAGTATTAATTCTGATACTGCTGAATATTTAGTTCATGAGTTTGGACATAATCCAATAAAAGAAAAAAAAGCTGAAGAAATCATAAATAAAATTAAGGAATTCAAAACTAAAAATTTAAAAAGTCGACCACCAATAGTTACCGTTATGGGCCATGTTGATCATGGAAAAACTTCACTTTTAGATGTTTTAAGAGAAGCAAATGTAGTTTCAAGTGAGTTTGGAGGAATAACTCAACACATAGGAGCATATCAAATAAACAATAATTCAAGTAAAATTACATTTATTGATACTCCTGGTCATGCTGCATTTACAGAAATGCGAGCTAGAGGATCAAAACTTACGGATATAGTTATTTTAGTAGTAGCCGCAGATGATGGTGTTAAACCCCAAACAGTAGAGTCCATTAAGCATGCTAAAGCAGCAAGTGTTCCTGTGGTTGTAGCGATAAACAAATGTGATTTACCAGAAGCAGATCCACAAAAAATAAAAAACCAACTACTTGAACATGAACTAATTGCTGAAGAATTATCAGGGGATACATTGATGGTTGAAATTTCTACAAAAACAAAAAAAAATTTGGATAAATTAGTAGAATCAGTATTGCTTCAAGCGGAGCTTTTAGATTTAAAAACAGATTATGAATCAATAGCTAATGGAATAGTTTTAGAGTCAAAAATTGATATAGGAAAAGGTCCAATTGTAAATATAGTTGTAACCAGAGGTAAATTAAAAAAAGGTGATTATTTTGTTAGTGGTTTAAGGTGGGGAAAAGTAAGAGCAATAATAAATGATTTAGGAAATGAAATAAAATATGCAGATCCATCTACACCAGTCGAAATATTGGGTATTAATGGCGCTGCTAAGTCAGGCGATGATTTTATAGTTTTAGAAAATGAAAAAGAAGCTAAATCAATTTGTGATGCAAGAGTTCAAAAGAAAAAAGAAGGAAAAAATCCTTTAACATTTGTTACGCAAGATTCTGCTTTTAAAGATAAAACTTCTGAGGAACTAAATATAATTATTAAATCAGATGTTCATGGATCTTCAGAAGCTATAAAAAGTGCTATTGCTCAAATTAAAAATGATGAAGTAAAACCGAAAATAATATTATCAGATATCGGAATGGTTAATGAAACCGATGTTTCTTTAGCGAAGGCTTCAAACGCAATATTGATAGCCTTTAATGTAAAACCAAGTAAAGAAGCAAAAAAAATGGCTGAAAAAGAAAAAATTAATATAAACTCCTATAATATAATTTATGAGTTATTAGATTTTATTAAGGATAAAATGTCAGGTCTATTAACACCTGAAATTCAAGAAAAAGTAACTGGATCTGCAGAAATTCTTGAAATATTTAAAGTATCTAAAGTTGGAAAGGTGGCTGGATCTAAAGTAATAGAAGGAGAAATTTTTCAAGATTCTAATGCTAGGATAATTAGAGATGGTGCAATTGTATTTAATGGAAAAATAGCTTCAATATTCAGAGAAAAAAATCAAGCGAAACAAGTTTCAGCTGGTCTAGAATGTGGAATTACTATCAAGGATTTTACTGATTTTAAGATAAGAGATATCATCGAAGTATATAACTCAACAAAAACAGAAAGAAGATTATAATTATTATGAGTAAAAAAGAAAAAATTGTTACTCAAAGACAACTAAGAGTTGGAGAAATGATAAAACAAGCTTTAGGAATGATTTTTTTACGTGATGAAGCTAAACTACCAAATCTTCAAACAAAAGAAATTACAGTAACTGAAGTAAGAATGAGTCAAGATCTTAAAACTGCCAAGGCATTTGTTTTACCTTTGGGGGGAAAGAATGCACAGGAAGCAATAGAAAAACTAAAAGAATTTTCATTCATAATTAGAAAAGTGCTATCAAAAAAAATAACAATGAAGTTTTTACCAAAAATTTTATTTGTTAAGGATGAATCTTTTGATTATGCTGAAAAAATTGAAAACTTAATAAAACAAACAAATAAATAAGGAAAAAATGATTAAAAAAGATAAGGAATTAAAAATTCATGATAAAGATACTGGATCATCAGAAGTTCAAGTGGCTTTATTAACAGATAAGATTGAAAATTTATCTAAACACATTAAAAAATTTAAAAAGGATAAGCATTCTTCAGTTGGATTACTTAAGGCAGTCAATAGAAGAAAGAAATTATTAGACTATTTGAAAAAAAATAAAATAGAATCATATAAGAGTGTGATAACAAAATTAGGAATTAGAAAATAAATGTTTAAAATATTTAAAAAAGAAATTGAATTATTAGGAAAAAAAATAAGTATAGAAACTGGAAAAATAGCAAGACAAGCTGATGGAGCTATTATTGCCAAGTGTGGAGAGACAGTTGTAATGGCCACTGTTGTGGGAGCTAAAAAGGTTAATCCTGAAGTTGATTACTTTCCACTTTCAGTAAACTATCAAGAGAAATATTATTCTGCGGGTAAAATCCCAGGAGGATATTTTAAAAGAGAAGCTAGACCTACAGAAAATGAAACTCTTACTTCAAGACTTATTGATAGACCAATCAGACCACTTTTTCCTGATGAATTTAGAAATGAAGTTCAACTACTTCCAACAGTTATATCGTATGATAAAGAAAATGAAGCTGATATTCTGTCAATAATTGCTTCGTCAGCTGCTTTAGCAATATCAGGCATGCCATTTATGGGTCCCGTTGGAGCTTCTAGAGTAGGATACATTAATGATAAATATGTTTTAAATCCATCAAAAAAAGAATTAGAAAATTCAAAATTAGATTTAGTAGTTGCAGGAACTAAAAATGCAGTTTTAATGGTTGAATCTGAAGCAAAAGGTTTAACAGAGGAAGAAATGTTAAATGCAGTTAAATTTGGTCATGAAAATTTTATTCCAGTAATTACTATGATTGAAGAACTTGCAAAAGAATGCAAAAAACCTGACTGGGATTTAGAAAAAAAAAGATTTATCTGATGTAAAGAAAAAACTAGAAAAAGAATTTACTGACGAGCTTAAAAAAGCTTTTTCAATACAAGATAAACAAAAAAGATCAAATCTTATTTCTGATATAACAGAAAAAGCTAAAAAAATTTACGAAGAAGATGAAAATATTTCTGAATTAGATGTTAATTATGAATTAAAAAATTTAGAAAAAAGAATTGTTAGAACTGATATATTAAAAAATAAAAATCGTATCGATGGAAGAGGACTTTCAGATGTAAGACCTATTATGTGTGAAGTTGGAATACTGCCAAGGACTCATGGTTCAGCACTATTTACAAGAGGTGAGACACAAGCAATTGTAACAACTACACTTGGAACTTCAGATGACGAACAAAGAATTGAAAGTTTAGATGGTCTACAAAGAGAAAGATTTATGCTTCACTATAACTTTCCTCCATTTTCAGTTGGTGAAGTTGGAAGAGTGGGTACAGGCAGAAGAGAAATTGGTCATGGAAAACTTGCATGGAGAGCAATCAATTCTTCTTTGCCTTCAAAAGAAAGCTTTCCTTACACATTTAGAATTGTATCAGAAATTACAGAGTCTAATGGCTCATCGTCCATGGCAACAGTTTGTGGTGCTTCATTAGCTTTAATGGATGCTGGAGTTCCAATTAAAGAACCAGTTGCAGGTATTGCAATGGGATTAATAAAAGAAGGCAATGATTTTAGTGTTTTGTCTGACATATTAGGGGATGAGGACCATCTAGGAGACATGGATTTTAAAGTTGCAGGTACAAAAGATGGAATTACGTCACTTCAAATGGATATAAAAATTACAGGAATTACATTTGAAATAATGGAACAAGCTCTAAAGCAAGCTAAAGATGGAAGAATTCATATCTTAGGTGAAATGAATAAAGCATTAAATAAATCTAGAGCAGATGTTGGTAAGCACACTCCTAAAATGGAAAAAATAACTGTAGATAAAAAAGATATAGCGACTGTTATTGGAAAAGGTGGCGCAACAATTAGAGAAATAGTTGAAAAATCGGGAGCAAAAGTTGATGTAAATGATGAGGGCGTTGTAACAGTTGCTGCACCAGATGATGAATCTAGAAATAAAGCCATGCAAATGATTAAAGATTTAACTGCTAAAGCTGAAATGAATAAAATTTATAATGGCAAAGTAATTAAAATTATGGAATTTGGTGCTTTTGTTAATTTTCTAGGAAAACAAGATGGTTTAGTTCATATTTCTGAACTAGCAAATAAAAGAGTGGCCAAGGTAACCGATGTAGTTAAAGAAGGTGATGAAGTTAAAGTAAAAGTTATTGGTTTTGATAGAGGTAAAGTAAAGCTTTCAATTAAGTCAGCAGTTTAATTAATTTTGGGTACCGAGCAACAGAATGCTCCTTTATTTATTCTTCCTTTTTTCTCTCTTAAGTTTCCTTTTTTCTTTTAAAGAAAGTTTAGGTTTTTTCATTACGTTCGAGTCTTTAAATGATTTGCCGCTATATCTTTTTGACACAATATTAAGTAATATTTTTAGGATCTGGCATCCCTACTTTATTATATCCTGCGTCTACATAGTGAATTTCGCCGGTAACCCCACCACCAAGGCTACTTAATAAATATAAAGCTGAATTTCCGACGTCGTGAATATCAACATTTCTTTTTAAAAAAGAATGGTCTTCATTCCATTTATATAAAAATTTTGCATCACCTATAGCTGAAGCCGCTAGAGTTTTAATTGGGCCTGCACTTATTGCGTTAACTCTAATTCCTTTAGCTCCCAAATCTCTTGCTAGATATTTTACACTTGCTTCAAGTGCAGATTTACAAACACCCATTACATTATAATTTGGAATAGCTTTGTTAGATTCATAAGTCAAAGTAAGCATACTTCCACCTTTATTCATTATTTTAGAAGCCTCTTTTGCCACCTCTGTAAATGAAAAACATGAAATCAACATACTTCTTAAAAAATTTTCTCTACTGGTATTTAAATATTCTCCTGATAATTCTGATTTATCTGAAAAGGCAACCGCATGAACAACAAAATCAATTTGACCCCAGTTAGCTTTAATATCTTCAAAGAGCTTTATTACTTCTTCTTTTTTTTCAACATCACAGCTAAATGTTACTTTTGAATTTAATTTTTCTGCTAATGGAATAACTCTTTTCTTTAGAGCATCACCAAGATATGTAAAAGCTAATTCTGCTCCAGATTCAGCTAATTTTTGAGAAATACCCCAGGCAATAGATCTCTCATTTGCTACTCCCATGATTAATCCTTTTTTACCCTTCATTAAACTCATAATTTAAACCTTTTCAAAAACTAAAGTTGCATTAGTTCCACCAAAACCAAAACTATTCGACATTATGGCATTTAAATTAATATTTTTTTCAACGCTTGTTACTATTGGAAATTTTTTTGCTCCATCATCCATATCATTGATATTTATAGATGCAGAAATAAAGTTATTTTTCATCATAATTAAGCTGTAAATTGCTTCATGTACCGATGTAGCTCCTAAAGAATGACCTGAAAGTGATTTTGTTGAGCTTATTTTTGGAACTTTATCTTTAAACACTTCTCCTACGGCATTAAGTTCAGTGATATCTCCGACAGGCGTTGAAGTTCCATGAGTATTTATATAATCAATTTTATTTTTACAAGTGCTTAGAGCCATTTTCATACATCTAACAGCCCCTTCTCCGGAAGGTGCTACCATATCATAACCATCTGAAGTTGCTCCATATCCGGTTATTTCTGCATAAATTTTAGCTCCCCTTGCTTTTGCATGTTCATATTCTTCCATGACTAAAACACCTCCGCCACCAGATATTACAAATCCATCTCTAGTTTTGTCATAAGGTCTAGAGGCTTTTTCAGGAGTATCATTATATTTTGATGATAAAGCAGTCATTGCATCAAACATCGCTGTTAAAGCAAAGTGAACTTCATCACTTCCTCCTGCAAAGATTACTTTTTGTTTACCTAATTGAATTAGTTCCATTGCATTACCAATGCAGTGTCCGCTGGTAGCACACGCAGAACTTATAGTGTAGTTTACACCTTTTATTTTAAATGGAACTGCTAGTGTTGCAGATGCTGTGCTTGCCATTGTTCTTGGAACAACAAATGGTCCCATTTTTTTTGGATTTTTTTCTCTGGTTTTATCAGCTGCAAGAATAACATTTTCTATTGATGGACCACCAGATCCCATAATCATTCCAGTTGTAGTATTACTTACATCTTTTTCTTCTAATCCAGAGTCTTTTACAGCTTCATCCATAGCAATATAATTATAAGCTGATCCAGCTCCCATAAATCTTATTACTTTTCTATCAACAAAGTCTTCTAATTTTATATTTGGTTTACCATGAATGTTACTTTTTAAATTATACTCTTTGTATTCTTCACAAAAAGATATTCCTGATTTTGAATTTAACAAAGATTCATAAACTTCTTTTTGATTATTTCCTAAGCAAGAAACAACGCCAATTCCAGTTATAACAACTCTTTTCATTATTTAAATAATCCTACCTTTAAATTTTCTGCTGAATATATTTTTTTTCCATCTGCTTTTAAAATTCCATTTGCCAATCCTACTGTAGCACCTTCTTTTATAAGAATTCTTTTCATATCTATTTCATAAGAAGCTAATTTAACATTTTTTAGCACTTCTCCAGTAAATTTTACCGTATTAACTCCTAAAGCTCTTCCTTTTCCAGGATTTCCAAGCCATCCTAAATAAAAACCAACTAGTTGCCACATTGCATCTAAACCTAAACATCCTGGCATAACAGAGTCATCTTTAAAGTGACATTCAAAAAACCACAAATTGTCTTTTATATCTAGTTCAGCTTTAATTAAACCCTTTTTAAAATTTCCTTTATTTTCGCTAATTTCTGATATTCTGTCAAACATCAACATAGGAGGAAGCGGTAACTTTGCATTTTCAGGACCAAAAAGTTTACCATTTCCGCATTCTATTAGTTCTTCATAATTATATGATGACTTTTTATTCATAAATTAAGCTATTTATTACTTTATTTAGAGCAATTTTATAATATACAAATTTCATAGAATATATATAAATTAGGCAAAAAAATGAGTAATAACGTTACATTCACAGAAAAATTGAGATCCTCAGGTCTTAGACCAACAAAACAAAGAATAGAGATTTGTAAACTATTATTCAATAGAGCAAACACTTTTCACTTTACAATTAATGATTTGAATAAGTTATTAAATAAAACTTCTGAAAAAAAAATTTCGTTAGCAACTATTTATAATACGGTACATGCTTTTAAAAAAAAAGGTTATTTGAAAGAAATTTCAATAAATAGTGAAAGAAGTTATTTTGACACAAATGTAACAAATCACCATCATTTTTTTGATGAATCTAATAATGAACTAATTGATCTAGACAACAAGTACGTTGAAAAAATAACAATAAGTAAAAGTCTACCTGGAAAAAAAATTAAATCTGTAGAAGTTTTAGTTAAAGTTGCAAATAATAACTAAATTCAAGAATTACAAAAATATTTAATTATATTAAGTTGTACAATGCAACTGTATTGACACTAGTTTAGAATCATTATAAGTTAAATTTATGAGTAAAGAATTAGGAAGTGATTTAAGTAAGTGCCCTTTTCATGGAGAAGGAATAACTCAAAAATATAATTCAGGCAAAGGTCAAACCAATAGAGATTGGTGGCCAAATGCATTAAATTTAAAAATTTTAAGTCAACATTCATCCATGGTTAATCCAATGGATAAAAAATTTAATTATAAAAAAGAATTTAAAAAACTTAATTTCAAAGCTTTAAAAAAAGATCTACATAAATTAATGACACAATCACAAAGCTGGTGGCCAGCAGACTATGGGCACTATGGACCATTATTTATACGTTTAGCTTGGCATGCTGCAGGAACATATAGAACTGGCGATGGTAGAGGAGGTGCAGGCACAGGTAATCAGCGTTTTGCACCAATTGGAAGTTGGCCAGACAACGTTAATTTAGACAAAGCAAGATTATTGCTTTGGCCAGTTAAAAAAAAATATGGAAAAAAAATTTCATGGGCAGACTTGTTTATTCTTGTAGGTAACGTTGCTTTAGAATCTATGGGTTTTAAAACTTTTGGTTTTGGAGCTGGAAGAGAGGATATTTGGGAGCCAGAAGAAGATATTTATTGGGGTTCTGAAAAAGAATGGCTTGGCAATAATAGATATAATTCAAAAAGAGAGTTGGAAAATCCACTTGGCGCAGTTCAAATGGGCTTAATTTATGTTAATCCACAAGGACCAGATGGAAATCCAGATCCTTTATTAGCCTCAAGAGATATAAGAGAAACTTTTGGAAGAATGGCAATGAATGATTATGAAATAGTAGCTTTAGTTGCTGGAGGTCATACTTTTGGTAAATCTCATGGGGCAGCTGCTGAGACACATAAAGGTCCTGAACCAGAGGGATCAAAAATACAAGAACAAGCAACTGGATGGAACAGTAATTATAAAAGTGGTCTAGGAGCTGACACTATTAGCAGTGGAATAGAAGGAGCTTGGACTTCAAACCCAATTAAATGGGACATGGGTTATTTTGATAATTTATTTGGATATGAATGGGAGTTAACAAAAAGCCCAGCTGGAGCACATCAGTGGAAACCAAAACAAAATGGCCAAGCAATAAATATGACACCAGATGCTCACATTAAAGGAAAGAAAAATCTTCCTATGATGCAAACAACAGATTTATCAATGAGATTTGATCCGGAGTTTGGAAGAATTTCTAAAAATTTTCACGAAAATCCTGATGAATTTGCAGATGCTTTTGCAAGGGCTTGGTTTAAACTCACTCATAGAGACATGGGTCCAAAAGTAAATTATTTAGGAGGAGAAGTGCCAAAGGAAGATTTAATTTGGCAGGATCCAGTTCCAAAAAATAAAATTAAATTAAAAAGTAAAGATATAGAAGCTTTAAAGTCAAAAATAGCCAAATCTGGACTATCAGTTTCACAATTAGTTTCTACGGCTTGGGCTTCGGCATCTACTTTTAGAGGTTCAGATAAGAGAGGTGGCGCAAATGGTTCACGTGTTAGACTTGCTCCTCAAAAAAATTGGGAAGTAAATAATCCATCTCAATTGTCAAAATCAATAAAAGTTTATGAAAAAATTCAAAAAGAGTTTAACTCTAAAAAAAAATATGTTTCTTTAGCAGATCTTATAGTTTTGGGAGGAAATGTAGGAATTGAAAAAGCTGCAAGAGATGGTGGAAAGAAAATAAAAGTTTCTTTTTTACCCGGAAGAGGTGATGCATCACAAGATCAAACTGATGTATTTTCTTTTGGACTTTTAGAACCAAGTGCTGACGGATTTAGGAATTATGCAAATTCTGAAAGTTCAACAAAAGCGGAAGAGTTATTAGTAGATAAAGCACAGTTGTTACAATTAACAGCACCTGAAATGACAGTTTTAATTGGAGGAATGCGTGTTATAGGAACTAATTTTGACGGTTCTAAGCATGGTGTATTTACGAAAAGACCAGGCAAACTATCTAATGACTTCTTTGTTAATTTGTTAGATATGGATGTTAAGTGGACAGAAACTTCTAAAAAAGAAGATTTATTTAATGGTATTGATCGTAAAACTGGTAAAATTAAATGGGTTGGAACAAGAGCAGATCTTATTTTTGGTTCAAACTCGCAACTAAGAGCCTTAAGCGAAGTGTATGCAACCGATGACTCTTCCGAAAAATTTATAAATGACTTCGTTGCAGCTTGGACAAAAGTGATGAATTTAGATCGTTTTGATATTAAATAAAATTTTAATTTAAAATTTTCCCCATACATTGTAGCTATTAATCCAGCCTGTAAATTCTCCTGTTTTTACTTTGCACCATTTTTTTTGACATTTTTTTACAATTAATAATCTTCCTTTTTTTAATTTAGCAATTGGTTTAGAAAATTTTGTAGGTTTTTTAAACAATATCTTGTCTTCTAGGACGATTAATGAATTTGATTTTTTTAATTGAGAAATGTGTATCCATCCACTATTTTTTTTAAAATCTACTATTCTTCTAAAATTTTCTTTTTTATCAATTACTTTAACTGGTAGAAAAATTTTTTTATAAATATATTTTATTGGATAATCAAAACCTGGACCATATCTAACGTTAACTTTATTATTTTTTAAGGATAAATAATAATTTTTTTCATTTGCTAGCCCATTATTTATAATAAAAATTAAAATAATTAAAAAAATAAATGTTTTCATTTATAACAAATGCAATTTTCCTTTTTATAATAAGAAACTTTTCTAAAATCCAATTTTAATAAGTTAACGATTAAAATTGACCCGTCTAAATTACTTCCAATTCCTACTATTTTTTTCAATACTTCATTAGCCTGAATACTTCCAATTATTCCAGCTACAGTTCCTATTACACCTTCTGATTCACAATTTAAAATATCATCGGAAGGTTCTGTTTGATAGAAACATCTTAAACAAGGGATTTTTTTGTTTTTAAAATTAAATGAAAAAACATGTCCATCAAACTTGCTGATTGCTCCCGTAATTAATATTTTTTTGTTTTTTAGACTAAAATCATTGAGTAAAAATTTTGTTTTAAAATTATCTGAACCATCGACAATAATATTATTTTTTTTAATAATTTTAGAAAGGTTTAATCTAGTTATTTTTTTTTTTATTATTTTTATTTTTGAGTGTGGATTAATTTTATTAATTTTTTTTTTTATAATTTCTACTTTAAATTTTCCCACATCATTTGTATCATATATAGATTGTCTATGAATATTTGATAATTTTATCTTATCGTTATCAGCAATAGTAATATTACCTACCCCAGCCCTTGCTAAATAATCTACTACAGGACAACCAAGTCCACCCGCACCCACAACTAAAATTTTGGCATTTAATATTTTTTTTTGTCCAAAGGCTCCTATATTTTTTAATACAATTTGCCTTGAATATCTTTCTATAAGATTATTATTTAATTTTTTTTTCATTTACCTGTAGAACCAAAACCGCCTGCTCCCCTTATAGTATTTGGCAATTCATCTACTTCTTCAAAATCTATTTTTAATATTGGCATTAAAATCATTTGAGCAATTCTATCATTGTTTTGAACAGTGAAGTCTTTGTTGCCATGATTAAATAATATTACTTTTAGCTCTCCTCTGTAGTCGCTATCGATTGTTCCAGGAGTATTTAATACACTAATATTTGATTTTGCAGCAAGTCCAGATCTAGGTCTTATTTGTATTTCAAGATCCTCTGGTATTGCAACTGATAAACCTGTAGGAATCAAAGCAGATGTATTTGGAAGAATTTTTATAGGATTATCAATGAATGCATTTAAGTCCATTCCAGATGAACCTTTTGTTTTATAAGAGGGTAACTGAACTTTTGTGCTCAGTTTTTTAACTAAAACTTTTACCATTAAATTAATTTAAATAATAAATCACTTTACTTACTATTTGGTCTGCTAAAAGAGATTTTTTCATTTTTGGAATTTTTTCTATACTATTGTTTTTATAAAAAATAGATACCTCATTAAAATCAGAATCGAACCCAATTGATTTATCTGAAACATTATTAGCAATAATCCAGTCACAATTTTTTTCTGATAATTTTTTTTTTGAATTCTTGTTCAAATTATTTGTTTCTGCAGCAAAACCAATTACAATTTTTGGTCTTAGTGAGTTATGTTTAGATATGTTTGCTAAAATATCTGGATTTTTTTCTAAGTTTAAATTCATAAAATCTTTTTTTTTGATTTTCTCATTTTCTTTATTTTTAACTTTATAGTCTGAAACAGCAGCAGAGAAAATAGCTACATCTACAGGAAGATTTTCTAATGTAGCATTGTACATCTCTTCAGCTGAACGAACTTTAATTAAATTAACTTCTGGAATTGGTTCCAAATTTGTAGGTCCAGATATTAATGTAGTATCAAATCCGTTTTTTTTTAAAGATTTTGCAATTTCATATCCTTGTTTTCCGCTTGATCTATTTGAAATATATCTTACAGGGTCTATATATTCATGAGTTGGACCGGCTGTTACTAAAGCTTTATATTTATTTTTTTTCTTCGTAGATTCAAAATAATTATTTAAAAAATTTAATATACTCTGAGGTTCTGTCATTTTTCCTTCGCCAAATTCGCCACATGCCATATCTCCTATTTCAGGGCCTATAATTTTATATCCAAAATTTTTTAGTTTTTTTATATTTTCTTTATTTGAAATATGTTCCCACATTCTTACATTCATTGCAGGTGCTAAAAAAATATTTTTGTTAGCAGCTAAAACGATTGTTGATGCCAAATCATCAGCCATTCCATAGCTAATTTTTGCAATAGTATTTGCTGTTGCGGGTGCAATTAAAATTAAATCAGACCATCTTGAAAGAGAAATATGGTCCATTTCAGATTCATTTTTATGGTCGAATAGGTCTGAGTAAACTTTTTCTTGAGATAAAGAAGCAACGGAGAGAGGTGTAATAAATTTTTTTGCATTTTTTGTAAGAATAGTTTTAACAAAAGAACCATTTTTTTTTAGAAGTCTTATTATTTCTAAGCTTTTGTAGGCTGCTATTCCACCGCAGATTATTAATAAAATTTTTTTACCTTTAAAATTATTCATTCCCAGAATTAAAATACTATGATGCTTAAAAATACAAGCAGTAATAATCCAATAATACTTTGATTTCTAAATGATTTCATTTCTAGCTCTTTTATTTTTAAAGATGAATATGAATTCGAATTTTGAGGAATATTTCCGCTAGCTAAGTAAGAAAGAGCTTGGTTTGCTTGTTCCATTATTTTTGGTAGTTCTGGAAGTTTTTTTAGTACTTCCGCAGAATCTTTAATTGTATCTGTAATTTTATTTATTGGATCTTTGGTTTCTTTTAACCAATTTTCTAAAACTGGTTTTGAAATTTTCCATATATTTGTATCTTGATTTAATTTTCTAGCCACTCCCTCAACTACAACCATTGTTTTTTGTAGTAAAAGTAGTTGTGGTTGAGTTTGCATATTAAATTTTTCAGTTATATCAAACAATTGTTTTAACAATTTCCCTCCAGAAATGTCTTTCACTGAATGACCAAATATTGGTTCTCCTATAGACCTTAGTGCTTGAGCAAATTCGTCTATTTGAATATTTTTTGGAACTAAACCTGCAATAAGATGTACTTCAGCTACTTTTTTATAATCTCTCTGAATAAAACCAAATAAAATTTCTGCAAGATATCTTTTATTTAACTTATCAAGTCTTCCCATTATGCCAAAATCAATAGGTACTACTTGTCCTTCATTATTAATTAATAAATTTCCTTGATGCATATCTGCATGAAAAAAACCGTCTCTAATTGCATGTCTTAAAAAGTGTTGAATAATATCTTCAGCTAATTTTTTTGTATTTATATTATTTTTTTCTAAAAGATCATTTTCTCTTATAGAAATTCCATCTACCCAATCAAGTGTTAACACAGATTCACTTGTGTAATTCCAATAAATATTTGGAACATTAAATCCTAAATCATTTTTAGTATTTTCCGAATATTCGTTTGCAGCTGCTGCTTCTAACCTTAAATCCATTTCGTGATTTGTAATTTCTTTTAAAAGAAAAACTACCTCAACTAATTTTAATCTTTTTGTTTTTTTAATTAGATTTTCAACAAAATATGCAAGGAACATTAATGCATCTATTTCTTCATTAAATATTTTTTTTATATTTGGTCTTAATATTTTGATTGCAACATCTTTTATTGTTCCATTTTCATTTATCTGTGCTTTGTGAACTTGAGCTATTGAAGCTGCTGCAATAGGCTCACTTAAATTAATTATTGATTTATAAATTTCTTCACCTAAATCTTTTTTGATTATATTGTTGGCTTCATAACTGGAAAATGGCGGGAGCTTATCTTGTAATTTTTCAAACTGTTTTGAAAGTTTTTCTCCAATAATATCAGGTCTTGTAGACAAAAACTGGCCAAGTTTTATAAATGTTGTACCCATTTCTTGCATAGAATTACATAATCTTTCTTCATCACTTAAATTTGGGCTTTGATTATCTTTTTTAAATAACGAAATTGACAAAATTCCTACTAAAATTTTTATAACTAAAGGAGGCTTATGTATTTTGGAAGCAACTTTTAATGCATCAGATCTAGCCAATTTTATTGCTAATTTTATTAGTATAAATAATTTATTAATCATTAAACTTTCCATCCAGAATGAATTGCAACTATTCCACCACTTAAATTTCTATATGAACAATTTTGAAATTTATTTTTTTTCATTAATTCTAAAAGCTCTTCTTGATCTACAAATTTTTCTATACTTTCCACTAGATATTTGTAAGGCTCCTCTTCTCCAACAATAATTTTTCCTATTAAAGGAATTATTTTTGAGTAATTTTTGTAAATAAAGTTTAGATTTGAGTTATTAATTTTTGAAAAATCTAAACATAAAAATCTACCACCTTTTTTTAATACTCTATATGCCTCAGATAGACTTTTATTTATATTTTTTGTATTTCTTAATCCAAAACTTATTGTATAAAAATCATAAGTATTGTCTGTTACACTTAATTTTTCAGCACTGCAAACTTTCCAATTAATATTTTTATATTTTTTTAATTTTTTTTTACTTTCTTCGATCATTTTTTTATTTGGATCAACACATAATATTGAAGATTTGATAGATGTTGCTTTAATATATAAGTTTGCAATATCTCCAGTTCCACAGCCAACATCTATTAGTTTTTTATTATCAGCAGGATTCAACATTTGAATAAAATTTTTTTTCCATATTCTATGAATACCCAAAGACATAAAATCATTCATTAGGTCGTATTTATCAAAAACTTTATCAAAAACCTCTTTAACTAGGCCTTTTTGTTGTTGTAGATCTTGTTGCATGATTTTATCTTTTATTTAATTTATTAATATAATCTTAAATGCCGGAATTGCCAGAAGTAGAAATAGTTAAACAATCACTTAAAAAGAAGATTCAACACAAAAAGATTAAAAAAGTTATTGTTAGTAATAGAAATTTAAGGTTCAAATTGCACAAAAATTTTGAAAAAATTTTAGAAAATAGATTTGTTAAAAAAGTTTTAAGAAAATCAAAGTATTTAATTCTAGGATTAGACAATTCTAAATATTGCATTATTCATCTTGGTATGTCGGGAACAATACATCTGATGGATAAAACAAAAAACAAAAATACAAACTTAAGTTTTTATCAATCACCTATATTGCCAAAAAAACATAATCATATTGAAATATTTTTTTCAAATTTTAAAATTATTTATAATGATCCAAGAAGATTTGGATATTTTTTTATAATTAAAAATAAATTAGAATTAGAAAAATTTTTTTTAAAAATAGGACCAGAAGTTTTAAGTAAAAAATTAAATTTTAAATATTTAAAAAAAAAATTAATAAATAGAAAAAAAAATATTAAAAATTTACTATTGGATCAAAATTTTATATCAGGAATTGGCAATATATATTCTAATGAAATATTATTTTATTGTAAAATTCATCCAAATAAAATTGGTTTTAAAATAACTAATAAAGAAATTAAAAAATTATTATATTTTTCAAAATTTGTTATTAAAAAAGCAATAAAATATGGTGGTTCCTCAATAAGAGATTTTAAAAATATCAAAGGTTCAATCGGATCATTTCAACTTGAATTTAATGTATATGATAGAGAAAATAAAAAGTGTTTAATAAAAGGTTGTAATGGCAAGATAATAAAGAAATTCATATCCAATAGATCATCTTTTTTTTGCAATATATGTCAAAAATAAATATTTACCCTATTGACCCTATTGGCTTCACAAGCTATACCATCCGCGCAAATGGCTAATACAAAATCAGCGATTAAAAGAATTAGAAGAATAGAAAGGCAAACTGCTGTCAATCGATCAAGAAAAAGCAGATTTAAAAACGCAATAAAAAAAATGAACTCTATTTTAGAAAAAAAGAATAAAAAAGAAGCATTAAAATATCTTCCAAAACTAAATTCGGAACTTATGAAGGTTGCAAAAACAGGTATTGTAAAAAAAGGAAATGCTTCAAGAAATATTTCTAGAATTACAAAAAAAATTAATTCTCTATAAACAACCCCAAGTAGTTTAAATTTTTATAAAATACAATCTCAGATTTTTTGTTTTTTAAATCAGTTACAACTTTTGATATTTAAATTAATTAAACATACTAAATATAAAATCTATTTATAAATAAATACAAGATATAGTTTTTTTTTTAAAAAAAAAAAAATTTTTTAATTCAATTAATAAGTTAATTTATTTTTTTAAAACAGATATTCAATTATAGATTTCATTTTTTTTTCTAAAACGAAAATAATTTATTGCAATAAATTTATATAGGTTTTAATTGAGTTGCTTCAATGAAAAATATCTTTAAAGAACAAAACCTAAAACATCAAGATAAAAAATTAGAATGGAAAGATATACAATCTGAAATGAAAAAAAAATTTGGTTTAGATATATATGATAGCTGGTTAAAAAAAATTGTTTTTGTAGATGAGTTTAATAATTATATTTTAATTTCTGTTCCAACCAGATTTATTCGAGACTGGATTACTTCAAGATATTTAGATCAAATTTTAAGTATTATTCAAATATATAAAAAAGAGATAAACAGAATAGAATTTAGCATTAAAGAAAAAATAGTTGACCAAAACGATTCTAAAAATATTTTAAATAATGATGTAGAAAAAAATATCTCGTTTATTAAAGACTCATTTTTGCAATATAATAGATTTGATCAAAATAAAAACTTTGAAAACTTTGTAATTGGATCAAGCAATAAGTTAGCTTTTGAAGCTTCAAAAAAAGTTACACAAGATTTATCATATTATAATCCTTTATATTTATATGGAGGAGTTGGAATGGGTAAAACACATTTGTTAAATGCAATTGGATTAAATTTAAAAGAAAAAAATAGAGTAATGTTTATTTCAGCAGAAAGATTTATGTATCATTTTGTTAAATCAATAAAATCAAATGAAATGGTCAAATTTAAAGATTATTTTAGAAATACTGATGTTTTGTTAATAGACGATATTCAATTTATGAACGGTAAAGAAGCAATGCAAGAAGAATTCTTTCATACTTTTAATGCGCTTATAGATAAACGTTCTCAAATAATTGTTTCAGCAGATAGACCCCCGAACAAACTTACAAGAATTCAAGAAAGAATAAAATCGAGATTTTCAGGTGGACTAGTTATTGATATTCAAAATACAGATTTTGATTTAAGATATAAGATAATAAATTCAAAGATACATGAGTTAAAATTATTCAATTCAATTCAAGCTAATATTTCTGAAGAAATAAAAAAGTTTATTTGTTCTGAAATTAGAACTAGTATTAGAGAATTAGTTGGAGCTTTAAATAGAATTATATCATTTTCAAGAATTTATAATAAAGTTCCAAGTCTACCGGAAACGAAAACAATTTTAAAAGACTTGTTAAATTTACCCGAAAATAAAGTTACTATTGATGTTATTCAAAAAAGTGTCTGTGAATTTTTTAAAATAAGTAAAAATGAAATGCTATCTTCAAGAAGATCTAGATATTTAGTTAGACCAAGACAAACTGCCATATATTTGTCAAAAATATTAACTTCAAAATCTCTTCCCGAAATAGGCAGAGCTTTTTCAAATAGAGATCATACTACAGTAATTCATTCAGTAAAAACTATTGAAAAATTAAGAGAGGAAGACAAAGAGCTTAATTTTAATATTGATAATTTAAAAAGTAAAATTTTATACAACAATCAAAATGAAATTTAATGTTAACCAACAGGACTTACAAAAATCATTAAATTTTTGTCAAGGTGTTATAGAAAAAAGAAATACTTTACCTATTTTATCAAATATTCTTCTTAATTTATCAAATGGCAATTTAACAATTACTGCTACGGATTTGGATATTATTTATATAAATAAAATTTCTAATGTTGAAGTAATTGAAGAAGGAAAAACAACTACTTCATCTTCAATTATGTATGATATTGTAAGAAAATTTTCTTCAGGAAAAAAAATAAATTTTTCAAAAATAGGTGAAAATAAACTTCATCTGGAGTCTGAAAAATCTGTTTTTAATTTAAATTGTTTAAATGCTTCTGAATATCCACTTACTGAAGAAAATTTTAATCAAAATGAGTTTTTTATAAAGTCAAAACAATTACTAAAGCTTTTAAATAAATGTAAATTTTCAATTTCTAATGATGAAACTAGACATTATTTAAGCGGTATTTTTTTTCACCAAACCCAAGTTGATGATAGAATTTATTTGACAGCTGCAGCAACTGATAGTCATAGGATGTCAGTATCAAAAGTTAGACTTAATGAGAAGATAGATTTTGAACCAATAATTTTACCAAAAAAAACCATATATCAACTTTGTTCATTACTAGAAGATTATGAAGGAGAAGTTAAAATTTCTAATATAAAGTCAAAAATAAAATTTGAATTTAATAATAGTATTTTAATTTCAAAATTAATTGATGGTAAATTTCCTAATTATGTTCAAGTTATTCCAAAAGAAAACCAAAAAAAATTAGAAGTAGATTTAAAGTCTTTCTTAGACTGCGTTGATCGAGTTGCCTCTGTTTCTCTTGATAAAAAAGATGGAGTAAAATTTAATTTGACAAAAGATATGTTAAATTTATCTGTTAACAATACTAATAGTGGAGATGGAAAAGAAAGTTTAATTGTTAAATTTGATTATGAACTAGATGTGAGCTTTAATTCAAGATATTTAATAGATGTTGCCTCACAATTAGATGGAGAGAAAATAGAAGTTTACTTTAAAGACACAGGTTCACCAGCATTGATTAAAGACCCTGGTGACTTCGATAGTATTTTTGTTGTAATGCCAATGAAAGGTTAGGCAATGCTATCGAGTTCATTATAAATATCATTTTGTAAATTATTAATAAATTGCTTACTTTCTATTCCGGATTCAATTACTTTTAGTATTGACACGGTTATTGTTTGATTGGATTTTAATTTTCCATTTTTAGGCCAAACATTTCCAGAATTAATCGCTACGGGTATGCATTTAATTCCTAATTCTTCATAAATTCTTCCGACTCCTTTTTTAAAAGGACTTCTGTCATCCGCAGGCATTCTGCTTGCTTGAGGAAATATTATTATAGGTCTATTCGATGAATCTACTGTTGTTTTAATTTTATTGAAAAAACCTAGATTTTCTTTTGTAGTTTTATCTCTCTCTATTGATATTGATCCTATTTTACTCAAATACATTCCAAAAATTGGAATTTTTAATAGTTCTTTTTTTAATATAAATACAGGTGAATGAAAAATGGTTTGTAAAAAAAATGTCTCGAACATTGATTGATGAGAACATGCTATGAAAAATTTTTCTTCAGAAATTAAATTTTCCTCTCCTTTAATTATAATTTTTGTTGATAAAAAAATATTTAGACAAATTTTAGACCAATACCCCATCAATTTTCCCCCAAATAGAATCACTTTTGGAGGCATTAATAAAGCAGGTAAAAAAATAAAAGAAATAAAAATTATTCCTAAATAAAAAAAAAATTTAAAAATTAAGCTTCTAATCATTATTTGATAAATTAAATAATATTATTTAATTTTTGTCTTTTCCTAATTATTTTTACTGAAGATTTATTAATTAATATTTCGGAAGGTTTTGTTCTTAAATTATAATTTGAACTTAAGCTCATGCCATATGCTCCAACATCGCAAATGCTTAAAATTTCTTTTTCTTTTAACATTTGAAATTTATTAACAGATAAAAATTTATCAGTGGTTTCACATATTGGACCAACAAATTCATGTCTTTTTTTAACTATTTTACTATTTTTTTTAGAAGCTATTATTTTATGTTCTGCATTATATAAAGCTGGTCTAATCAAATCATTCATCGCAGCATCTAAAATAATAAAATTTATATTGTTAGTTTTTTTAATATATAATATTTTTGTTAAAAGCAGTGCTGAATCTGCAATTATAGATCTTCCAGGTTCAAAAATAATTTTTGTTTTATAATTCTTCAAAAAATTTTTAATTGCTGTGTAATATTTTTTATAATTAAGTTTTTTAGTTTTTTTATTGTATCTAATGCCCATACCACCACCAAGGTCAATAAAATCAAAATTATAATTAGATTTTTTTATAATTGACTCAATTACTTTTAACATTTTTATATAAGGCTTATAGCTAGTAATTTGACTTCCAATATGAACACTTAAACATTTTAAATTTAAATTTTTTGAATTTTTATATTTTTTTATAATTTTTAAAAAATTAAATTCTGTTAAACCAAACTTATCTTCTTTTCTTCCTGTAGAAATTTTTTTTAAAGTTTTAGAATCGATATTTGGATTTAATCTTATTCCAATATCTATTTTTTTTTTTTTAATTTTCGAAATTTTTTCTATTTCATTTATTTCACTTTCAGATTCTGAATTAATTAACAAAATGTTCTTATCAATTGCAAATTTAAGCTCATCAAAAGTTTTACCTACCCCAGAAAAAACTATTTTTTTTGGGTTAATACCAGCTTTTAATGCCATAATTAATTCGCCTTTAGACACTACATCCGCCCCCATTCCCATTTTTTTAATTTCTCGTAAAATTTGAAGATTTGCATTTGATTTTACAGAAAAACATATCATTGGGCTTATTGACTTAAAATGTTTTCTAAAATTTTTTATATTTGATTTTAATTTATTTAAAGAATAGCAATAAGAAGGTGTTCCAAACTTTCTAGCTATTTTTTGAACAGGTATATTTTCAATATATAAATTGCTTTTTTTATAATTCATTAACTAATTGCTGAGGTCTTAATTAACTTTTTAGAATCTTTGTATTTTGGGTCTCCTTTTTTTCCGCATGCTACTAATAAAGTAATACAAAAAAACAATAATATTATTTTTTTAATCATTTTAATTCCTTTTTATATTTGTTTATCATTTTATTTATGTTTTCAAAAGAAGTACCGCCATATGATTTTTTTGATTTTATTGAGTTTTTTAAATCAAAAATTTTTAAAACTTCCTCATTTAATTTTGGTTCAATTTTTTTAATTTCTTCTATATCCAATTGATCAAGTCTTTTGTTTTTCTTTTCAGCATAGTTTACAATTTTTGATGTGACCTGATATGCTTTTCTAAAAGGTAAATTTATAGTTTTTACAATATAATCAGCTAAATCCGTTGATGTTGTATATCCAATATTTGCAAGTTCATACATTCTTTTTTTGTCAACACTAAAATTTTTTAATATATCATTTAAAATTAAAATTGAATATTTTAATTGATCAAAAGATTTAAAAACTAATTCTTTATCATCTTGTAAATCTTTAAAATAAGATAAGGGCAATCCTTTTAAAATTGTTAAGATTGCAAATAAATTTCCAAATGCATTTCCTGTTTTTCCTCTTAAAAATTCTAAAGGGTCTGGATTTTTTTTTTGAGGCATTATTGATGACCCAGTTACTATTCTATCATTTAGTTTAATTAATCTAAATGCATCAGAATTCCATATTATAAATTCTTCTGCAAATCTTGATATATGAATAGAGCAAACTGAAACAGCATATAAAAAATCAATTACAAAATCTCTATCAGAAACTGTATCAATTGAATTATTTGTTGGATGACTAAATTTTAGCTTTTTGGTTGTATACATTCTATCGATATTAAAGTTTGTTCCAGCTAATGCTGCAACACCCAGTGGATTTTCAAGTAAATTATTAATATTATTTTCAAACCTCTTGGTATCTCTTCCAAACATTTCAATATAAGCAAGTAAATAATGTGCAAAAGAAATTGGTTGAGCATTTTTAAGATGGGTAAATCCTGGCATTACTACATCTATATTTTTTTCTGCATTTTTTAAGATTATTTTATTTGTAGAATTTAATAGTTTTATAATTTCACTAGTTGAATTTCTTAACCAAATTTTAAAATCAGTTATTACCTGATCATTTCTTGATCTTGCTGTGTGAACATAACCCGCATCATCACCAATTATTTCAAACAATCTTTTTTCTATACTCATATGTATGTCTTCATGTTTAGGGTCAAAAATAAATTTTTTTTTAATAATTTCATTTCTAATTTTATTTAAACCCCAGATAATTTTGTTTTTTGTTTTGAATGAAATTATTTTTTGTTTAAAGAGCATTTCGACATGTACAATCGAAACTTGAATATCTTCTTTAAAAAGTCTTTTATCAATATTAAGTGAATTTCCTACTTTTTGAAAAATTGAAGAAGTTTTTTTTTTAATTCTTGAACTCCAGACAGCTTTATTGTTTTTATTTTGTCTCATGATATGTAACTATATATTTTAGAATGAAATTATTAACATTAAAATTTTCTAATAGTTTATGACATTTAGCCTTAATACAAAAATAATTTATCCAGATAAGGAAAATGATATTAAAAATGCAATCATTTTATTACATGGTTATGGTGGTGATGGTAACGATATTAGTGCTTTATCTTTAAATTGGAAGAGATTTTTACCAAATACAATATTTTTATGTCCTGATGGTCATGAACCATGTCCAATTAATCCAGTTGGATTTCAATGGTTTGATTTGTCCCAAGATGACAGTAAATACATTTTAGAAGAATCAATTAAAGCAGAAAAAAAATTAAAGTTTTTTATAAATGAAATTAAAAAAAAATATAATTTAGAAAATTCAAATATTTGCCTTTCAGGATTCAGTCAAGGTTGCATGATGTGTATAAATATAGGACTAACTTCAGATACAAACTTTAATTGTGTAGTAGGGTTTTCTGGAAAAATAATTGATAAAGAAAATTTATCAAATAGAATATCTTCTAAAACAAAGATGTTTTTAACGCATGGCGATATGGATTCTGTGGTTCCCTCTACTTATTTACTAGAAGCTAAGGATTTTTTATTAAGAAATAATGTTGAGATTGAAACAAAAATCATAAGTAATTCTGATCATCACATTCCAATAGAAGCATCAAGTAGTGCGCTTAAATATATTAAAAAAAACTTAATAATTTAATAATTATTTAATAAATTTTTTGTATTATTGATTAATAAAATTAATTAAGCTAATCTAATATACAAATATGCATTCAGTAGACAAAAATAATTCTTTAGAAAAATGTCCAGCTTTAGTTTTAAATGCTGATTATAGACCATTAAGTTATTATCCACTTTCACTTTGGAGTTGGCAGGACTCAATCAAATCAGTTTTTTTGGATAGAGTAACTATAGTAAGCCAATATGATAGAGTGATTAGCAGTCCTTCTTTTAGTATGAAACTTCCAAGCGTAATAGCGCTAAAAAGTTATATAAAACCACAATCTAATCCTAACTTTACAAGATTTAATGTTTTTTTAAGAGATAAGTTTATGTGTCAGTATTGTGGAAGCAAAAAAGAATTAACTTTTGATCATTTATTACCAAGATCAAAAGGTGGTAAAACTGATTGGAGAAATGTAGTGACTGCTTGTTCAAGTTGTAATGTTAAAAAAGGTGGACGTCTATTTATAAATTCAGGAATGACTTTACATCAAATTCCTTATCAACCAACCACTGAAGATCTTCATAAAAATGGAAAAAATTTTCCTCCTAATTATCTTCACAAAAGTTGGATGGACTATTTATATTGGGATGTAGAACTAGAACCGTAATTAAACTTTTTCAGAAATACTTATTGCGACTTTAGATCCTACTTTAATTACTTTATCTAATACTGAATAAATACCATTTTTAGTTGCTCCTTCTTGATAAGCAATATCTTTGTGGTTTAATTCGTCTTCTCTAAATTTAATTATTTTTTCCTTTAGTTTTTTTTCATCATTACTGATTTGATCGATTTGATTTTGATAATGTTCATCAATAACCTCTTCTACAGAAGCAGTGCATAGCATTGCAGCTTTTTTACCAAGTAATGTTGATCCAAAACCCAATCCTATTCCTAAAAGATCCCACAATGGTAAGAATTTTGTAGGATTAATATTTCTTTTTTTTATTTCTTGTTCAAAAAAATCCAAATGTTCTTTTTCATGTAATTTCATTGTTTTGATAGTTTCTTTTAACTTTTCATCTTTACATACCGTGTTAAGTGCCAATAATTGACCTTCGTAGATCTTAATAGCACCTCTTTCTCCTGCATGATCAACTCTAATGAATTCTTCTATTTTTTTTTTATTTGTTTTTTTCATATTTTATTAATGTAATACTTATTGCACTAATTATTAAAGATATAATTAAATTAATAGTCGCAAGAGACAATCCAAAAAGTCTAAAATCTACATTTTTACAACTAGGCATAGTTTTTTTTAGGTTGTTTAATAAATCCAATTTGTTAGTTATGTTTATATTTTCACTTGTACAACCAGAAAACTCTTCAAAGATACTATTTTCTATTCCAACATGATATCCAGCTAAAATAGCACTTATGATAAAAAGTATTAGTAATAGATACATCCATAAAAAATTTTTATAATAATTAAAGCCAAAAAAACAAATGAATATAGAAATTAGGTAAGGTATTCTTTGATATAAACATAGTCTACATGGACTTTGTTCTAGGACATTTTCAATAAAAACTGCACCTAGCAAGCTGATTGTTGAAATTAAAAAAATTAATAAATAAAATTTTTTAATAGTTAAAATTTTTTCCATTAGAAATTAGCAAATTTAATTAAAAAATTATAAACAAAATATGCAGCTGTTATTATTATTATGGAGAATATTATAGAGGCAGCAACTAATTTTTTTTCAATTATTTTTTTCATTGTAGGACCAAAATTACCAATTAAAAATGCAATTAAAAAAAATCTAAATCCACGAGTTAATGTAGAAACAATTATAAAATAAATTATGTTAAAATGAACAAAGCCACTTGTTATAGTTAATAGTTTAAAAGGCACAGGGGTAAACCCAGCTATTGCCAACAATGTTATCCAAGCCAAAACCCCACCCTCTGAAGACACTTTGTCTTTTAAAAATGAAGCATTATCTACTCCATAAAGTTCAAATATTTTTATTCCTATTTCGTTAAAAAATATATAGCCGATAAAATAACCAAAACATGCTCCAATAACTGAACCCAATGTTGCAATTAACGCAATTTTAAACCACTCGTCTCTTTTAGCAATTGTCATTGGAATTATTACAACATCTGGAGGAATTGGAAAAATAAAGCTTTCAATAAAAGATATTATTCCTAAAAAAGATTTGGAATTTTTATGACCAGCTAACTTTATTGATTTTGTATAAAGTTCTTTGAACATATTTTCTTTTATTACAATAATTCTTCTTATACTATTATTTTATAAGCTAAATTATGACAATGAACAGAGGGCGAATGGCGGAACTGGTAGACGCGTTGGACTCAAAATCCAATGGTAGCAATACTGTGAGAGTTCGAGTCTCTCTTTGCCCACCAAGGAATTATGAACTTAGACAATTTTAAAAGTTTAGTTGAATTATTTTTTTATCAAGCTGAAAAGCAAGATCCAAAAAGTGTTTTTTTAAAATGGTTAAACCCCAATAATAATAAAACTTTTACATGGGAAGAAACAAAAAATAATATATTTAAACTTTCAAAAGTAATTAAAGAAAATATCAAAGAAGGAGACAGATGTCTTTTAGTTTCAGAAAATAGACCTGAGTGGTTTATTGCAGACTTAGCTATTATGTTATCTGGTGGTATTACGGTGCCAGCATACACAACTTATACCAAAGATGATTATAAATATTTAATCGAGGACTGTGAACCTACAATGGTAATCGTTTCAAATATTGATATGCTCAAAAAACTGAACACAACAATTAACGAAAAAAGTTTTATAAAAAGAATTATTACTTTTGATAAAATTGATTTAAATAAAAATGATAAAGAAAAATATCTAGATTTTAATTCAATTATTAAAAATGAATTATCTGAAAAAGATCAAATAAAGAATTTAAATTTAAAAAGATCTTCTATGGCATGTATAATTTATACTTCAGGAACTGGAGGTAATCCAAAAGGAGTAATGTTAAGCCATGGAGGTATTTTAAGTAATCTTGTAGGTGCATGTGAAATTATGAAACCGTTAATTGATTCAAAGCCAGTATTTTTAACATGGCTTCCTCTTTCTCATTCATATGAACATTGTGTACAATTTGCACAAATAGCTGTGGGAGCTAAAGTTTTTTATGCAGAAAAAATTGAAAAACTTTTAGAAAATATATCTCAGGCAAAACCAACAATTATGACTGCTGTTCCAAGATTTTATCAAAATCTTTATAACAAAATTAACATTAATATAAAAAAGCAGACTGGTTTAAAAGCTAAATTAATTAATGCAACAATTAGGTTAGGAAAGAAAAAATTACTAGAAGGAAAAATGACTTTTTTTGAAAAATCAATTAATTCATTAGTAGAAGTATTAGTTAGAAAAAAAATCAAAAAACAATTTGGTGGAAATTTAAAGGCCTTTGTTTCTGGAGGAGGAGCTCTTGATAAGGAAATAGGAGAATTTTTGAATTCTATAGGACTACCCACTCTCCAAGGTTATGGTCTTACTGAAACTTCCCCTGTAGTTAGTTGTAATCCTATTCATAAAATAAAAGTAGAAACCGTAGGCCCCCCCTTTAAAGGAAACCAGGTTAGAATTGCTGAAGATGGAGAAATTTTAGTTAAAGGAGAGAATGTAATGCTTGGATATTGGAATAAAAAAGAGGAAACAGAAAAAGTTTTAATAGATGGATGGCTGCATACAGGTGATATAGGTGAAATAGATCCTAAAGATGGTTATTTAAAAATCACAGATAGAAAAAAAGATATTATAGTTAGTGCTGGAGGAGACAATATTTCACCAGCGAAAATTGAAAATATCATTACAAACGAACCAGAAGTTGATCAGTGTATGGTTTATGGGGATAAAAAAAATTATTTAGTTGCATTAATTGTTCCAAATAAAGATTTTTCAAAAGAAAAAGAAAAAATAAATAAAATAATTGAAAATATAAATAAAAAATTGAGTTTAGTAGAAAAAATAAAAAAAATTCAATTAATAGATGAAAACTTTTCTATAGAAAATAGTTTGTTAACTCCAACAATGAAAGTAAAAAGAAAAAAAGTTATAGAAAAATATAAAGAAGTACTAGAAAAACTTTATAAAAATTAATTTTAAAAACAGTTTATTATTCGCAATTTACTTATCTTTTTTAAAATTTTTTTTAAATAAATTTAAAAATAATTTTACAGTTTAATATCTAAAATTAAACATTTGACATAACTATCTAAAAAAAATACAAAAAGAATAATCAAACGAATCAAATGATTCGTAAAATAAAAAGGGAGCTAAAATGGCTAAAAGAAGAAAAAAAGCTAAAAAGAAAGCTAAAAAGAAAGCTAAAAAAAGAAGAAGAAGATAGTTTAGATTTCTTTTTTATAAATTGCTTTTTATAAAATGCGCTTCCCATGGTAATAACCTTGGGAGGCGTTTTTTTTACTAAGATATTTCTGGATTTTCTTCAATATTGTCTTGATTAACTTGAGTGTCTTTAATTACTTTAGGAGCTGGATTTTGTGAAGCTAAATTTCTTTTTAAAGCTTTATCAATTTTTTTTTGTGCATCTTCTAAATTGCTCCCCAGGACCACTTGAAATTCAGTCAATAATCTTTCATAGGCCTTTTCAAAAAGTTGTCTTTCACTGTAAGATTGATCAATCATTAAATCATCACCTTTATTCAAATCTCTTACAACTTCAGTTAATTCATATATTTTTCCTGAAGAGATTTTAGCTTCATATTCTTGAGCTCTTCTACTCCACATTGATCTCTTAATTTTTGGCTTACTTTTTAAAATACTTATGCATTTATTAATTTGATTGATTGTAGCAAGAGGTCTTAAGTGTGACTGTTTGTTAACCGGAACCATTCCATTAGCTCTATCTTTTTCAAACTTTAAAACATAAGTTTCAACATCGATACCACCAATGTTTATCTTTTTAAATTCAGTAATTTGTCCAACACCATGTTTTGGATAAACAACATAATCTTTTATTTTGTAAATTCTTTTTTCTGTTTCTTGATTTTTTACCTTTTTTATTTCTGGTTTTTGATCAATATTTTTTGAAATTCTTAGATTATAATTTTTTGTTTCAACAGTAGATAAATTTTCTTTTTTTTTGATTTTTGTTTTATTAGTCTTATTTGATTTTGAAATTTTTTTTTTAATTTTTTTTGAGTTTTTTTTGAGTTTTTTCTTATTTTTTTTGATATTAATATTTTTTTTGTTTTTAAATGTTTTCTTCAAAATATTTTTTAAACTTATCTTTTTCATTTTTGAATTTTTCACTGTCGTTAGGGGGATCTTTTTTTTCTGTTATATTCGGCCAAATTTCTGAATATTTTTTGTTTAGCTCTAACCACTTTTCATTACCACTTTCTGTGTCAGGAACTATAGCATCAATGGGACACTCAGGTTCACAAACGCCACAATCTATACACTCATCTGGTTTAATTACAAGCATATTTTTTCCTTCATAAAAACAATCTACCGGGCATACTTCGACACAGTCCATCAATTTACACTTAATGCATTTTTCATTTACTATGTACGTCATTTTTTTAAATTAGACTTAACTTTTTCTTTTAAATTTCCAACTACCTCTTTATCTAAATATAGTAATCCTGAAAGTCTTCTCATCAAATTAGATTCATACATGTTAGATAAATTATCTGAATATATAATATTCCAAAGTGATTCAATTATTTTTTTTTTTGTTTCCTCATCAAGATTTTTTATTTCTCTAGTAAATTCTAGAATCTGGTTAGATTCTGCTTCAATGTTTTCGGCATTTTTTAAAATTTCTTCTAAATTTTTTTCTTTAGATCCAAGTTTTATAAGGGTTTTTTTAATAATTTCTTTTTCAATATCACTATAATTTTCATCTATTTTTGCAGCATGTATTAATAATGCGGCTATTTTTAATGTACTATTGTTTACGTTTAAAATTTTTTTTTCTGTTTTTTTAAAAATATTAAACATTATTTAAAGTTTATTTCTTTTAGTATATCAAAAGGGTTATTTTTATTTTGATTTTTAAAATGATATTTTTTTTTAAATTGTTTTTTTGGAACATACTTAAAATAAGTTTCATTATTTTTTTCAAAAGTTTTGTAATTCATCTTCGTAATTAGTTTTAAAAAATTATCTTTATTACAACCTAATAAATTGAGCATTTCAGGAATAAGTTTTATTTCATTTTTGTTTATATCATTTAAATTCATAATTTTAATAAATAGTCTTTCTAATATGTCTATTCTAACAAAAAATTTATCAAAATTTTCAAACCCACATAAAAGCATAAAATTTTTATTTTCGAAATTTTTACTTTCTAAAAAGTTTAATCCAAATTGAGGTGGATTTAGTTCAAAATATTTTTGATGGTAATTTTTCCATAGAGCAATTCTTAAAGATACTGCATCTGGCTTAAATAATTTGAAAAGAAAAATATGGTACCTTCCAAATTTAACTCCATAACTCCTTAGTATTTTTTTGTCATCTTGGTCTATTTTTTTTAAAAATTCTTTTACATTTTCTCTTTTTACCACTCCATTATTTTCGTATAGATGATATGCCAAGGCTCTTATTGAAGGTTTATTTACATTGATTTTTTTTAAATCTATCAAACTTTTAAGATCTTCATTTATCTTTTTATTTATCCAATTTGATAAATAAAAAGATAATTCCGCTTGGTCAACACTTTCAACCATATCATCAATAATTAAAATAATTTCTGGGTTTAGGTAATCCTTTCCAGGAGAAAGTTTTGCAATTGGAAATTTTCCCCAATAAATCTTGAAATCATCTTTTAGTTCTAATAATTCAGTTTTTTTAATTTGTTCAATTCTATTTAAAATTTCTGGACCTACATTTTTTCTTGCAGCTTTTTTTAATGATTTAATATCTGTATCTAAGGCGCCAATTTTTAAATCTAATTCTAATTTTAATCCTTTGAGCTGTCCTATAAATTGATTATTTATAATAACTCTTTCTTTATCAATAATTTTAGTTTCAAAATTTATATCTTGTTTTAGTCCTTTAGTTAAAACACTTGCCCTTTTATCAATAAAGCTTTTTGTTAATTCATCATGTAAACGATCAGATAATTTGTCTTCTAGGGATTTTGTTCTTTCTTTCCAATAATCTTGATTTTCAACCCAATTAATTTTATTTGATACGTAGGACCAGGTCCTAACATTGGCAATTCTATTTGATAATGAGTCTACATTTCCGTCTATTTTATCTAAATTAGACAACTGCTGTTTCATATAACTATTTGGAATTTTTCCATTTTTATTAGTTAAAAACTCAAAAACTTTTTTTACTACCTCTATATGATATCCATAATTTTTTTTTACAAAATCTGGTATTTGACAACATTCCCACAACAATTCTAATTCATTTTGACTACTTTTTTTAACTATCTGTGATTCATTTTTTAATAAAACTTTTAATACCTTTTCATCTTCACATTCATTTATTCTTCTTAACCAATCTTTTTTAGGTTTTTCATCTAGTGATTTTAGTAAACTTATCTGATTGCTAAAATTTAGATTAGAGTTTCTCCAAAAGATATTTGTAATTTCTTCAAATTTATGATTTTCAAGTAATTCAACTTCCTCAGAATTAATTTTTCCACATTCTCCAGTAATTCCAAAGCTACCATCATTCAAATATCTGCCAGCACGCCCTGATATTTGTCCTATTTCAGATAAATTTAATCTTCTTAATTTTTTTCCATCATATTTTTTTAAATTAGAAAAATAAACATTGTCTAAATCCATATTAATACCCATTCCAATTGCATCAGTGGCAACAAGGTAATCAACATCTTCCGATTGATATAAATTTACTTGCGCATTTCTTGTTTTTGGACTTAAAGAGCCCATAACAATAGCAGCCCCTCCCTTTTGTCTTCTAATTAACTCTGCAATTGCGTAAACATCTTCAGCTGAAAATGCAATAATTGCGCTTTTTCTTTCTATTCTTGAAATTTTTTTGTAACCCGAGTAACTTAGTTTGGACAATCTGTCTTTATTAATAAAGTCCAAATCTCCCTCTAGCTTAGATATAATTTCTCTAATTGTATTTGAACCCATAAACATAGTAAGTTTTTCACCTCTTAAATTCAATAATCTATCGGTAAATATGTGTCCTCTTTCATGGTCCGTGCACATTTGTATTTCATCAATACCAACAAATTCTAAATTTTTTTCAATTGGCATTGATTCAACAGTACAGAGATAATACTTTGCGTTTGAAGGAATAATTTTTTCTTCACCAGTGATTAAAGCAACTTTTTTTGGATCTACTTTTTTTAAAATTTTGTCATAAACTTCTCTTGCAAGCAATCTAAGTGGAAAACCAATCATACCAGATTCAAAAGACAGCATAGTTTCGATTGCTAAAAAGGTTTTTCCAGTATTAGTTGGTCCTAAAACAGCTGTTATTTTATTTTTATTCATTTCAATCTTTAGTGTATTAATATTTTTTACTACTATATATTGTTATCTAAATAGAACAAAAATAGACTAAAACATGTCCGAATCATTAAAGAAAAAGTTCTCATTTTGAAATATTTATTAGTTTGAGAGTAACATAAATTAAAATAATTCAATATATATTATTTTGATATGAAAAAAAAATTATGGGAAGCCCCAAAATCAATAAAAAATAAATCTAATTTATATAGATATGAAAAGTTTTTAAAAAAAAATTACGATTATAAATTTTCAAAAAAATTTAACAAATTGTTAAATTGGAGTATAGATAACCCAAGCGATTTTTGGAGCTCAATATGGGACTTCACAAAAGTGAAAGGTCAAAAAAAATTAAAGTTTAAATATACAAAAAATTTAATTGATACAAAATTTTTAATTGGTTCGAAACTTAATTTTGCAGAAAATTTATTATCAAAAAATGATAAAACAAAAGCCATTACTTTTATAAGTGAAAATGGTTTTAGAGAAATAAGAACATGGAATCAGCTTTATATTAACACAAGCAAAATAGTTAATTTTTTCAAAAAAAAAAAAATAAAAAGCAAAGATAGAATTGCTGCTTATTTACCTAATATAATTGAGACTGTAGAAAGCTTTCTTGCAACAGTATCTATAGGAGCAATTTGGTCATCTTGTTCTCCTGATTTCGGAGCAAATGGTGTAATAGAAAGGTTTGCTCAAATAAAACCTAAATTATTAATTATTGCTGATAGATATTATTATAATGGTAAAGAAATAAATGTTTTAGAAAGACTTCCTTTTATTTTAAAAAAAGTAAAATCAATAAAGAATGTAATAATAATTAATTACCCTGGAAAAACTAGTTTAATTTTTAAAAAAATTAAAGGGGTAAAAATTCATTATTGGAAAAATGTTAAAAGAATTGAACCAACAAAAATTAATTTTAAAAAGTATGACTTTGATCATGAACTAGCAATTTTGTATTCAAGTGGAACCACAGGAAAACCAAAATGTATTTGTCATAGGGCAGGTGGAGTTTTATTGCAACATTTAAAAGAACATCAATTACACTGTGAAATTAATCCAGGTGATAATATGTTTTATTTTACTACTTGTGGTTGGATGATGTGGAATTGGTTAGTTAGCTCTTTAGCATCAAAAGCTTCTATTGTTCTTTTTGATGGTTTTCCGATGTATAAAAAAAATGATTTACTAATAAAAATTGCGGATAAAGAAAATATTACTCTTTTTGGGGTTAGTGCAAAGTATATTGATTCACTAAGAAAGTTAAATTTGTCATTTAAATCAAAATATAAGTTAAAAAAATTAAAGACAATTTGTTCAACAGGATCTCCACTTTCAGTAGATGGTTTTAATTATGTTTATAATAAAATAAAAAAAAATGTTCATTTAGCTTCAATTTCAGGTGGTACAGATATAGTTTCATGTTTTGTATTAGGAAATATTTATAGTCCGGTAATTTCTGGCCAAATTCAAAATAATGGACTTGGAATGAATACCGATGTTTTTAATAATAAAGGCAGGTCAATAAAAAATAAAAAAGGAGAGCTTGTTTGCAAATCTCCATTTCCATCTATGCCAAAAAAATTTTGGAATGATAAAAATAATTTTAAATATAAGAAGGCATATTTTAAAAAATTTAAAGGAATTTGGCATCATGGCGATTATGCTGAAAGAAAAAGCTCAAATGGCTATGTAATTTATGGAAGATCAGACGCTACATTAAATCCCGGTGGCGTTAGACTGGGTACTTCAGAAATTTATTCAGTGGTTGAAAAGTTCAAAGAAGTAAAAGAATCTATTGTTGTAGGTCAGTCTTGGGACAATGATATAAGAATATTATTGTTTATAGTGATGAACGAACCTAATAAATTTAATCAAAATCTAATAGAAAAAATTAAACAAAAAATTAGAGTTGATGCTTCTCCGAGACATGTTCCTTCAAAAATAATAAATGTAACTGACATACCTAGAACTAAAAATGGAAAAATTGTAGAATTAGCTGTGAAAAATATAATTGAAGGTAATAAAATTAAAAATATACAAGCTTTAGAAAATCCTGAAGTATTAAAAGAATATAAAAATTTAGAGGAATTAAAAAATAATGATTAAAGATGTAGTAAAGGATTTAAAGTTATCTGCAACTTTAAGAATGAACGAGATATCAAGAGATCTTGAATCTAAAGGAAAAAAGGTTTTTAAGTTTGGTTTTGGCCAATCACCTTTCCAAGTTCCAGATGATGTAGTTTCTGAATTAAAAAATAATGCTTATAAAAATAAATATCTTCCTATGCAAGGTCTTCCTGAACTTAGAGAAGCTATAGCTAAATTTGTTTCTTTAAAAAAAAACTATGCTTATAAAGCAGAAAATATTTTAATTGGACCTGGTACAAAAGAGCTAATGTTTTTGCTTCATATTCTTTTTGATGGAGAGGTTTTATTACCTACTCCTAGCTGGGTATCTTATGAGCCTCAAGCAATTTTAGGAAGAAATAAAGTTCACTGGATAGAAACCACTAGAGAAAAAAATTGGTTTCCAACGGCAGAAGATATAGAAAAAGTTATTTTAAAAAATAAAGAAAAAAATTATCTCTTATTTTTAAATTCACCAAATAATCCCTCGGGCCAAATATGCGAAAATTTAAAAGAAATAAGTGAACTAGTAAAAAAGAATAATATTTTAGTCTTATCGGATGAAATTTATTCAGAATTATCTTTTCAAGATAATTTTAAATCAATTTCAAATTTCTGTCCTGAACAAACAATTATTAGCAATGGTCTCAGTAAATGGTGCGGAGCAGGAGGCTGGAGATTGGGACATTTTGTTATTCCAAATGAATTAGCAAAATTAAAAAATTTGCTAAAAGTTCTTGCAAGTGAAACCTTCTCAGCTGTAAGCGCTCCAATTCAATATGCGGCCATAGCTGCTTACAAAAATGATCATAGTTTATATTTAAATAATTCTAGAGAAATTTTAAAATTAGTTGGTGAATACGTTTATGATAATCTTAAATCTAATAAAGTTTTAATTAATAAACCTCAAGGAGGTTTTTATATTATGCCAGAATTTTTAGATAAGAAGTTTAAAAATTCTGAAGAAATGTGTGCAAATCTGTTAAATGATACTGGAGTAGCTATTTTACCAGGTTCAGATTTTGGTTTTTCAAAGGACAGACTTATTGCAAGATTAAGTTTTACAGACTTTGATGGAAAAAATTTTATGGATAATTTATCCAAACAGAAAAAATTAGATTATAATTTCATTAATAAGTTTGCGCCCAAAATAGTTGAAGGTACAAAAAGACTAAAAGCGTGGGTTGAATCAAATTAATTTTTTTATAGACTCGTACGCAAAGTTTTGATTAGAATTGTTCTAAATAATAATAGTAGAGGAGAAATAATGAAAAAAATAATTACTAGCTTATCGAGTGCTCTTTTGATTTTTGTAGCATCTTTGTCATTTACAACAGTTACAAAGTCTGCAGAGTTTTTCACGATAGGAACTGGCGGACCAACTGGAGTGTATTTTCAAACTGGAAACGCAATTTGTAAAATGTTGCATAAATCTGCAACAAGTAAAGACCATGGAAGAAAAAAAGGTACTGCAAAAGCATATAGATGTACTGCTCCATCAACTGGTGGTTCAAACTACAACATTGGTCAAATTAAAGATGGTGAATTTCAATTTGGTGTAGCTCAATCTGACTGGCAATTTCATGCTTACAATGGTTCAAGTAAATGGGAAGGAAAACAGTTTAGCAATTTAAGAGCTGTTTTTTCAGTTCACAATGAACCTTTCCAAATTTGGGCTAGAAAAAAAGCAAGAGTAAAAGATTTTAAAGGTTTAGAAGGTAAAGTTGTTAATATAGGTAATCCAGGTTCAGGTCAAAGAGGAACTATGGAAGTACTTATGGAAGCAATGGGAGTTGATAACAGTTACTTTAAGTCTGTAACTGAATTAACTTCATCTGAGCAAGTAAAAGCTTTATGTGATGGAAAAATAGATGCATATGGATATTCAGTAGGATTTCCAAATGGAGCTATGGAACAAGCAGCAACTTGTGCGGCAAAAGCATTACCAATTAATCTTACTGGAGGACCTGTTCAAGGCTTGATAGATGGTGCACCTTATTATGCAGCGGCTACAATTCCAGCAGGCACTTATACTGGACAAAAAAAAGATGTAACTACTTTTGGTGTTAAAGCTACTGTTGTAACTAGTGCAGATGTTTCTGAAGAATTAGTTTATTTAGTAACAAAAGCGGTTTTTGAAAATTTTGATGATTTTAGAAAACAACATCCTGCTTTTGGACCATTAGAGAAAAAAAATATGATAGCTGATGGTTTATCAGCTCCATTACATCCAGGTGCTATTAAATACTATAAAGAAGCTGGATTAATGTAATTTAAGTATATATTTGAATTAAAAAGGCCCAATATATTTATTGGGCCTTTTTTTTATAGTAAAGTAACTTTCGTAAATGAATCAAAACTCAGATACAAAGATTGAAAGTAAAATTCGTGAAGATTTATCGCCCACTAGAAATCTTACAGGCCTACATTTAAAAATTGTTGGTGTTATTGCAATTATTTGGTCTTTATTTCAACTATGGTATGCATCTCCATTTCCTTTCTGGTTTAATATTGGAATGTTCAAAGGTTTACCTGCTAGAGCTATTCATTTAGGTTTTGCATTATTATTAGCATTTTTAATTTTTCCTATTTCAAGGTCAAAAAAAATTACAATCATAGATATTTTAATAAGTGCAATCGGAGCTTTTTGTTGCCTGTATATTTATTTTTTTTATGATCAATTAGTAGACAGAGGAGGCATTCTGTTAAAAATTACTTTAGGTGAATATATTATACCAATTGAGTTAATTATTGGATCTATTGGAATTATAGTTCTACTCGAAGCAACTCGAAGAGTAATTGGAATACCTTTAGTTATAATTGCAGTTTGTTTTTTGATATTTTCATATTTTGGACAATATGCACCAGATATAATTTCTCATGGTGGACTTTCATTAAAGAGACTTGTTGGATTTCAATGGTTTGATCAGGAAGCTATATTTGGAATTCCGATTGGAGTTTCAGTGGATTTTATATTTTTGTTTGTTCTATTTGGTGCTCTTTTAGAAACCGCTGGTGGTGGTCAATATTTTTTAAATTTAGCTTTTGCTATGGTTGGAAAAATGAGAGGAGGTCCAGCAAAGGCAGCCATTTTAGGATCTGGAATGACAGGCATGATATCAGGATCTTCAGTTGCTAATACAGTTACAACCGGAACTTTTACTATTCCTATTATGAAAAAAACTGGTTTTTCAAAGGAAAAAGCTGGTGCAATAGAAGTTTCATCATCAGTTAATGGACAAATAATGCCTCCAGTGATGGGTGCTGCAGCTTTTGTTATGGCAAGTTTTATTGGTGTTACATATTTTGAAGTTGTTAAACATGCTTTCCTGCCAGCCATTATCTCTTATATAGCTTTGTTTTATATTTCTCATCTTGAGGCACTGAAGTTAAATCTTAAAGGTATGGAAGAAAAAGATGTGCCTAATTTAAAAAAAACCTTTCTATCTGGTTTACATTTTTTAATTCCAATTTTTGTTTTAATTTACTTACTAGTTTATTTAAGATTTACAGCTTCCTATTCTATATTTTACGCAACAATTGCATTAATTTTAGTAAATTTAATAAATAAAATAATTAAAGGACAAAATTACAAAGACTCATTTAAAACATGGTTTAATCAAACTGTAATTGGTTTTAAAAAGGGTGCAATTAATATGATTGCTGTTGGAATTGCAATAGCTACGGCAGGAGTAATAGTTGGAGCTGTTGGTTCTACTGGTTTAAGTACAAATTTAATTATTGTTATAGAATCTGTTGCTAAGGATAATGTAATAATTCTAATACTACTTACTATGGTTTTGTGCTTACTGTTGGGAATGGGACTCCCTACAACTGCAAATTATGTTGTTGTAGCATCATTAATGACCATGGTTTTAGTTGATGTGGGTAATGCTTCAGGCTTTATATTTCCACTTATAGCTGTTCATTTGTTTGTATTTTATTTTGGATTAATGGCAGATGTAACCCCACCTGTAGGATTGGCCTCATATGCAGCAGCAGGTATTTCAGGAGGAGATCCTCTTAGAACAGGTGTTCAGGCATTTTGGTATAGTTTAAGAACAGGAATTCTTCCAGTTGTTTTTTTATTTAACCATGAGCTACTTTTAATTGGAGTAGAAAATATTTGGCATGCTTTATTAGTAATTATAACTTCGTTAATAGGAATATTAATATTTACTGCCGCTACACAAAGATGGTTTTTTAATAGACTTAGATGGTATGAAATAATAATTTTTTTACTTATTTCAATATCATTTTTATCGCCAGAATTTGTTCTAAATAAATTTTATCCAAAATATGAGTATAAAAATTTAAACAATATTCATTTAACGAAACTAGATTCAAATAAAGAGGTGCATATAAAAGTTACTCGTTTAAGTGAATATGGAGAGCGATATAAATTATTTGTAATTCCAAAAGATACTTTTGAAAGCAAATTTAGTTTAGAAGAATATGGTGTTCATTTAATTAAAGATGAAAATAAATTTTTAATTGATACGTTGAATTGGAAAGGACTTGCAAAAAAAAGTGGAATGGAAACTGGAGATATTATAAGTGAATTTAAAGTAGAAAATTTAAATAGACCAAATAAATTTATAGTATATCCTATTGCATTAATATTAATTATTATTTTTGGATATTTTAATTATAAAAGAAAAGATAGTTAGCCACCAAATCCAGATTTAGGTATCGGTTTAGTGTTTAAAATTTTCCAAATTCCTGATGCTGATGCAACAATCTTACCTTTTGATTGTAAGTGGCAAATCAGAAATACGAAATTTTTTGTTTTTTTTTGAATTTTTGTAAATCCAATTATTTCATCACCTAACTTAGTGGATCCCATAAATTTTATATCTAAAGAAATTGTTACACAAGGAACATTGCCAGCAGCTCTATGAGCACCGGTCCCAGCACCAGCATCAATTATTGAAGCAATGTATCCCCCGTGTGTGATGCCTGAAGAATTCAAATGATTTTTATCTATATTTGTTTTAAATTCATATTCAGTTTTTGAAATTTCTTTAAACAATAAACCTCCATTGTGTTTCATGAAACCAGGTTTAGTACTTAATTGTTCAAAATTTTTAGACATTTATTTTTTATAAAACTAAAGTGATTAAAAGTAATATTATAAATACTGCTATAAAAAAATAAATTACTGCTTTTTGCAAAGATATTTTCATTTTTTCTTTTTTTTGGAGGTCCACGAAGGAGTTGAACCCTCAACCTTCTCGTCCGTAGCGAGACGCTCTATCCAATTGAGCTAGTGGACCCTTGATTTAATATAAATCAAAGTAGATAAATTTAAACAAAATTTAATATTAATATTTTAAAGAATTTAAACTTTTTTTTAGTAATATTTTTTGTATCCAAAACTTAGCATCTAAGTTTTGATCAAAGTTTAATATCTTAATTTTTTTAAACAATTTAGTTAACATGGTACAATTTACGCATTTAAGGATGACAAAAAATAGATATAAATATGTCAAAAATAATACTGCTATCAATTTATTAATAAGTGATTAATATTAGATTCTTTAATGGTTAACAAATTACTAGTCCCAGATATAGGTGATTTTGAAAATGTAGAAATTATAGAAATATTAGTAAAAACTGGACAAAAAATAAATAAAAACGATCCAATTGTTACTTTAGAAAGTGATAAGTCTAGTGTTGAAGTCCCTTCAACAGAAGAAGGAGTTGTAGAAAGTGTTAGTGTAAAGATTGGTGATAAAGTTTCAAAAGGAGATTTGTTAATAACTATAAATAATACAAAACAATCTGAAGAAAAATCTAAAAAAACTGATGAAGAAAAAATACCCAAAGATACGGAAAAAATTATTGAAGAAGCTGAAAAAAATTTAGTTTTAAAAAAAGAAACAGAAAAGGAAAAAAATATTATTGAAAAAAAAGATAAAAAAGATGAAAGAATTGAAATTATTAAAGATGGAGATATTGATCCTGTAGAAACCAAGGAATGGCTAGAATCTCTTTCTGCTGTCCTTGAAAAAGATGGAAAAAGTAGAGCTCAATATTTAATAAAACAATTAATTGAACACTCTTATAAAGAAGGTTCTGATTTAGTATTATCCAGAAATACTCCTTACATAAATACGATTTCTCCAGAAGAAGAAAAAAAGTCACCAGGGGATCAAAATCTTGAGAGAAAAATTAGATCATTGATAAGATGGAATGCTGCTGCGATGGTAGTAAGAGCGAATAAAAAAAATCCAGAACTAGGAGGCCATATAGGTACATTTGCTTCGGCAGCAACTCTCTATGATGTTGGAATGAACCATTTTTGGAGAGCAAAAAATAATAAATTTGGAGGAGATTTAATTTATTTTCAAGGTCACAGTGCTCCAGGAATGTATGCAAGAGCATTTTTAGAAGGAAGAATTACATCAAAGCAATTAGATAGTTTTAGACAAGAAGTTAAACCTGGTGGACTTTCATCCTATCCACATCCTTGGTTAATGCCAAATTTTTGGCAATTCCCGACTGTTTCAATGGGACTGGGTCCTATAATGTCAATTTATCAAGCAAGATTTAACAAATATTTGATTAACAGAGGTTTACTTAAAGACGAAGGAAGAAAAATTTGGTGTTTATTAGGTGATGGAGAAACAGATGAACCTGAATCTTTAGGAGCAATTGGTTTAGCTGCTAGAGAAAAATTAGATAACTTAATTTTCGTTGTTAACTGTAATCTACAAAGATTAGATGGCCCTGTAAGAGGAAATGGAAAAATTATTCAAGAGCTAGAGGGAATATTTAGAGGAGCAGGCTGGAATGTAATTAAGGTTATTTGGGGTTCTTATTGGGACTCTTTATTAGCAAAAGATAAAACAGGTTTATTAATAAAAAGAATGGGAGAGGCAGTTGATGGAGAATATCAAGCTTTTAAAGCAAAAGGTGGAGCATATGTAAGAGAAAAATTTTTTGGAAAATATCCTGAGTTATTAGATCTTGTTTCTCAAATGACAGACAAAGATGTTTGGAAATTAAATAGAGGAGGACACGATCCTCATAAAGTTTATTCTGCTTACTATTCTGCTATGCTAAATAAAGGAACACCAACTGTTATTTTAGCAAAAACGATTAAAGGATATGGAATGGGTAAATCTGGAGAGAGTATTAATACCACTCATCAGCAAAAAAAATTAGATTCAGAAGATTTATTGTATTACAGAGATAGATTTGATGTACCTTTGACAGACAACCAAGTAAAAAATGTGGAATATTATAAACCCCCAGAAAACTCACCAGAAATGAAGTATTTGAAAGAATGCAGATTAAAATTAGGTGGAAACTTGCCAGAGAGAAGTTCATTTGCAAAACCATTAAAAACACCTCCAGCAGATATTTTTAAGACCATGAAAGAGTCTACTGGTGAAAAAGAAATGTCCACAACAATGATATTAGTAAGGATGTTAACAAATTTATTAAGAGATAAGAGTGTAGCTCCAAGATTAGTTCCAATTATCCCCGATGAAGCAAGGACATTTGGAATGGAGGGTTTTTTTCAAAAAATTGGCATATATGCTCATGAAGGACAAAAATATGAACCTGTAGATGTTGAACAATTAAGTTCTTATAGAGAAGATATTAAAGGCCAGGTTTTAGAAGAAGGTATTACTGAAGCCGGAGCAATGTCTTCATGGATAGCAGCAGGAACTTCATATTCTAATCATGATATTTCTATGATTCCAATTTATTTATTTTATTCAATGTTTGGATTTCAAAGAACAGGAGATTTTGCTTGGGCCGCTGGTGATAACCAAACAAGAGGTTTTTTAATAGGAGCGACTGCAGGAAGAACAACTCTTGCAGGGGAAGGTTTACAACATGCTGATGGACATAGCCATATAATGTCTTCCGTTATTCCAAATTGTAAATCTTATGATCCTACTTTTGGATATGAGTTAGCTACTATTTTTCGTGAAGGCCTTAGAAGAATGTATGAAAAGCAAGAAAACATTTTTTATTATATAACAACCATGAATGAGAATTATACTCATCCAGAGATGCCAAAGGATAAATCTGTTGAAGAAGGAATATTAAAGGGAATGTATCTTTTTAAAGAGTTTAAAAATTATAAGAAAACAAAAATTCAACTATTGGGATCAGGTACAATTCTAAGAGAAATGATTGCTGCAGCTGAAATTTTACAAAAAGATTATAAAATAGATAGCAATGTATGGAGTGTTACTAGTTTTAGTGAACTAAGAAATCAAGCTTTGGAAGTAGAAAGATATAATTTGTTAAATCCAGATCAAAAGCCTCAAAAAAGCTATGTAGAAGAATGTTTATCTTCAATGGAAGGGCCGGTAGTTTCTGCTTCTGATTATATAAGGTTAAATTCAGACCAAATACGACCTTTTGTTAGAAAGAGTTTTTATTCATTTGGGACTGACGGATATGGAAGAAGTGATACTAGAAAAAATTTAAGAAAGTTTTTTGAAATAGATAAAGAACACTTAGTTGTCTATTCGTTAAGTGTTTTAGCTAAAGAACAACTAATACCTTCAAAACTGGCAAAAGAAGCTATAAAAAAATATAATATTGATAAGAACAAACCTTTTCCAGCAAAATTATAAAATATGTCAAAAGATAAAAAAATTTTTACAACACCTAAGGTAAGAAAGTTTGCTAGAGAACTTGGAGCAAATATAAGGTTGATAGGAGGATCAGAGAGAAAAGGTAGAATAACTGAGGAAGATGTAAAAAATTTTGTAAATGAAAAATTAAATCGGTCTCAAAAAATAAACCAAAATAGTCGAGAATCTAAAAAGATAGAAAGTGAATTTAATCATTCTGATTTTGGTGAAGTAGAAGTGAAAGATATACCAAGAGTTAAAAAAATAGCCGCACCACATCTAGTGAATTCTTGGACTAGAATTCCCCATGTTACTCATCATGATGAGGCAGATGTTACAGAGCTTGAGCAATTTAGAACTTCATTAACAGATATAGATACCGGTAAACTTAAAAAAATTACTCCTTTGGTCTTTATAATTAAATCTTTAGTTTTAGCTTTAAAAAAATATCAAAATTTTAACTCTTCGATTGATGATATTGAAAATGGAAAAATAACTTTAAAAAAATATTTTCATATAGGCATAGCTGTTGATACAGAGCATGGTTTAATGGTACCAAAAATAAGAAATGCCAATGAAAAAAATATTAACCAATTAAGTGAAGAACTGAGAGATATAAGTGAAAAGTGCAGAAAATTAAAAATTGATAAAAAAGAATTTTTTGGTGGTTCAATTACAATAACAAGTTTAGGAGGAATAGGTGGATCTTTTTTTACTCCTATTATTAATCATCCGGAAGTTGCAATTCTAGGGATTGGTAGAACTTATTATAAACAAGTTTTGATTGATAATTCTTTCCAAAAAAGGGTTATGCTTCCATTATCATTATCTTATGATCATAGGATAATTGACGGTGCAGAAGCCGCAAGGTTCTGTAACGAAATTAAAAATAGTTTGGGCAAAAATTTTGCCTATAAATTAGCAATATAAAATTCTGGATGAAAAGAGTTATTGCATTTATCTGTCTAATAACCTGTACTTTAATTTGGGGTACAACATTTATAGCTCAAGATACTGGAATGGATCATATTGGTCCATTTACATTCAATGCAACAAGATTTTTTGTAGCATTCCTAGTGGTAATACCATTCGTATTTATTTTTGAAAAAGAGAAAATTATTAAATATGTAAAGCCAGAAAAAAAATTATTTATAAAATTAATGATACCAGTTGGATTATCTCTATTTTTAGGAACGCAATTACAACAAATTTCTTTACTTTATACTGACGTTGCAAATTCCGCTTTTTTTACAATTTTTTATGTCCCGTTGGTACCTATTTTAATCTATTTTTTATTTTCCGATATTCCACACTGGTCAGTGTGGCCCTCAGTATTTGTGTGTGTTTTAGGTGGATATTTCTTGTCTGATTTTAATGATGCTGATGTAAGATTAGGAGATGGAATTGTGTTATTAGGCGCAGTATTTTGGGCGCTACATATAATTTATATTGGAAAATTGGTTACAGAATTCAATTTACCTTTTTTTATTGCGTTATTACAAAATTTAGTAGTGGCTGTATTATCTTTTTTTCTAGTTCTTATTTTTGAACACATTGATTTTAATAAAATAATATTAGAAACATATGAAATATTATATGCTGGAATTTTATCTGGTGGATTAGCTTTTGTGCTACAACTTTTTGGCCAAAGACATATTCCTGCAGCCCCTGCAGCAATAGTTATGTCATTGGAAGGTGTTTTTGCAACTATCTCTGCATGGATTATCTTAAGCCAAATTTTAGGATTTAATAATATTATTGGATGTGTTCTTATACTTGGTGGTGTTTTATTTTCTCAACTTGTACCGATATATCAATCTAAAAATTAAACATATACTACAATTAATAATATTCCAGCTAATAACATTCTATAATAAACAAAAATATTTAAATTAAATTTTTTTACATAAACTAAAAAATATTTGATTGTCAAATAAGAAAATAAAAAAGAAAAAATTACCGAAAATATTACCAAAATATTAAATTCTATACCTTTATCAAATGCATCTTTTATTCCTAGGGTGCTTGCACCTGCTAATGCGGGTATAGATAAATAAAAAGAAATTTTTGATGAATCATACCTATCAAAATTTAGGAATCTACCTGCAGTAATTGCTACACCAGACCTACTTGCGCCTGGTATTAATGCAAAAATTTGTAAGATACCAATTATTAAAATATTTTTAAAATTTAAATCATCATCAAATTTTTTTTTTACTTTGATTTTATCAGAAAAGTATAAAATTATTCCAAAAATTAAAGTTGCCCAAGCTATAGTTTCAATATTTCTTAGGTAGTAAATTAAATTAGTTTTATATAATAAAAAACCAAAAACAATTAATGGTATAGAGCCTACTATTATAAGTAATGCTAGGTTTTTTTTTTTAAAAAAATTTACTAAATCTTTTCTAAAATAAAATATTATTGCAAGAAGAGAGCCCAAATGTAGACTAATATCAATTATTAATGAGCTAGATTTAAAATTAAAAATCTCAGACGTTATTAAAAGATGAGCCGAAGAACTTATTGGTAAAAATTCAAATATTCCTTGAATTAAAGATAAAGCAAATGTTTCAATATAATTAGACAGCATCAAAGATTATTATTTACTAAATAAATTAAACTTAAATTAAAGCAATAACGTGTATGCATAATAGATATGCAAATACTAAAAAAAAGCCTTATATCATTGGTTTTTTATATTTTTAGGTCATAAATATTGACCTAGTTATCCTTTTAGTTCGGTTATTCCTGTTATATCTTTCACGATCTATGTCTGAAAAAATGCTTAAATTTGTAAAAATTGATAAACAAACACCGCCTAAAAGAGAAATTTTTGAGAGGAAAGTAGATTTTAACGAGATATACAAAGAATATATTAATAAAACTGCAAAACAGCAGTCAAGTAGATGCTCGCAGTGTGGTGTACCATTTTGTCAAGTTCATTGTCCTTTGGGCAATAATATTCCTGACTGGTTAAAACTTACGGCAGAAGGAAGATTGGAAGAAGCTTATCAATTATCTCAAAGCACTAACAATATGCCTGAAATATGTGGAAGGATTTGCCCACAAGATAGATTATGTGAAGGTAATTGTGTAATTGAACAATCAGGACATGGAACAGTTACTATTGGATCGATTGAAAAATTTTTAACTGAAAATGCATGGTCTAATGGTTGGGTTAAACATATAAATGTTAATAAAGAGAAAAATCAGAGTATAGGGATAATTGGTGCGGGACCAGCAGGACTCGCGTGCGGAGAGGAATTAAGAAAAAAAGGTTATCAAATTACCATTTATGATCGTTATGATCGCGCGGGAGGTCTAATGATTTATGGAATTCCAAATTTTAAATTAGAGAAGTTCGTAGTTGAAAGAAGAACAAATTTACTTAAAAAAAGTGGTATTAAATTTATTCAAAATTATGAAGTAGGAAAAAACGCAACATTAAAAGAATTAAGAAAAAAACATGACGCAATTTTAATTGCCACAGGTGTTTATAAACCAAAAGAAGTTGATATTCCTGGAAAAAAATTGGGAAACATTTTTCCCGCACTAGAATTTTTAACTACATCAAATAAAAAAGGCTTAGGTGACAATGTAGAAAAATTTGACAACGGAATATTAAATTCTGCAGGAAAAAATGTTGTTGTAATTGGAGGTGGAGATACAGCGATGGATTGTGTTCGAACTTCAGTAAGACAAAATGCAAAATCTGTTAAGTGTTTATATAGAAGAGATAAAGAAAATATGCCTGGTTCTGCCAGAGAAGTTCTTAATGCAGAAGAAGAAGGAGTAGAGTTTATTTGGTTATCTAATCCTAAAGAATTTAAAGGAACTAATAAAATTGAATCAATAATTGTGAACAAAATGAAACTAGGTGAACCAGATGAAAGTGGAAGAAGAAAGCCGGTTATAAAAGATAATTCTGAATTTGAAATAGAAGCAGATATGGTAATAAAAGCATTAGGATTTGACCCAGAGGAACTACCAAAATTATTTAATGAAGAGAAACTTCAGTTGACTAAGTGGGGAACAATTAAAACTAATTTTGATACTATGGAAACAAATATACCTGGAGTATTTGCAGCAGGAGATATTATTAGAGGAGCTTCTTTAGTTGTCTGGGCTATTAAAGATGGAAGAGAGGTTTCAAAAAATATTGAAAATTATCTTGAATTAAAACAAAAACAAAAAGTAGCTTAATGAACAGATACATTAATAATTTAAATTTATTAGAGAAAAGTAATATTTATTCAAAATCCATGGAGCATGATGCTTGTGGTGTTGGATTTATTGCTTCGACTAAAGGTAAAAAATTAAGAAAAGTTGTTGAATATGGTATTGAAGCACTTAAAGCAGTTTGGCATCGTGGTGCTGTGGATGCTGATGGTAAAACAGGTGATGGTGCTGGAATTCACATAGAAATATCAAAGAGTTTTTTTAAAGAAAAAATTGAAAATTATGGTCGTCAATATGATGATGCAGAGATTTGTGTAGGAATGATTTTTCTACCTAGAAATAACTATGAAGCTCAAGAAAAGTGTAAAACATTAATCGAAACAGAACTTTTAAAAAATAATTACAACATTTATAGATGGAGACAAGTTCCAATTAATACAAGTGTACTTGGAGAAAAAGCAGAAATTACAAGACCTGAAATTGTTCAAGTAATTTTTAGATCTAACGACAAATTATTAAAAAATAAATCATTAGAAATAAAACTATATGAAACAAGAAGAAAGATAGAAAAAGAGATTACAAAAAATCAAATAAAAGGTTTTTATGTTTGTTCATTTAGTTCGAAATCAATAATTTATAAAGGAATGTTTCTTGCAGAAAGTCTTTCTGATTTTTATTTTGATTTAAAAGATGAAAGATTTATTTCTAGATATGCAATATTTCATCAAAGATTTTCTACTAATACAGCGCCAAGTTGGGATTTAGCACAACCATTTAGAGTTCTTGCCCACAACGGTGAAATAAATACCTTAAAAGGAAATATAAACTGGATGAAAGTTCATGAGCAAGAAATGTCTAGTAATTTTTTTGATGATATCGAAAATATAAAGCCCGTTATTCCTTTAGGTAATTCCGACTCTGCCTCTTTAGACAATGTTTTTGAACTTCTAAATATATCAGGCAAGTCAGCACCTCTTGCAAAGTTAATGTTAATTCCAGATGCTTGGTCAAAAAAAAATAAAATTTTATCAAGAGATCACCTAAAGTTATTTAATTTTTTAAACAGCACCATGGAACCTTGGGATGGTCCAGCAGCTATAGCTGCAACAGATAATGAATGGGTGATTGCTGGCAATGATAGAAATGGATTAAGGCCTTTAAGATATACAATTACTAGTGATGATCTTTTATTTATCGGATCTGAAACTGGAATGATTGATATTGAGCACAAAAAAATTATTTCAAAAGGAAGGTTGGGCCCAGGCGATATAATTGGTGTTAGGATTGAAAAAGGAAAAATTTATAAAAATAATGAAATTAAGGACTATTTAGCAAAAGATTTTAAAAAATTTAACAACCAAATTATCGATCTTGATAAAAAATTTCCAATAGGAAAAGAAAAAAAAATCTATGATAAAATTGAATTGAGAAAAAGACAACATGCTTTTGGATATAGTATTGAAGATTTAGAGCTTATTTTACATCCAATGGCTGAAGAAGGCAAAGAAGCTATTGGATCAATGGGAGATGATACTCCTTTAGCTGTACTATCAGATAAATATAGACCACTTAATCATTTTTTTAGACAAAATTTTAGTCAGGTTACAAACCCTCCTATTGATTCTTTAAGAGAAAATAAGGTTATGAGTTTAAAGACTAGATTTGGAAATCTCGGAAATATTCTAAATTTTGAAAATTTAACTAAAGAAAATATTTATGTACTGGAGAGTCCTATTTTATCAAATTCTCAATTTAGTAAGTTTATATCTTTTTTTGGTAAAAATTATCAAACTATTGACTGTACATTTTTGTATGAAGAAAACATAGAATCTGCTTTAAAAAAAATACGACTTGAATCAGAAATTGCAGTTAGAAAAGGAGTAACTCAACTAATTTTATCAGATAAAAATATAGGAGAAAAAAGATGTGCAATTCCAATGCTTTTATGCATTGGTGCAATAAATTCACATTTGATAAATTTAGATTTGAGAGGTTATGTTTCTATAAATGTACAAACAGGAGAGGCCCTTGATACTCATTCATTTGCAACTTTAATTGGAGTTGGAGCAACAACTGTAAATCCATATTTGGCACTAGATAGTCTTCACCAAAGATTTGAAAAGAAGTTGTTTCAAAGTTTTGATTTCGATGAATGTGTTAAAAAATATATAAAATCAGTAAATTTAGGACTATTAAAAATCATGTCTAAAATGGGTATTTCGGTGATTAGTTCTTATAGAGGTGGTTGTAATTTTGAAACAGTAGGTTTAAGTAGAACAATTGTTAATGAGTTCTTTCCAGGTATTGTTTCAAAGATTTCAGGCATAGGTTTAAGTGGAATAGAAAAAAAAATTAAAAATATTCATAAAGAGGCTTTTGAAAATAATTTAAATATTCTCCCCATAGGAGGTCTATATAGATACAGAAAAAATGGAGAAAAACATCAGAATGAGGGAATGTTAATTCATTTACTTCAAAGTGCGGTAACAAATAATTCATATGATTTGTACAAGAAATATTCAAAACAAAATTATGAACTTTCACCAATAAATTTAAGAGATTTAATAGATTTTAAAAAAAGAAATCCAATAGATATTAAAGAAGTGGAACCAATTAGTAAAATTTTAAAAAGGTTTGGAAGCGGAAGTATGTCTCATGGTGCTTTATCTAAAGAAGCACATGAAACACTAGCCATTGGCATGAATAGAATTAAAGGAGCATCTTGTAGCGGAGAAGGTGGAGAAAATGAAGATAGATTTAAATTTATGCCAAATGGAGATAGTGCAAATTCTAGAGTTAAACAAATTGCTTCGGCAAGATTTGGAGTGACAATCAATTATTTAAATAATTGTAATGAAATTGAGATTAAAATTGCACAAGGGGCAAAGCCAGGAGAGGGAGGTCAGCTTCCTGGTTTTAAAGTAACTAATGAGATAGCAAAATTAAGGCATTCAACACCAGGAGTTACTTTAATTTCTCCACCACCCCACCATGATATTTACTCAATTGAGGATTTGGCTCAACTAATTTATGATTTAAAACAAATCAATCCTAGTGCAAGAATTGGAGTAAAACTAGTTGCCTCATCAGGTGTTGGAACTATAGCAGCAGGTGTAGCTAAAGCTAAAGCAGATATTATTTTAATTTCAGGACATTCCGGGGGGACAGGTGCAACTCCACAAACGAGTGTAAAATATGTGGGTATACCTTGGGAAATGGGATTAACAGAGACAAATCAAGTTCTTACATTAAACAACCTTAGGCATAAAGTTACTTTAAGGACTGATGGAGGAATTAAAACTGGAAGAGATGTTGTTATTGCCGCAATGATGGGTGCAGAAGAATATGGTTTGGCAACTACAGCTTTAATTGCAATGGGATGTATTATGGTAAGACAGTGCCATTCTAATACTTGTCCAGTTGGAGTTTGTACACAAGATAAAAAATTAAGAGAAAAATTTACAGGATCTCCAGATAAAGTAGTTAATTTATTTAAATTTGTTGCTGAGGAAGTTAGAGAAATATTAGCAAAATTAGGTTTTAAAAATTTAAATGAAATCATTGGAAGAACAGATCTTTTAAAGCAAATAAGTAAAGGATCATCTGATTTGGATGATCTAGATTTAAATCCATTATTTGTACAAGCGGACCCAGGAAAAAATAAAAGATATTGTGAAAAGCCAATTATCAATTATGTTCCGGATACTTTAGATCAAAAAATTTGGCCAGAAATCAATAAAAAAATTTATGAAAATAAAAAAATTGAAAAAGAATTTTTAATTAAAAATACAAATAGAGCTGTTGGTACAAGAATTTCATATGAGTTATATAAAAAATTTGGAAATAATAAGCTTAAAGAAAATTTTATTTCTTTAAATTTTAGAGGTTCTGCGGGCCAATCTTTCGGCTCATTTGCCATCAAGGGTTTAAAGCTTAATTTAAAGGGAGATGCTAATGATTATGTAGGAAAGGGGCTTTCCGGAGCTACTTTATCTATAAAATTTCCCTATGATAGTAATTTGATTTCCAATGAGAATACAATTGTTGGAAATACAGTTCTCTATGGAGCCACCTCTGGTTTCCTTTTTGCTTCTGGGCAAGCTGGTGATAGGTTTGCAGTAAGAAACTCTGGTGCAGTATCAGTAATTGAAGGTTGTGGTTCTAACGGTTGTGAATATATGACTGGTGGTACAGTAATTATTCTTGGTAGAGTCGGTGATAATTTTGCAGCAGGAATGACTGGAGGTATGGCTTTTGTTTATGATTTAAAAGAAGAATTCGAAAAAAAAGTTAATCCAGAAACAGTAATTTGGCAAAGACCCGAAACTAAGTATTGGAAAGATTTTCTTAAAAATTTAATTTTAAAATATATTGAAGAAACAAACTCAATAAATGCAAAAAAAATATTTGATAGTTTTGATAAAGAAATTAAAAATTTTTACCAAATTTGTCCTAAAGAAATGGTAGATAAATTAGAAAATCCTTTATCAAATAAAAAAATTATAGGTGTTGCTAGTTAATGTATAGTTTTAAGAATTGAATTTAACTCTTTTAATAAAATTTTCAAATTTTTATTGGATGAAAGACTATGGTCTCCTTTTTTAATGATTACTAATTTTTTATTTTTACTGCTAAACAAAGATAAAATTTTTTTTGAAAAAAATACAGGAACCACTTCATCTTCACTTCCATGTATCATTGTTACGGAACAATTTAATTTTATTTTTTTATTAAATACTTTATTTTTTCTTCCATCTTTTATTAATTGGTATGAAATTGGATATTCATAATCCCCATGCTTTAAATTATATATTCCTTTTCTTTTAGTTTCTCTCTTCATTTTTTTTGTAAATTTTTTCCACATCAATCTTTCTAAAAATTCTGGAGCAGAACCAATGCCCAAAAAACCTTTAATTTGTTTTTTAAAAAATTTAAATTGATTTAAAGATATCCATGCGCCCATACTAGAACCAATTAGAATAAAATTTTTCTTTTTAACTATTTTTTTTATAATTATTTTTGTTTCTTTGGTCCATTTGGTTATGTTTCCTTCAGTAAATTTTCCTGAAGATTTTCCGTGTCCAGAATACTCTAAAGCAAGGAATCCTATATTGTTTTTTTTGCAATAACTTTGGAAAGTTTTTGGTTTATCACCTTCTAAATCAGACATAAATCCATGAAGAAAAACTACAAATAAGTCTGAATAAGTATTTAAACTTAAGTATCTTATTTTTTTTGATCTATATATTTTTAAAAATTTAAATTTACTCATAAAATTTAATTAATTTATGTGATAATATAAACAACTATTAAATGCCATCTAAAATAAAAGTTTTACAGGTAATTCCAAAGTTAGGCTATGGTGGTGCTGAAACAGGATGTTATGATTTAGCTCACTATCTTAGTGAACAGGGGTGTTCTTCTTTTATAGCTACAAGTGGAGGAGCACTTATTAAATATATTGATAGAAAAAAAGTTAAACTTATTAGACTCCCTGTTCAAAGTAAAAACCCTCTACTTATAATTTTAAATTCTATTATTTTATCAATAATCATTTTATTTTTTAATATTAATATAGTTCATGCAAGAAGCAGAGCCCCTGCTTGGTCATGTTTTATTGCAACAAAGGTTACTGGTAGAAAATTCGTTACTACTTTTCATGGAACATATAATTTTAATAACTCTATAAAGAAATTTTATAATTCAATAATGCTTAGATCAGATTTGATAATTGCTGGTTCAAATTTTATTTTTTCTCATATAAAAGAAAAATATAATAAGTACCTTGACTCCAAAAAAAGATTATTGTGCATTTTTAGAGGAATTAACGTTGATTATTTTCATGGGAAAAAAATAAATCTTTCTGATGAGAAAAAACTGATAAAGAAATGGAATTTAAATAAGGATAATAAAATTATCCTTTTTCCAGGAAGATTAACAGCTTGGAAAGGTCAAGAAATGTTTATTGAATCTTTAAGTATATTAAAAAAAAAGAATCCTGATAATAATTTTACAGCAATTATTTTGGGCAATGATCAAGGAAGAAAAATATACAAAAAAAAACTTGAAAGATTGGTTGAACAGTATCGTTTAAATAACGAAGTATTGTTTATAGAAAATTTTAATATAATGCCTATAGCATACAAAATTTCAGATATTGTAGTTTCATGTTCGATTGAGCCAGAAGCTTTTGGAAGAGTTTCTGTAGAGGCACAATCAATGGAAAAACCTATTATTGCAAGTAATATAGGCGGTTCTATTGAAACAGTAATTGACAATAAAACTGGTTTTTTATTTGAAGCCGGAAATCCTAATAAATTAAGTGAAAAAATAGCTGAAGTATTAAATTTGAGTGATTTAACATTAAATGGAATGGGTGCCGAAGGAAGAAAAAATGTAATTAAAAAATTTAATGTTGAAAAAATGTGTTTTTCTACATATTCAGAGTACAAAAAACTACTTAATTAAATGTTAAATATAACTTTACCAGATGGGAACAAACTGAATTTTAAGCAGAAAGTTACTGGAATACAAATAGCCGAAAAAATAAGTAAGTCTCTTCTTAAAGAGGCACTTGTAATGAGTGTTAACGGAAATTTAAAGGATTTAACTTATGAAATAGAAAAAGACTCTTCAGTTAAAATTTTTACTTCTAAAGATAATGAGGGCTTAGAAACAATAAGACATGATACTGCACATATTTTAGCTATGGCAGTTCAAGAGCTATTTCCAGGTACTCAAGTAACCATTGGACCAACTATTGAAAATGGTTTTTATTATGATTTTTCAAGAAAAGAACCTTTTACGGAGAGTGATTTAATAAAAATTGAAAAAAAGATGGCAGAAATAGTTGATAGAGACGAGCCTACCACGAGAGAGGTTTGGGATCGGGAAAAAGCCATATCGCATTTTAAAAAAATTGGGGAAAAATATAAATCAGAAATTATTAAAGATATTCCAAAAGGAGAGGAAGTTTCAATTTACTTTCATGGAAAATGGCACGATCTGTGTCGGGGTCCCCATCTAACCTCAACAGGTAAAATTGGTAAAAATTTTAAATTAACTAAAGTTGCAGGAGCTTATTGGAGAGGTAATTCAAATAATGAAATGTTGCAAAGAATTTATGGAACATCATGGCCATCTAAAAAAGAACTTGATCAACATTTAAAAAGAATTGAAGAAGCAGAAAAAAGAGACCATAGAAAATTAGGAAAAGAAATGGATCTTTTTCATTTTAGAGAGGAAAGTCCAGGTGCAGTTTTTTGGCATGAAAAAGGATGGAATCTTTTTCAAAAATTAATTTCTTATATGAGAAATAGGCAAGATGAAGCTGGATATAAAGAAATAAATACTCCAGAAATTTTAGATAAATCATTATGGGAAAAATCAGGTCATTGGGAAAAGTTTGGAGTAAATATGTATACCTCAGAAACACCAGATGAGAAAGTCTTTGCAATAAAACCAATGAATTGTCCAGGATGTGTCCAGGTTTTTAATCAAGGTTTAAAAAGTTATAGAGATTTGCCATTGAAAATGTCTGAATTTGGAAAGGTACATCGTTATGAACCTTCAGGGGCACTTCATGGATTGTTAAGAGTAAGAGCATTTACCCAAGACGATGCTCATATCTTTTGTACTGAGGATCAAATTACACAAGAATGTGTCTCTGTCACGAATTTAATTTTAGATATTTATAAAGATTTAGGTTTTGAAAATATTATTTTAAAATACTCTGATAGACCCGATCAGAGGGTTGGAGAAGATCATATTTGGGATAAAGCAGAATCTGCATTACTAGAAGCAATAAGGAGTACAAAATTAGAATATAGTATAAACAAAGGTGAAGGTGCTTTTTATGGTCCAAAAATAGAATATGTTTTAAAAGATGCAATTGGCAGGGATTGGCAGTGTGGAACTTTACAAGTTGATCTAAACCTACCACAAAGACTTGGAGCTTCTTATGTTGAAAAGGATGGTAGTAAAAAGGTTCCTGTAATGCTGCATAGGGCATTATTTGGATCATTGGAAAGATTTATAGGAATATTAATTGAGCACTACTCTGGAAAACTTCCTTTTTGGATATCTCCTTTGCAAACAATTGTTATTCCTGTTTCTAATGACTTTGATGGTTATGCAAAGGAAGTTTACAATAAAATAAAAAAAACTGGCATAACTTGTGAAGTTGATTTAAAAAATCATAATTTAAATTACAAAATAAGGGAGCATTCTTTGTTAAAAATACCAATTTTGCTTATTTGTGGTAAAAAAGAAGTTGACAGTAATACAGTAACTATTAGAAGATTGGATTCAAATAAACAAGAAAATATGGATCTTGATAAATTTTTAGAAAAATTTTCTGCTTTAAGCAAAGTACCATCAAAATAAGTGCCAAATAAAAACAATCAATATTTTCAAAGAAAAAAACATAAGGGACCTCGCACAAACTTTAGTATTAAATCTCCAGAGGTACAAGTTATTACGGCTGATGGAAATAATTTAGGAATTTTAAATTTAAATCAAGCCATATCACAAGCAAAAGATAATGGTTTAGATTTAATTGAAATCTCTCCAAATGCAAATCCTCCAGTCTGTAAAATAATGGATATGGGTAAATTTAAATATGACCAACAAAAAAAAGCTAATAAAGCTAAAAAAAAACAAAAAAAAATGGAGTTAAAAGAAATAAAACTTAGACCAGTCACAGAGATTCATGATTATACGTTTAAAATTAAAAATGCACAAAAATTTTTGACAAAAGGAGACAAGGTAAAGTTTACAATTAAATTTAAAGGTAGAGAACTTCAGCACTCAGATCTTGGTCATAAATTAATGGATAAAATAAAGCAAGATATGCAAGAACTTGGAAGAGTAGAACTGGAACCAAAATTCGATGGAAAACAAATGATTATGGTTATTCATCCTTTATAGTTAATAAATGTAGTTGTAAAACAATATTAATATTTGTATAACCCCTCTCAACTATGCCTAAATTAAAAACTAAAAGTTCAGCAAAAAAAAGATTTAAAATTACTTCAAAAGGAAAAGTAGTTATGGCACAAGCTGGTAAAAGACATGGAATGATTAAAAGAACAAATTCACAAATTAGAAAACAAAAAGGAACAACTATTATGTCAAAACAAGATAGCAAAATAGTTAAGTCTTACATGCCCTATAATTTAAGAGGATAAAATGGCTAGAGTCAAAAGAGGAGTTACAAGTAGAGCTAAACATAAAAAAGTTCTTAAAGCTGTAAAAGGTCAGTGGGGAAGAAGAAAAAATACAATTAGAGTAGCGAAACAAGCTATGGAAAAGGCTATGCAGTATGCATATAGAGATCGAAGAAATAAAAAGAGAGATTTTAGATCTCTTTGGATACAAAGAATTAATGCAGGAGTAAGAGCAGAGGGTTTAACTTATTCAAAATTTATCAATGGACTAAATAAGTGTGGAGTGAAACTAGACAGAAAAACTCTAGCTGAAATAGCTTATGATAATCCAGAAGCCTTTAAAACTATAGTAAAAAAAGCACAAGCAGCATTAAATTAATCTTCACTATTGTTTTTCTTAAGTTAAGAAATAATCTGTAAAAATGTCAGATTTTGCAAAATTAAGAGATGAATTAAAAAATAAACTTACTAAAGCTCAAAATTCTAAAGAAGTAGATGTTATAAGAACTGAGATTTTTGGAAAAAATGGATTAATAAACTTAGAGTTTAAAAAACTTGGATCATTATCTCCAGAAGATAAAAAAAAAGTAGCTTCAGAAATAAATAGTGCAAAACAAGAGTTAACAAAACTATTTAACAATAAAGTTACAAAGTTAATAGATGATGAAATAGATCAAAGAATTAAAAAAGAAAAAGATGATGTAACTCTCCCTGAAAAAGACTTTGAAATTGGAAAAATACATCCTGTATCTCAGGTAATTGATGAAATTTCATCTATATTTTCAGAAATTGGTTTTAGCGTTGAAGAAGGACCTGATGTTGAAACTGAATATTATAATTTTACTGCACTTAATACACCTGAAAATCATCCAGCAAAAGACATGCATGACACTTTTTATATTGAAGAAAATATGAAAACATTATTGAGGACACACACTTCTCCGGTTCAAGTGAGAACAATGTTAAAAGGAAAACCACCATTTAAAATCATAGCACCAGGCAGAACATATAGAAGTGATAGTGATCAAACACATACTCCTATGTTTCATCAATTAGAAGGACTTCATATAGATAAAAATATAACTATGGGCCATTTAAAGGGTTGCTTAAATTATTTTATAAAAGAGTTTTTTGAAGTTAATAAAATTAAGATGAGATTTCGTCCTAGTCACTTCCCATTCACAGAACCTTCTGCAGAAGTTGATATTGGATATAAAATTGAAAATAATAAAATTGTAATTGGAGAAGGAGATAAATGGTTAGAAATACTGGGCTGTGGAATGGTTCACCCCAATGTTTTAAAAAACTCTAAAGTTGATCCAAATAAATTTCAAGGTTTCGCATTTGGCATAGGTATAGATAGATTGGCTATGTTAAAGTATGGAATCAATGATTTAAGATCTTTTTTTGAATGCGATTATAGATGGTTAAATTATTATGGTTTTGACCCTTTGGATGTTCCAACAAACTATCGAGGTCTCAGCAAATGAAATTTACAAAAGATTGGCTTAAGGATCATTTAAAAACAAACAAAACCGAAGCACAAATTATTGAAAAATTAAATAATATTGGTTTAGAAGTAGAAAAGGTTGAGTCAGAGAAAAATGAATTAGGCGATTTTATTATTGCAAAAATCATTAAAGCAGAAAAGCATCCAAATGCTGACAGATTAAAGTTATGCCATGTTGATATTGGACAAAAGAAATTAGTAAAAGTTGTATGTGGTGGACCAAATGCCAAAGATAATTTATTAACGATTTATGCCCCACCTGGTTCGATAATTCCAAAAAATAATATGAAATTAGAAGTTTCAAAAATTAGGGGAGAAATATCTTATGGAATGCTTTGCTCAGAGTCAGAACTTAACTTATCAAACGAAAGTGAAGGTATTATTGAATTAGATCAAAACTATAAAACAAAAATAGGAAAAAGGTATTTTAAGAGCAACTCAGATAATGTTATAGAATTATCAATAACTCCAAATAGACCCGACTGTTTAGGCATTAGAGGAATTGCAAGAGATCTTTCTGCTAGTGGATTTGGAAAGTTGATAGATAATAAAATTAGTAAAATAAAAAAAACTGGCAAACAAACTTTAAAAGTAACGATTGAAAAAGGCAAAACACAGGCTTGTACAATATTTGGCAGTTGTATTATTAAAAATATTAAAAACCAAGAAAGTCCTGATTGGTTAAAAAAAAGAATTCTCTCATTAGGTTTAAGACCAATTTCAGCGGTAGTTGATGTAACAAATTATATAATGTATGATTTGAATAGACCACTTCACGCCTACGATCTAGACAAAATAAATCAAGGGATAATTGTTAGAAATTCTAAAAAAGGTGAAAAATTTAAAGCTTTAGATAATAAAGAATACAACTTAGATGGTGGTATGTGTGTTATTTCTGATCATCAAGAAGTATTAGGTTTAGGAGGGATAATAGGTGGAATAAAATCTGGAACAGAGTTAAATACAAAAAATATTTTGTTAGAATCCGCATATTTTGATCCAGAGATAACCAGAAAAACTGCAAAAAAATTAGAATTAAATAGTGATGCAAAGTTTAGATTTGAGCGAGGAATTGATCCAAATTCTATCAAAATGGGACTCGAAAAAGCTTCTGAAATGATAATTAAAATTTGTGGGGGTGAAATATCAAAATTAGATATTCAATCAACAAAAAAAATAGAAATTAAAAAAATATTATTCGATCCTATTATAGTATCCAAAACAATCGGAATAAAAATAAAAAATAATGAAATAATTAAAATTTTACGAGATTTAGGATTTAAAATTACAAAAAAAAGTAAATCACTTAGTGTAGAAATTCCAAGTTGGAGACCAGACATACATGATCAAATTGATTTAGTTGAAGAGGTAATAAGAATTAAAGGATTTGATAAAATTCAATCAGTAGAACCTGAAAAAAAAAGATTAAAACCGACTTTAGATTTTTTTCAAAGACACTTTCATTTAGCTCAGCGTTCTGTAGCCTCCAAGGGTTATTTAGAAGCAATTACCTGGTCATTCACAGATGAAAAAATTAATAATAATTTTAGGGAAAATATACCGGAAGTAAAAATTATCAATCCAATAAGCTCTGATTTAAATGTTTTAAGAAGTTCGCTTTATCCAAATTTAATTTTTTTTTTAAAAAAAAATATTGATAGAGGTTTTGAAAATCAATCAATTTTTGAAATTGGGCCTGTTTTTACAGGAAAGAAACCTGGCCAGCAAATAACGGTTATTTGCGGTATTAAAAAAGAACATTTTTTAGATATTTATGATATTAAAAAAGATGTTGTCAAAACTCTGGTTGAGCTGGGAATAGGTAAAAATGAAACTACTATAGTAATTAAAACCCCTAATTATTATCATCCAGGAAGATCTGGCTCGATAGTAACAAAAACAGATCAAAAATTGCTAGCTTACTTCGGTGAAATTAATCCAAAAATAATTAATAAAACTTTTGGTTTTGAAATTTTCTTAGAAAATTTGGTTAATTATAAAAGTCAAAACAAAAAAGATAAACCTACAATAACTTTTTCAGATTATCAAAAATCAGATAGAGACTTTGCTTTTGTAGTTCAAAAAGACTTAAAAGCTCAAGATTTAATAGAGATTATATCAAAAGTTGATAGTTCATTAATAAAAAAAGTAAAAATTTTTGATGTTTATCAAGGAGGTAATATACCATCTGATAAAAAGTCGATAGCCTTAAAAGTAACTATTCAATCAGATTTTAAAACTTTAAATGAAAAAGATTTAAATGAAATTTCACAGAAAATTATTTCCAATGTTGAAGAAAAAGCTAGTGCCAAGTTAAGATCATAATGAGTGAAATAGAGCAAATTAGAAACTTTGCAATCATTGCACATATAGATCATGGAAAGTCGACAATCGCTGACAGGATTATCCAAAGATGTGGAGGTCTATCTGATAGAGAAATGAAAGAACAGGTTTTAGATTCAATGGATATCGAAAGGGAAAGAGGAATAACAATTAAAGCTCAAACAGTTAAACTTAATTACCAAGCAAAGAATGGAAAGAATTATGTTTTAAATATAATTGATACCCCAGGACATGTAGATTTTAGTTATGAGGTAAGCAGATCGCTGTCTGCATGTGAAGGATCAATTCTAATTGTTGATAGCACTCAAGGCGTAGAAGCTCAGACGCTGGCTAATGTTTATCAGGCACTCGATATTAATCATGAAATTATTCCAGTTATAAATAAAATTGATTTAGCAGCTTCAGATTTAGATAAAACTAAAAAACAAATAGAAGAAGTTATTGGTATTGAAACTAATAATGCAGTTCCATGTTCTGGAAAAACTGGCGAAGGAATTGAAGAAATATTAGAACAAATAATTAAAGTGTTACCATCGCCAAAGGGTAAAAAAAATGAAATTTTAAAATGTTTATTGGTAGATAGTTGGTACGATTCATATCTTGGAGTAGTTATATTGATTAGAGTAATTGATGGAAAAATTTTTAAAAATATGAAAATTAAAATGATGTCTAACAATCAAGAGTATATAGTAGAAAAAGTTGGTATTTTTACTCCAAAACCTAAAGATGTAAATGAACTAAACTCAGGAGAAATAGGATTTATTATAACTGGAATTAAAAACTTATCTGAAACAAAGGTAGGTGACACTATTTGTGATGCATATAAACCTTTAACACTACCTCTTCCAGGTTTTAAACCAAGCAAACCAGTAGTCTTTTGTGGTCTATTTCCAGTAGATAGCTCAGAGTACCAAAAATTAAAAGATGGGCTAGCAAAACTTCAATTAAATGATTCAAGTTTCTCTTACGAAGCAGAATCTTCATCTGCTCTCGGTTTAGGATTTAGATGTGGTTTTTTAGGCCTTCTACATTTAGAAATAATCACTGAAAGACTAGAAAGAGAATTTGATATTAATTTATTAACTACTACTCCAGGTGTAGTTTATAAGGTGCATTTAAATACAGGAGAGATAGTAGAATTGCAAAATCCTTCAAATTTACCTGATCCTACACACATTAAATTTATTGAAGAGCCTTGGATTAGAGCAACAATTATAACTCCGGACCAATACCTTGGTTCAATAATAAAAATATGTCAGAATAAAAGAGGAATACAAAAAAATTTGAGTTATTCAGGAAATAGAGCAATTTTAAATTATGAGATTCCGCTAAATGAAGTTGTCTTTGATTTTAATGACAGGTTAAAATCAATTTCCAGCGGATATGCTAGTTTTGACTATGAAATTATAGATCATAAACAAGGAGATTTAGTTAAGCTAGGAATTTTAGTTAATTCAGAATCGGTCGACGCTCTTTCAATGATGGTCCACAAAGACTTTGCACAATCTATAGGTCGAGAGGTTTGTGAAAAATTAAAAGATTTAATTCCACGACATAATTTTATGATACCTGTGCAAGCAGCTATTGGTGGTAAAATAATTGCTAGAGAAACAATTAAAGGATTCAAAAAAGATGTATTAACAAAAATACATGGCGGAGGAGCAAGAGACAGAAAAAGAAAATTACTAGATAAACAAAAAAAAGGAAAGTCAAGAGCCAAACAATTTGGAAGAGTAGAAATACCTCAAGAAGCATTTATAGGAGTGCTTAAAATAAATAAAGAAAAATAAAAAATGATATACGACTGTTTTTCATATTGGGATGAAGATTTGCTTTTAGATTTAAGATTAAACTTACTCAATGAATATGTTGATTTTTTTATTATAGTTGAAGGAAACAAAACGTGGCAAAATAATCCGAAGAAATTAAGATTTAATTTTGATAATTATAAAAAATTTAAAAATAAAATAATCTATATACCTGTTGAAGACATGCCCGATGGAGATGATCCTTATTTAAGAGAAAATTATCAAAGAAATTCAATTTTAAAAGGTTTAAAAAATTCAAATCAAAATGATCTAATAATTATATCTGATTTAGATGAGATACCAAATCCTAAAGCTATAAAAAATTTTAATATTAAAATGCGTTATGCTGTTCTTAAGCAAAGACACTTTTATTATAAGTTAAATCTGCAGAGTGAAAAAAATCCTTTTTGGCTAGGTAGTAGAATTTGTGTAAAAAAATATTTAAAATCACCTCAATGGCTAAGAGATTTAAAATTTAAAAGGAGACCTTTTTGGAGAATAGATAAATATCGTTTAAATAATATTATAGAAGAGGGAGGTTGGCATTTTTGCAATTTAAAGACACCAGAAGAGCTTTTATATAAATATAAAAATTTATGTGAAACAAATGACCCTATACATTTTAATGAAAAAATTGATGAGAAATTTTTAAATTTAAATGAAATAATCAAAAGAGTTAATACTGGGCAAGACATAATAGGAAGAGATGATATTTTTAAAAAAGTTAATATAAATGAAACTTATCCAAAATATATATTAAATAATATAAATAAATTTAATGATTGGATTATGAAATAAATAAATGTTTTTTTTCCTCAGGAAAACAAAAAATATTTTCGTTAATTGGAAAAAAATTATATTTTGCCAATAATAAACTTTCAATTACACTATTAAAATCATTCTCGTTTATATGGATATATTCAAATACAATGTAAGATCTCAAAGAAAAATTTGAAACAAAATTGTTAACTATTTGACCATCATATCCTTCGGTATCAACATAAAGTAAATCTAGATTTTCTATTTTATACTTTATTAATAAATCTTTAATTGAAATAGAGTTAACATTTACGGATGAAATATGATTTTGTTTTATCCCATGTTTTATTAAATGTTGAATTTTAAAAGATGTTATACCACTAGCATAATCATCATAAAATTTTAAATATTTTTCATCTACTTTATACAATAAATTGATTTCATTATTGATTGAAACTGCAGAATTTTCAAATATTACATTATCTAAATTTTCATAATTTTTTTTTAACTTTTCAAAATTTTCGACTATTGGCTCTACTAATATACTTTTTATATTATTTTTTTTTATATAGTTACTTAAATCATCAAATTTTTTTCCATCATTAGCTCCAATTTGTATTATTGTTCTAATTTCATTTTTTTTAATTAAAAAATTTATAATATTGTGAATATTTATATAAGTTTTTTTAGTTAATAATCGATCGTTCTTTATTTCTCTTTTTTCTACAAGTTTATAACCAAACCAACCAACGAATTTTTTTAAAAGTTTATGTTTCATATTTAAATTTTGTTTTTTTAATAATAAATATATTAATTATAATTATATTCACATAAAATATAGTTAGATAATAAAAAATAAAATTTATTTGTATGACCAAAGTATATTTATGCTCGTTTGCCAGTCCAGATTTGGATTTGAGCGTGAAAAGATTTATAAATCAATCAAAAAATCTAATGTTTTATGAAGATATTAAAATTTTTAGAATAAAAGATTTGTCAGAAGAATTAGTTAAGCAAATTAATTCTTTTTCCTACCCAGTAAAAAATAAAAGGTTATTTGGTTATGCATGCTGGAAACCATATGTAATAAAAACATATCTTAATCAAATTCCAAAAAATTCTATTCTTCAATATTCAGATATTGGTTGTCATTTTAATATTAATGGTAAAAACAAACTTTGGCAGTATGTAGATTTATGTAACAAAAAAAATGCACTTACATTTCAATATAGATTACCAGAATGGAAGAATTTTAAAGGATATAAGTATCAGGAATATTTTGAATATCAATTTACCAAAGGAGATGTTTGGAGATTTATGAAAATTAAAAATGATTCAAAAATTCTTAATAGTGAACAGATATGGTCAGGATCTTTTTTTTTCAAAAATAATCTGAAATCAAAAAAAATTGTAAATGAATGGTATAATCTTACAAAAATTAATTATTTAATTGATGATAGTCCTTCAAAATCAAAAAACCATAATTTATTTGAAGAGCATCGCCACGATCAAAGCATTTTTTCTATATTATGTAAAAAAAATAATATATATAACCTTTCCGCATCAGAGTGTGAATGGGCAGTACATAAGAAAACCAGAACTTGGAATCATCTAAATAATTTTCCAATATTGGCTAAAAGAGATAAAAAATTTAATTTAATAAAAAGATTTATAAATAGACAAAAAAAAAATTTAAAAAGGTTATTGCATAAATGAAAAAAATTGAAATGTATTGTGTGACAAATAAAAAAATATCCTATTTAGAAAAAATTCCTTACAATTTAGCTGCAGTTGGTAGTTCATCCTTTACAGAAGAATATATAAGATGTGATAAAGATAATAACATATATCATAAAGAAAAAAATTATTCTGAATTAACCTTTCATTATTGGTATTGGAGAAATAAGCTAAAAACTACAAAAAGTGAGTGGATTGGTTTTTGTCAAAAAAGAAGATTTTGGATTAAGCCAGATTCAATAAATTTAGAAATAAATTCTAAAAATCTAAGTGACCATCTTTTGACAGATATAACTTCTGAGAGTAATGATTTTGAAAGTATTATTTGTAAACCTATAAAAATTTCAGGAGCAAAAAAAATAAAAATTATTAAAAGAGCATGGAGAAATTTGATCACTGATCCTTTAATATTATTTGATAAAAATAGAGAAAATATATCTTTACATTTTGATATGCATCATGGATATAAAAATTTAGATAAAGCTTCAGATTTGCTAAATGATGATGACAAAAAAGATTTTAAAAAATATATAAAAGACAGAGATTATTTTAATCCACATATTATGTTTATAGCCAAACCTTATGTTGCTGATAAATGGTTTGATACATTATTTCCATGGCTAGAAAGATGTGAAAACGAATTTGGATTTGATAAATTAACTGGATATGATTTCACTAGATTATATGCATATTTAGCAGAAAGATATTTATCTTTTTGGTTTAAAAAATACACAAAATATAAAGAATATCCTTGGATAACTCTAAAAAATTAGGAGAGATGGCCGAGCGGTTTAAGGCGCACGCTTGGAAAGTGTGTGTACCCTCACAGGTACCGTGGGTTCGAATCCCACTCTCTCCGCCATGCTATTAAAGCACCCAAAAAACACTTTTTTTTAGATAAATTAAAAAAACACAAAAATAAGAAATTATTTTACTAATAACTATTAATTATCAACGTTAATTTAATGTTCGCTTAAACATAGGTTTTATTAATTTTTTTATTAGTGGTATAATTTATTTTTTCCAAAAAAACTAAAAATGAGTAAAAAAATAGAAAATTCAAATTACAAAGCAGATTCCATAAAAGTTTTGAAAGGTCTTGAAGCAGTTAGAAAAAGACCTGGAATGTACATTGGTGACACTGACGATGGAACTGGTTTGCATCATATGATTTATGAAGTTGTTGATAATTCTATTGATGAAGCTTTAGCAGGTTATTGTAATAACATCCAAGTTGATATTAACTCTGATGGAACAGTTTTAGTTATTGATGATGGAAGAGGTATTCCAGTCGATATTCATAAAGGTGAAAAAAAATCAGCTGCAGAAGTAATTATGACACAACTTCATGCTGGAGGTAAATTTGATCACGATTCTTATAAAGTTTCAGGGGGACTCCATGGAGTTGGTGTTTCAGTTGTTAACGCACTTTCGGAAAAATTAGAACTAACAATAGATAGAGATGGAAAAAAATATTTTATTGAATTTAAAAATGGAGCTTCTGTTAAACCTCTAAGAGTTATTGAAAAATCAAAAAAAACAGGAACTCAGATAAAATTCCTCCCATCAAAACAAATATTTTCTTTAACAAAATTTAGTTTCGGGACAGTTCAAAAAAGAATGAGGGAGCTAGCTTTTTTAAATAAAGGAATAAAAATAACAGTTAATGATTTTAGCCAAAAGAAAAAAAATAGTGTTGATTTTAAATTTGATGGCGGAATTTTAGAATTTGTAAATTTTTTAGATAGTAAAAGAGAAAAATTAAAAAATAAAAATGATAATGAATTATTTAAAAAACCAATTTTTATAGAAGGAAAAAAACAAAATATAGAAATTGAATGTTCTTTAAAATGGAATGCAAGTTATACCGAGGATGTTTATGCTTATACAAACAATATATTTCAAAAGGATGGAGGAACTCACCTTTTAGGTTTTAGAAGTGCTTTAACAAGAGTTATTAATAAATATGCAAATGAGCAAAACTTGCTTAAAAAAAATAAATTAAATATTTCAGGTGACGATATAAAAGAAGGTTTAACTTGTGTTCTCTCAATTAAAATTCCTGATCCAAAATTTTCATCACAAACAAAAGATAAATTAGTTTCTTCGGAAGCTAGAAATATTGTTGAGTCAATAATTAATGAGAAATTATCAATTTGGTTTGATCAAAATCCACCAATTGCTAGAGTTATACTTTCTAAAATTGTTCAGGCGGCTCTTGCTAGGGATGTGGCTAGAAAGGCAAGAGAAAGTGTAAGAAGAAAAGGAGCTCTTGAACTTACTGGTTTACCTGGAAAACTTGCAGATTGTCAAATTTCTAAGCAAGAAGGTACTGAATTATTTATAGTTGAAGGAGACTCAGCCGGTGGTTCGGCAAAACAAGGTCGGAATAGAGAATATCAAGCTGTACTTCCTTTGAGAGGAAAAATTTTAAATACCTATACTGAAACAAATGGAATTAAGAGGAATGGATTAAATGGTAGTGATTTAAAAACCAAAACACTTTCTAAATTAATCTCATCTAATGAAATTGTAACTTTAATTAATGCTTTAGGACTTGATCCTAAAAGTGAAGAAATTGATACAAAAGATATAAGATATGGGAAAATTATAATAATGACTGATGCTGACGTAGATGGATCTCATATTAGAGCTTTGTTATTAACTTTCTTTAATAATAAACCTTTTTATAATTTAATTGAAAATGGTTATATTTATTTAGCCCAACCTCCATTGTTCAAAATTAACAAGGGTTCCAAAGGAATTTATATAAAAGATGAAAAAGAATTAGAGAATTATATTGTAGACAACACTAAAGATTTAAAAAAAATTAAAAAAAATTCAAAAGAATTTGAAAAAAGATATCAAGAAGAAAAATCAAAATTAAGTATTCAAAGATTTAAAGGATTGGGCGAAATGAATCCAGAAGAATTGTGGAATACAACACTTAATCCAGAAACTAGAAATTTATTACAAGTTCAATATTCAAAAGATATAAAAAAAGATAAAAATTTGATTGCTACCCTAATGGGTAGTGACGTTTCTTCAAGAAAAGATTTTATTGTAGAGAATGCTATAAATGTTTCCAACCTTGATATTTAACAATGAAGTTTTTAAAAGCTTCAAATCCCTACTCTCTAAATAAATCTACATATGTTAAATTAAGGTGGATTGCTTATATAGGACAATTGATTGCAATTTTTTTTGTTCAATTTATATTAAATTACAAATTTAATTATTTTACCTGTACATCTATAATATTACTTAGCATATTAACTAATCTTTATTTGCATTTTAAAATTAAAGATAATCAATTAAGTAATTTAGTTTCTACAATATATTTAAGCTATGATATATTGCAGTTAGGAATTTTGTTTTTTTTAACTGGGGGTATTTCAAATCCTTTTATATTTTTGATAATAGTTCCAGCAGTATTTTCATCTCAATATTTAAATATCTATAGTTCTGTTTTATTAGTTTTACTAATTATCTTAATTTTAATTTTACTAAGTTTTTTTTATTTTGATCTCCCACATCCTGGTAATCTACACTTTCATGCCCCAGACTACTATATGTATGCTATACCCATATCTATTATAACTGGATTAATATTTTTAGTTTATTTTGGAGTTAAATTTGGTGAAGAAACTAGAATAAGACAAAAAGCATATGATAAAATTCAAGAATTAATGGCTAAGGAAAATGAATTAATATCTTTAGGTGGACAAGCAGCGGCTGCTGCACATTCTCTTGGCACACCATTATCAACAATTTTGTTAACTGTATCCGAGCTTAAGAAAGAACTTGGTGACAATAATAAAATTAGTAAGGATTTAGATTTATTAGTAAGTCAAAGCAATAGATGTCGAGAAATTTTAAAAAAATTGACAATGAATCCAAAAATTAATGATGGATTTTTAGAGTCAAACCTAGAACTTTACGATTATCTTAATGAAATAATAAACTCATATAAGGAAATTAGTAATAAAAAATTTATATTTAATACTGAAAACTACAAAAATCATTTAAAAACATCAAAATCTGCAGAGATAATTTATGGTTTAAGAAATTTTATTGGTAATGCAAACAAATATAGCAAAAATAAAATAGAAGTTTTTTTAAAAAGTAATAACAGAGATACAGAAATAGTAATTAAAGATGATGGGCCGGGATTTCCTAAAGATCTTATCGAAAAAGATAAATTAGGTGAACCATACATTAGAACTACTAACCCAGAACATATTTCTAAATATGGTTTAGGCTTAGGAACTTTTATAGGAAAAACTCTTTTAGAAAAAAACTATGCAAATATTATTTTTAAAAACTCAAATCATTCAGGAGGCGGTGCTCAAGTGATAATTAGATGGAAAAACAAAGATTTATCATTAATTTAATGAAGTTTTTTTTTGTTGTCGAATAATTCACTTAGTTTACTAATCATTACATCGCCTAATTCCTGAACATCAGTAATTTTTATTGCTTTTTTATAATATCTAGAAACATCATGACCAATTCCAATAGCTAAAATTTCAATATTACTTTTGCTTTCAATTAATTTTACAGTTTTTTTTAAGTGCTTTTCTAGGAAATCACCAGAATTAACTGATAAAGTTGAATCATCCACAGGTGCTCCATCTGAAATAACCATTAATACTTTTCTTTCTTCTTTTCTTTTTTTTAATCTATTAAATGCCCATGAAATTGCTTCACCATCAATATTTTCTTTAAGTAAACCTTCTTTTAACATTAAACCTAAATTTTTTTTAGATTGTCTCCAATGAGTATCTGCACTTTTATATATAATATGTCTTAAATCGTTTAGTCTACCTGGATTTTTTGGTTTATTTTTTTTGTTCCATTCTTCTCTGCTTTTTCCTCCTTTCCAATTTTTTGTTGTAAAGCCTAATATTTCTACTTTAACAGAACATCTTTCCAAAGTTCTTGACAAAATATCTGCACAGAGTGCAGCTATTGTAATTGGTCTTCCTCTCATAGATCCAGAATTGTCTATTAAAAGTGTAACAACTGTATCTTTGAAATCTAAATCTTTTTCTTTTTTGAAAGATAAAGAATTAAAAGGATCAATTATAATTCTAGTTAATTTTGAACTATCTAGAAGACCTTCTTCTAAATCAAATTCCCAAGACCTATTCTGTTTTGCTAATAGTTTTCTTTGAAGTTTATTTGCAAGCTTTATTATTAAGTCCTGAAAGCTAATTAATTGTTGATCCAAATTTTTTCTTAACTTAGATATTTCTTCAATATTTTCTAAATTTTCCGCTTTAGCTATCTCGTCAAATTCACTAGTAAAAATTTTATATTCTTTTTCTCCAAAACTATTATTTCTTTTTTGAGTTATTTTTTCTAAACTTTCTTTATTTGAATCAGTATCAACAAGCTGTTCATCCATTTTATAATCACTAAAGTCATAATCTCCATCTATTCCATTTTGATCTTGTTCTTCTTGTCTTTTTTCTTGTTCATTTTGCGAATCATCTTGTTGTTTGTTAGGATCATTGTCTTTTTCGTTGTCGTTTTGTTGGTTTTGATTTTCATTTTCATTATCCGATTCAAAAATATCCATTTCCTGTAATATTTTAGAAAATTTTGAATTATATACATCCTGATTTTCTAGATTTTTAATTAAAAATTCTAAATGTTCGTCAAGTTTTGATTTAAAGTCATTTTCCCAAAAATTTAGAATTTTTTTTGATAAAGAATTTAGACTTATATTAAAAAAATTTTTCAACATATAAAGCTCAAAAGCCTCTGAAATATTAACATCTTCTTTATTTTTAAGCTGGTCTTTACGTTTAACAGTTATTTGATAGTTGTAATTTTCATCTAAGTTTTTTGCTATTCCTTTCAGCATTTTTTTACCCAACAATTCATATCTAAATTTTTCTGAAATATCATAAAGCAATTTACAGGATGAATTTTTCGGTAAGTTTTTTTTATATATTTCTTTATTAGAAAATTTTCTTTTTAATGCTTCAGAATCTGTTTCAGCTCTTAGTTTGATATAATCATGTTTGCTAGTAAGATTATCTAGTTCAAAAAAGTTGTAATTTTTAGAGCTTAAATTGTCTTTTGATTGGGTTCTAGCCCTATGATCATCCGATATTACTTTAACTGTAGAAATAAGTGCTTGTTTAAATTTTTCTTTATGATTATCTTCTTTGTTCATTAGCCGTGATTATTAATCAATGATTCTGGCAAATCTTCACCAAAACATCTTTGATAATATTCAGCAATTGTATTTTTTTCTATTTCGTCACATTTATTTAGAAAAGTTACTCTAAAAGCATATCCTGTATCATGAAATATTTCTGAATTTTCTGCCCAATGTAGTACTGTTCTTGGACTCATTACCGTTGATATGTCTCCAGCAATAAATCCTTTTCTAGTTAAAGATGCAACTTTAATCATATTTACAACTTTTTCCTTACCCTTTGTATTGTTTAAATTTTTATTTTTTGCAAGAATTATATCCATTTCTTTTTCCAAACTTAAATAATTTAAAGTAGTAACAATATTCCATCTATCCATTTGAGCCTGATTGATTTGTTGAGTGCCAGTGTATAAACCGGTTGTATCTCCCAATCCTATTGTATTTGCTGTTGCGAACAATCTAAAATTTTCATTTTGTTTTACAACTTTATTTTTATCTAATAGAGTAAAATAACCATCGCTTTCAAGAATTCTTTGAAGCACAAAAAGCACATCTGGACGACCAGCATCATATTCATCAAAAACTAATGCAACAGGATTTTGAAAAGCCCATGGTAAAATTCCTTCTTTAAACTCTGTAATTTGTTTTTCATTTTTAATTACGATTGCATCTTTTCCTATAAGATCAATTCTACTTATATGTGAATCAAGGTTTATTCTTAAACATGGCCAATTTAATCTAGCAGCTACTTGTGTTATATGGGTACTTTTTCCAGTACCATGATAACCATGAACAATAACTTTTTTGTTAAATTTAAAACCACTTAAAATTGCCAATGTTGTATCTTTATCAAATTTATAATCTTTATCTATTTCTGGTACAAATTCATTTTTTTTTGAAAAACCACTTACTTCCATTTGGCTATCAATACCAAAAGTTTGCTTAACTGATACTTTAATATCTGGTTTTATATTTAAGTTTGGTGTCAATTTTTAATCCTATAAGTATTCTTCAATTGAGTATAAGCTAGAGTAATTACTTTAAGTCTATCCTCATATTTTTTATTTCCTAAATTAATATCAGGGTGAAATTTTTTAACAAGTTTTTTAAATTTTTTTTGTATTTTTTCCCACTTTAACCCGACTGATAGCTCAAGAATACTAAAAGCTTTTATATCGTTATGATTAAATTTTAATTGATTTTTTTGCCCGAATGTATCATTAAACTTAAATTTATTTCCCTCATTATGAAGAGTGTTGTTCCAAAGAATTTTAAAAAAATTATCGGAAGAGCTAAAACTTTGTGTAGGTTTGTGCCATGTTTCATCTGATTTTATGAACTCACATATTTCATCATCATTCATACCTGAAAAATAATTCCAATTTTTATTAAACTCTTTTACATGTTCCAAACAAAGTAACCTATATTTCTTGCTATTATCTTTCTCTACAGGAGCCTTATAATTGGCAATTTTAGAACAATTTTTCCAATCACAAATATTTTTCATAGTATATTATATTAATACAATTTATGGATATAAATCAATTATTAGAAGTTGTAAAAAAAAAAATTAAGCAAAATGTAAATTGCGAAAAAATTGAAATTGAAGATAAAACTTTTTTACACAGAGGTCATCAAAATTTTCAAACTGATAAATTTCATATAAAAATAAAAATCAACTCTTTATATTTAAAAAAAATGAAGAAAATTGAATCATCAAAAGTAATTCATAAAGTTCTTAAAGATGAATTGGAAAAATATATTCATTCAATACAAATTTTAATTAATTAATTCTTTAGTAAAAAAATTACGCAAATTATTTTTTTTAAAAAATAAATTACTTATTGGCCTACCTATATCTTTTAATAAAATTAAATTTATTTTAGCTGAATTGTTTTTTTTATCAGATCTCATAAAATTTAATATTGAATTAATATTTTTTTTCTTGAAAAAAAAATTCAAATCGTTGGGCAAATTTAAAAGATTCATATGAGATATAATTTTGAAATATTTTTTTTCTGATAATAATTTAATTGATAAGCTGAATTTTGCTGCACTTTTAATTCCCAAAATTACAGCTTCTCCATGATTTAGTTTTTTTGAATATTTTGTTTCTGCCTCATATGCATGAGCAAAAGTATGACCTAAATTTAGTAATTTTCTATGATTTTTTTCCTTTTCATCAAGTTCAACAATTTGTTTTTTAATTTTGCAACTATCTTTGATTGCTTTTTCAATATAAGGAGTTTTTAATTTTAAAATTTTAAATTTATTTTTATCTAGGAAAGAAAAATATTTCTTTCCGGCAATTAATGAATGCTTGAGAATTTCTGCATATCCACAAATAATTTCTCTTTTTGGAAGTGTTTTTAAAAAGTTTATATCGGATACAACTAAATCTGGTTGAAAAAAAGTACCAATTAAGTTTTTTCCATATTTATTGTTAATTCCTGTTTTTCCCCCGATAGAGGAGTCCACTTGGGCAAGCAAAGTGGTGGGAAAATTAATAAATTTAATACCCCTTTTAAATGTGCTTGCTGCAAAACCAACAACATCACCGGTAATACCTCCACCAAGAGAAATTATACAGTCATTTCTATTAAAATTATCTTTAAAAAGTTTATCCAAAATAATATTTACACTTTTTAAATTTTTATTTTTTTCATTCGGATTAAACAAATGAATTATTTTTTTTTTGCATGAAATATTTTTTTTTAATTCTAATAATTTTTTTTTTGGTATTTTTCTATCCACAACAATCATACACTTTTGAAATTTGATTTTGTTTGATCTAATAATTTTTGATGAATTTTTTAAAATATTTGATCCAATAATTAATGGATATTTTTTAGAATTTGTTTTTACAATTAATTTAATTTTTTTCATAAATATTTATAATCTTATTTACTATCTCATTTTTGTTAAATTTTTCACAATTTATTTTGAAGTCTGCCATAGAATATATTTTTAATCTTTCAGAAATTAATTTTTTTATTTCATTTTCATTGGAATTATATGCGATGGGTCTTTTTTTATTTCTTTTAATACGTCTTATTAATGTAGAGCTTTTCCAATTTAACCAAAACGATATATTGTTCGATAAAACTTCTTTTCTAATATTCTCATTTAGAAAAGCACCACCACCCAAAGATATAATTTTATTGTTTAATTTTAGTACTTTAATAGTAATTTTTTCTTCAATTTTTCTGAAAAAAATTTCTCCTTCTATTTTAAAAATTTCCGATATTTTACGTCCTTCTTTTTTTTCTATATGCTTGTCAATATCATGAAATTCTAAATCTAGTTTTTTGGACAAAAGTTGTCCAATTGTTGATTTTCCTGAACCCATCATGCCTAATAAAACAAGATTTTTTTTTGATTTCATATGTTCTTTATTGAAAAAACACAAATATGTCTTAATTTGAAATTATTCAACGGTATATGCAATTTGAAAGAAAAACAAGAGCTGGAAATATAAATACAATAATTAAATTATCAATTAAAATATTATTACTATTATTATTTTTGGTAATTGTATTCATTTTAATTGATAGAATTGATTTTCCATCTCCAATTAAAATTATTGAAAAAGTAATACCTAATGAAAATTTTAAAGTTGTTAAATAAAATTTTTTTATCTATTTTTTTTGTTTCAACAATTTTTTTGTTAAGTTTTGTAAATGCCCAGGAACAACCCGTTGACATTTGGAATCTAGAAAAAAAAAACAAATCAAATAGTGATATAAAAATTAAAACTGAAAATTTAGAAGGCGAGACGGAATCTATATTTAAAATAAAACAAAAATTAAATAATGAGTTTGAAATTTTAAAAGATGAATATTTGCAAAGTAATATTATTATAGTTTCAGGTCTTTATGATCCAGAAAAAAATGGATTAAAAATTGATATGTGGTCAAATTCAAATGGAGAAAGAATTAAATCTTTATTTAATAAAATTAATTCAATGGATTTATCTTCTGATGCAAACGAAATTTTGGATATAGCCCTTCTTACAAATTCTTATTTTCCAAAAAATAAAATTACTATTGAAGAATTTTCAAAATTTAAAACTGACTATTTAATAAAAATTCAAGATTTAGATTTAATTAAAAAATATTTAATAAATAATAAAGGAATTCCAAACAATGATTTACTTTTAAAATTTTTTCTCAATGAATATTTGTCGGTTTCAGATTTGAAAAGTGCATGCTCTATATTTGAAGATATAGATTTATTATTTAAAGATGATTATTTATCAAAATTTAAAATTTATTGTTTAATAAATCAAGAAAAAAGAGAAGAGGCACAGCTTTTATTTGATTTAAAAAAAGAACTTGGATTCAAAGATATTTTTTTTGAGAAAAAATTTAATTTATTAATGGGTTATGTTTCTAATAATGCTAATGAAGTATCGGAAAAAAATATTTTAGATTTTCATTTATCGCATAGAACTAATCCTAATTTTTCATATATACCAAATGAAAAAACACCAAAAAATATTTGGAAATATTTGTCTTCATCTAATTTATTAGAAAAAATTGATCTTATAGATTTAGAAGATGTAGAAAAAATCAAGTTTATTGAAAAAGCTACTAATGACAAAAATTATAAAGAAAGAGAATTATTTGAATTATATAAAAGATTCCAATTTAATATAAATCAACTTTTAAATGTTGAGGATACATATAAACTTTTACCAACGTTTCAAGGAAGAGCCTTGCTTTATCAAAGATTACTTCTAACCACTGATATAGAAGATAAATTAGATTTATGTTCTAAATTAAAAAAGTCCTTTATTAATGATGGTTTGGAAAATATTTTTACTGAAGAATTATCTAAAATATTAAATAAAATTCAATATGAAGAAGTACCATCTAACTTTTCAACCTTTTATGAAAATAATTTAATTACGGTAAAAAATAAAAAGAAAAACATAAAATATAACAATAAGATTGTACATCAGTCAAAGTTAATTAATTATTTTTTAGGAAAGTCTGAAAAAACCAAAGTTGAAAAAGAATTAAATGATTATTTAAAAAAAATAAAAAAAAATAAAAAATATGTTTTTACGACTAAAGATATGATGTTGTTAGAGTCATTAAAATCAGATGGTATAGAGATATTAGATAAATATGATAGTTTGTACAAACCAAATTCAGATATACCTTATGATATTCAGCTTTTTATAAAAAATTATGAAACTGGAATGGTATTATTGCGTCTTGTAGAAATTATAGGCGAAGATGATTTAGAAGATTTAGGAACAGAAACTTTAAATTTTATAGTTAATACATTAAATTTAATTGATATGGATAACTTAAGAAATAGAATATTATTAAAAGTTCTTCCTTTAAAAGTTTAAAAATTGTATTAAAATCTATCTATGGCTATTAGAACAATACTTACTGAACCAAATCCAATATTAAGGCAAATATCCAAACCATTAGAAAAAGTAGAAAAAGACCAACAAAAACTCATGGATGATATGCTTGAAACAATGTATCACGCAAGAGGTATTGGACTTGCCGCAATTCAAATAGGAGTTCCGTTAAGAATAATTGTAATGGATATTTCTAAAGAAGAAAATAACAAAGAACCGATGTTTTTTGTTAACCCTGTTATTCAAAAAAAGAATTTAAACTTTTCAACTTACGAAGAAGGATGTTTGTCTGTTCCTAATCAATTTGCTGAAATTGATAGACCAAGTACATGTGAAGTTGAGTATTTAGACTATTATGGAAATAAAAAAAAGATAAAAGCAGAAGGATTATTGGCAACTTGCATTCAACATGAAATGGATCATTTAGAAGGTATATTGTTTATTGATTATCTTTCTAAACTTAAGAAATCAATGATCATTAAAAAATTATCTAAACAAAAAAAAATAGATAGAATAGTCGTTTAGACAATGAGTAGAAAAATTGTTTTTATGGGTACGCCCTTATTTGCAGTGCCTATTCTTAAATCATTATATCAAAATGGATATCCAATTTCTGTGGTTTTTACCCAGCCAGAAAAAAAATCAAAAAGAGGAATGGGAATAAATCGAACGCCAGTACATAGTTTATCAGAAACATTGAACATTGAATGTAGAAGGCCAGTATCACTAAAAAATAATAAAGAAGAATACGATTATTTTAAAAATTTAAATGCAGATTTGGCAATAGTGGTAGCTTACGGGAACTTAATTCCAAAAGAAATGTTAGAACTTACAAAAAATGGTTTTATTAATGTTCATGCATCATTACTTCCTTATTGGCGAGGAGCTGCTCCTATTTCAAGATCTATAATGAATTTAGATAAACAGATTGGTATAAGTATTATGAAGATTACAGAAAAACTTGACACCGGACCAGTATGTAATTCTTATAAATTAGATATTTTAGAAAATGAAAATATGGAAAGTTTATCAGAAAGACTTTCTTTATTAGCAGCTGAGAAAATTTTAGAAAATATCGATGATATTTTTGAAGGAAACGCTGTTTTTAAAGAGCAAGATCATGTTAAAGCTACCTATGCTAATAAAATTGATAAATCAGAAGGAAAGATTTCTTGGGACGACAGTGCAAAAAAAGTTATTGGAAAAATTAATGGTTTGTATCCATTTCCAGGTGCTTTTTTTTTATTTAAAGGTGAGAGGTATAAAATTTTAAAGGCCGAATTTTCAAATTTAAATGGGAAGGAAGGTTTAATTTTAAATGATAATTTTGAAATTGGTTGTGGAGTGGGTTCCATAAAAGTTTTGGAAATACAAAAAGAAGGAAAAAAAGTTCAAAAAATTAAAGAATTTATTCTTGGAACCCAAATGAAAAAAGGAACAAATCTCAAAGATGTATAGGTACAAGATTATTATTGAATATGATGGAACTGATTTACATGGATTTCAGATACAAAAAAAAAACAATACTGTTCAACAATTAGTTCAATCTACTATTTCAAAAATTTTAAAAGAAAAAATAAAAATAATTGGTTCTGGCAGAACTGACGCCGGAGTTCATGCATGGGGTCAAACAGCTCATTTTGATTCAAAAAAAATAATTAATAATACTGGAAAACTCATTAATTCTTTGAACTTTTTTTTAAATAAAAATCTAATATCTATAATAGAAATTAAAAAAAAAAAATTAAGTTTTCATGCACGATATTCTGCTAGAGAAAGAATTTATGAATATGTTGTTCTTAATAGATTTGCCTCTCCTTCAATAGATAAAAATAAGGTTTGGTATATTAGAAAAAAGTTGGATCTGAAATTAATTAAAAAAGCTTCTCAGAAACTTTCAGGTAAAAAAGATTTTAAAACTTTTCAGGCTTCTAATTGTTATTCAATTACCTCTGTAAAAACATTGAAAAAAATTATTATAAAAAAAAGAGATAAAAAAATTATATTTCATTTTAAATCTAAGTCTTTTCTAAGAAATCAAGTGAGATCTATGGTTGGTTGTCTAGTGTATGTAGGACAAAAAAAGTGGAGCTTAAAAAAATTTGAGAACGTATTAAAATCAAAAAAAAGAAAACTTTGTGCGCCCCCAGCACCGGCTCATGGTCTTTATTTATTAAAAGTTAATTATTAGTTTTTCTTAAAAAAAACACAAAAATTAAAGAAGTTGCAAACATTATTAAGCTATAAGTCGCAGCAGGTATAACATATGTTCCACCTCCAAATAATGTTGTACCTACGAAAATTGCTAGAGTTCCATTTTGTAAACCACATTCTATAGCAATACATTTTTTTTGAGGGCTACCCGTACCTAGTAAATGCGCAACGTAAAAAGCAACAATCATCATCACAACATTTAATGCCAATGTTATTAGTCCAGCATCAGCAAAATAAGAAACAATATTATTTTTTTCTGCTAAAATAGCTCCGAGTAAGACAATTACAAACAAAATCATAGAAATTTTTTTAGCAATTGGTTCAAATTTTAGTGCTATGTTTGATGCAAATTTTCTGAATACCATTCCAATAATTACAGGTACTGTAACAATTAAAAACATGCTGATTGCCATACTAGTTAGAGAAATATTATGAGTTATATTATCTAAATTTAATAGGTTTAATGAAGTAACAATAATAAAAGGAACTGTTATAACACACAGCAAACTAATAATTGCAGTAAGTGATACTGAGAGAGCAACATCGCCTTTGGCAAATGAAGTTAGTATGTTTGAAGTTACCCCACCAGGCGCAGCAGCAATTATCATTACTCCTATAGCTAGCTCTGGTGATATAGGCCAAATCGAAACTAAAATAAATGCGATTATTGGAAGTAAGATAATTTGACTAATAGCACCAACAAAAAAATCTTTCGGTTGTTTAATAACTCTTAAAAAATCTGCACCGGTAAGTCCCAAACCAAGAGCAAACATAATAAAAGCCAAAGCTAAAGGTAAAAATATATCAGTTACTATGCTCATATCATTTTAAATATATCATTAATCATTATCTTCCAAAAGGGCATTGATGTGCATTTCAGTGCTTTCCTTTAAAGCATTTAAGTCATATCCACCTTCTAGAATTGAAACAACGTTTCCTTTACAAGTTGATTTTACAATTTCAAGAGTTCTTTTTGTTAGATCGTAAAAGTCTTCAGTTTTTAATTGTAGTTGAGCTAATGGATCATCTTTATGTGCATCAAAACCTGCAGAAAAAAGAATAAATTCTGGCGCAAATTGTTTTAATTTTTTTAGAACATGCTCATAAGCATTTAAATATTCTTCTGAATTTGTTCCAGCAGGTAAAGGAATATTTAAAACATTGTTGTGTTTACCTTTTTCACTATTGTTGCCCGATCCTGGGTAGTAAGGATACTGGTGAGTTGATATGTATAGAACTTTTTCATTGTCGTAGAAAATATCTTGGGTTCCGTTGCCATGATGAACATCAAAGTCAATAATAGCTATTTTTTTAAATTTATATTTTTTAATTAAATAATTAGCTCCTACAGCTACATTATTATAAATACAAAATCCCATAGCTTTATTTTTTTCTGCGTGATGTCCAGGCGGTCTTACTGCACAAAAGGCATTTTTAAATTGTTTATTTTGCACACCATCAATAGCACTTATAATTGAACCAACCGCATCTGATGAAGCCTCTTTGCTACCAGGGGATACAATTGTATCTCCATCTAAAAAAAATAATCCTTTTTTTGGAAATGATTTTTCAACCTCATTTACATAATTTGGATTATGAGTGATTTTCAAATACTTAGAATCAAATTTTTTTGGTTTTTTCCAAACAAAATTTTTATACTTTTTTTTTAAATTCTCTATTACAACAGAAACTCTATCAGCACTCTCTGGGTGTCCTTGTCCTGTATTGTGATTTAAATAAGTGTCTGTTGTTATAATTGCTGTTTTCACTTAAAATAATTTTCTAAAACTTTTTGGTAAATAATAGTTAATTTTTTTAGATCATAAAGAGACACAGACTCGTCTACTTTATGCATTCCACCTTTTTTTCTAGCTCCGACAAGACCAAATTCAATGCATGGGGATATTTTTCTGATAAATCTAGCATCTGAAGTTCCTCCAGTTGTTGATATTTTTGTTTTTATTTTGGTTATTTTTTGAATTGTATTTTGAATCATTTTTGTTGTTTTATTTGATTTTGTCAAAAAAGACTCTCCTTGTACATAATAAGATATTTTATAACTGCACTTACTTTTTTTACAAATTTTTTTAAAAACATTATTTAGTTTTTTTTTTAAAGAGCCTGATGAGTGTTTGTCACTGAATCTAATATTAAAAGTTGCTGTTACATTTGATGGAATGACATTATCAGCATTATTATCAATGTTTATTCTAACTATTTCTAAATTTGATGCTTGGAAATTTTTTGAACCTCTGTCGAGCTTCATATTCGTAATTTGATTTAATATTTTTGTCATAATCGGAGAAGGATTATTTGCTCGATTTGGGTAGGCCACATGTCCTTGAACTCCACTTATTTTAAGATGTCCCGTAATGCTTCCTCTTCTACCATTTTTTATCATGTCTCCTAGATTTTTTACACAAGTAGGTTCGCCAACCAAACAAAAATCAATTTTTTCTTTTTTCTTTTTTAAATATTCAACAACTTTTTTTGTTCCATTTACTGCCATTCCTTCTTCATCCCCTGTAATTAATAAACTGATTGACCCATCAAATTTTTTTTTAAATCTACTTACAGCAGCAATAAAGCACGCAATAGATGCCTTCATATCATTGGCACCTCTTCCAATAAGATATTTTCCTTTTATCTCTGGTTTAAATGGATTTACAGTCCAGTCACTTAAATTTCCAGGTGGAACAACATCCGTATGACCTGCGTAGCAAAAATTAGGTCTGGATTTACCTAATTTTGCATATAAATTTTTAACAGATTTGGTATTTTTTGATTTAAATTCTAAAATTTTACATTTAAATCCTAAACCTGAAAGTTTTTTTGATAAAAATTTCATTACACCAGCATCTACCGGAGTAACACTTTGAAATCTCATTAGCTCTTTAGCTAATTGTAATTCATTATAAGTTTTCATTTTAATCTCTCAAAAGATCATTTATTGAAGTTTTAGATCTTGTTCTTTCATCTACTTGTTTAATTATAACGGCACAGTTTAATGAAGGCGCGTTAGGATTTTTTTTATCCGGTAATGAACCAGGTACAACAACGGAATAAGGTGGTATTTTTCCATATATAATTTCTCCAGTTTTTCTATCCACTATTTTTGTTGATTGACCGATATACATACCCATACTTAGAACTGATCCTTCACCAACAATAACTCCTTCAACTACTTCAGACATTGCACCTAAAAAAACATTATCCTCAATAATTGTTGGTAGAGCTTGTGCTGGCTCTAAGACTCCACCCACTCCAGAACCTGCTGAAATATGACAATTTTTTCCAATCTGGCATGAACTTCCAGCCCGGCTAAAAGTATCCATCATAGTTCCTTCATCAATGTATGCACCTATGTTTACAAAACATGGCATTAAAACAACATTTTTTCCAATGTAAGATCCTTTTCTTACAGGAGAATTGGGAACCATTCTAAATCCAGCCTTTTCAAACTCTTCTTTGGTCCAACCTGAAGTTTTTCCTTTTAGTAGATGAGCTTTATCATGCCATGAACTATAAGGGCCCTGCAAAGTCTCCATTCCATGTATTCTAAAACTTAGCATAATAGCCTTCTTAATATGTTGGTGAGTAATCCATTCTCCATTAATTTTTTCAGCAACTCTTACTTTTCCTTTATCCAGATCTTCAATTATTTGATTTATTGTATCAATAAGGGATTTGTCAGAATTTTTACTAACCTGGTCTTTTTTTTCCCAAGCATCATTAATTATATTTTCAAGATTTTTCATTTTTCTAAGCTGCTTTTAATACATTAATTTCTTGAAGGAAAGAAGGCAAGCTTTGAATCCTGTAATCAATATATGATTTGTTAGCATCTTTTTTTCCCCAATATTCATTATTAATTAACCAAGCTGTTTTCATACCGATTTTTTTTGCCGGTTCTAAATTTTGAGCTATATCATCTATAAATATTGCTAAGTCTGGATTTATATCAAATTTTTTAATTAACATATTATAAGGTTCAATCAATGGTTTTGGTTTAAAATTAGAGTCTACTATGTCCCACACGCCATCAAAAAGATCTTCTATTCCAAGATGTTTTGTTACATTTAAAACATGATCATGAGAACCATTAGTAAAAATATATTTTTTTGCTTTTAGTTTTATTAATTCTTCCCTTAAGGTTTTATCTTTTTGTAAAAAACTTATGTCAATATCATGAACATACTTGAGAAATTCATGTGGTTCTACTTTATGCTTTAAAATTAAACCATTAAGTGTTGTATTGTATTTATGAAAGTATTCTCTTTGAATTTTCTTCGCTTTTTTTAAATTAACGTTTAGTTTTTTTGAAATGAATTCACCCATTTTTTTACTAACTTGACCAAAAACTTCTTCAAGCTGAAGATAGCAAGTACCATCCAAGTCAAATATAAAATATTTGATATTTTTTAATTCTTTCATTTTCTTATTAATGTACCAGCACCTTTGTCAGAAAATAATTCAAATAAAATTGAATGAGGTTTTCTTCCATCAACAATTACAACACCAGTAACACCATTATTTACAGCATCTAGACAAGTTTTTATCTTAGGTATCATTCCACCAGTTATAGTACCATCTATCAACATTTCATTAGCTTTATCTGAATTAATTTCTGTAATTATTTTTTTATTTTTGTCCAAAACTCCCTCGACATCAGTCATTAAAAGTAATCTTCTTGAATTTAAGACTTTTGCGACTGCCCCAGCAGCTATATCTGCATTTATATTGTATGGTATTTGATTTTCGTCGTTGCCCATAGGAATAATTATAGGCACTTCTTTTTTTTCGACAATCTGTAAAATAATTTCTTTCTTTATTTTTTTTGGACTACCTACAAATCCTAATTCTTTTTTCTCAGGAATTACTGTAATGGTATTATTTTTTTTTGTTGTTATTGGTTGAGCTTTGCAATTACAGAATTTTAATTTTTCAATTATTTCAGAATTTATTTCTGTTAAAGCTTCTTCAACTATTTTTATTGTTTTGGAATCGGTAATTCGTAAACCATCAATAAACTTACTTTCAATATTTAGCCCTTCTAATTTTTTTTTTATTTTTTTTCCACCACCGTGGATAACTATGGAATTTAAACCAAGCTTATTGATTACGGATATATCGTTAATAAATTGATTAAATAAATTTTTATCTAACAAAACACTTCCTCCGCATTTAATCACTATTAATTCGTCAGTGTATTTATTAATATACTTTTCGACCTCATTAATAGCAGGACCATCATGTGGAAGTATTTTTTTTAGTTCCATTAGATAATCTTATTTTGTCTTGATAGTAGTTCTTTTCATTATGACAACCTGTTGTGCCATTGTTAAAATGTTATTAACTGTCCAGTAAATTACCAAACCTGAAGGAAATGGTGCAAGTATGACTGTTAAGAATAGCGGAAAAAACATAAATATTTTTGCTTGAATTGGATCGGGTGGTGCAGGGTTTAATTTTTGTTGTAGGTACATTGTTAGTCCCATTAAACATGGCCAAGCACCTATAATTAAAAAGGAAGGTGGATCCCAAGGAATTAGTCCAAATAAATTAAATAAAGATGTAGGGTCTCTTTCTGATAAATCTTTTATCCAGCCAAAAAACGGTTGATGTCTCATTTCGATTGTTACAAATAACATTTTGTAGATAGCAAAAAAGAAAGGTATTTGAATTAAAATTGGCAAACACCCAGAAACAGGATTTACTTTTTCTTTTTTATATAAGGCCATCATTTCTTGTTGCAGTTTCACTTTATCTTTATCACCATATAAAGATTTTAATCTTGCCATTTCTGGCTGGAGAGCTTTCATCTTTGCCATAGATCTAAATGAATAATTGGCTAAAGGAAAAAAAGCTATTCTGATACAAAATGTGATAGCTATTATTGCAATTCCAAAATTTCCACTAATTTTAAAAAAATAATCAATAGCAAAAAATAATGGTTTAACTATAAAATAAAACCAACCCCAATCTATTGCCAGATCATATTTACTTATGTTTAAATTTTCAGCATATCCATCTATTATTTGAACTTCTTTAGCAGCAATAATTATTTTTATTTCATTAGATTTAGTTTCATTAGCACCAACCTCTGTAGATTGAGTTTCTATAAAATTTGCTTTAAATTTGTTTTTAAAGTCAAAGTCACTTCTGAAATTTTTGTTTTTTTCTGGAATCAGACTTGTAATCCAGTATTTATCAGTAATACCAAGCCAACCGGATTCTGCATTCACTGAAAATTTTTTTTCTTCAATATCTTCGTAATCTTTCTCAACTAATTGATCATTAAATACACCAAGTAATCCTTCATGAAGTATATAAAAATTAGTAACTTCTGGCGCAGAGTTTCTTATTATTTGACCATATGGATAAAAATTATAGGTTTTTTCTGAGTTGTTTATAATTTTTTGTTCAACAGTAAATAAAAATTTATCATCAATATTTATATTCTTTTCAAATTTTATTCCTTGATCATTAATCCAAAAAAGTTTTATTGGACTATTAGGTGTGAGTTTATTGCTTCCTATGAGTTTCCAATTTGTTTCTGAATTTGGAACATCAATATTTTTGTTATTTGTTGCCCAACCTGTTTCAACGTAGTAACCATTTTTTGATTTTTTAGGGTTTAGTAAAACTATGTTATCATTGCCATTTAAACTTTTAGTATATTTTTTAAATATTAAATCATCAACAATTCCACCTTTTAATGATAAAGAACCCTTAATATTATTATTTTCAAAAGCAACTCTTTTACTATCTTTAATCGCTTCTTCTCTTGTAATTTCAGAATATTCTTGATTTTGGTCAAGTTTTGGTGCTTCTGAATTTTGCACTATTTCTTTTTTTTCTTCTTGAATTTTTTTTATTTCTTGAGGATCTGGTGCAAAAAAAAGTCCATACAAAATTATTACAGCTGCACTAAGAGAAATTGCTGCTATTATATTTTTTGGTTCCACTATTCTTTAACCTTTTTTTTTACTGGATCAAAACCTTGTCCACCGCCTAAAAATTTTATTGGATGACAAGAAAGTATTCTTTTAATTCCATTAATAGATCCCTGAAAAAAACCGAATTCTTTTAAACTATCAACAAAATATTCTGAGCATGTAGGCAAATATCTACAATTGTTTCCCAAATAGGGCGATATTAATAATTGATATATTTTTATAATTTTAATTAGCAAGTAAGATAAAGTTTTCATTATTTTATACTTTCAAAATCACTAAACACAGTTTTTTTTATTGTTTGAAATTTATCAATAAGAACTGTTTTTTTTGCAATTAATAAATATGAATAATGTAAATTTAACTTATCAGATAAATCATTCATAATATTTTTAAGCCTTCTTTTAATTTTATTTCTTAAAACAGCATTTCCAATTTTCTTTTTTGTTATTATACTTAAATTTAATTTTTTAATATTTTTGCTTGGTATTTTTTTAAAAAAAATTGTTAAGTATTTGTTTGTTATTTTCTTTCCAGTTAAAATAGATTTAAAATCATCATTTTTTGATAGACTTAATATTCTATTTTTCATTAAACAGTAAGTTTTTTTCTTCCTTTTTTTCTTCTTCTAGCTAAAAGTTTCCTTCCTCCCTTGGTTCTCATTTTGGATCTAAAACCATGCCGCCTTTTTCTAACTAGTCTACTTGGTTGGTACGTTCTTTTCATAATAAGTTAATATATTGTAATTAAAATTTCGGTAGTTATAAGAAATAAGTATAATAAAGTACAGTTAATTTTAAATCTTAATATATGAAAAAAGATAAAAAAATTAAAATATACCTAGGGTTGATATATTTAGTAATTTTAACATTTTTTTTATGGGTTTTATTTAGCAAATTTTCCTTAAGCGAAATTACAAGTTATGATTTTATAAAAAATAATAGAAACTATTTGATAAATTTTGTAGATAACAGTTATTTTTTAACTACGATTTTATTTATTGTATTTACTATTATTTGGATTTTTCTTTTAGGATTTGCAAGTCCAATAATCTTACTTGCAGGCTTTATGTTTGGAAAATGGATAGGAACTATATTAACCGCAATAAGTTTTTCATTAGGGGCAACACTTTTATATTTATTTGTAAATTATTTTTTAAAAGATTTAATTGAAGAAAAATTTGGTAAAAAATTTGATTGGATAAATAAAAAATTTAAAAAAAATGAATTTACTTATTTTACTTTGTATCGTTTTATTGGAGGCATTCCTTTTCAAATTCAAAATATTTTACCAGTTTTATTTAATGTTAAAGTAAAAAATTATTTTTTGGGTTCATTATTTGGTTTAGTTCCTCAAATATTTATATGGTCTTCTTTAGGCGATGGATTAGAAAAAATAATAGATCAAAATTTAAAAGCACCTACTTTTAAAGAATTGTTAACATCTACTGAAATTTTTGTTCCAATATTAGCCTTTATTGTTTTGCTCATATTAGCAATAATATTGAAAAAATTTTTTTTTAGTGATCAATAATGATCAAATAATATTTTGTTAATTATTTTAACTGGGATTCTGTATCCAGGAAATGAAGCAACATCTCCAGTTATAGTTGTTTTTGGATTCCATCCAAAACAAAAAATAATAAATATAAAAATAAATAATTTTTTTTTATTAATAATTCTTTTTAAAAAAATTGGGTAAATAATTTTAATTGTGATTAAATTATTTTTATAAAGATAATAATAAAATAGAAATGAGAATGTATAGCTTATATTTACCCATCTACCCCAATCATATCCCATTGCAAACAAAAGTATAACTGGCGAAACTAATATTATTATTGGAGCTAATAGATTGTTAAAATGATTAAAAAAAAATAAATTTTTTATTTTTAATTTACTGAAATGAGTTAAAAATAATAAGGGACCAAATCCAATAATCATTATTAAAATATATCTAATAACAACTTCAAAATTGTAAGCATTTAATGGGTTGAATTGCTGATAAATAGTAGATTTACTTTTCAACAATGCGCATGACATGTAACAATCTTCATTAAAATTTATTTTTAGATAATTTTTCATTATTTCATGATTTTCAGGAGATATTGGATTTAAAATAATCAAAATTACAATTAAAATTGTTGGGATAAATATATATAATTTTTTAAAAAATAATTCTTTAAAACTTTTATATTTATTATTAATTATTTCTAAAGCGATCAAGAAGGGTAAGAAAAAAACTACTGGTTCCCATATTAATATAGTTACAGGAAGAAATAAAAAAATAAATACTGATTTAATTGCTATAGTTTTTATTAATAGATAAATTAAAAAAAAAGAAAAAACAAATAACTCTTTTCTTGCTAAAACTTCAATTTCAGCAACTGGATATAAAATAAAAATAGGTACAAATATTGATAATAAAAATATTTTATTATCTTTAAAATTGTTAATAAATATAAATAATAAACTAAAATAAACAAATAAAATAATTGATTGAAAAATAAATATAACAAATCTTAAATTTGAGTTTAAATTTTCTGCAAACCAAATACATATTTGCCCAATAAGTCCTCTTTTAGTAAATCCACCCGTATAATTTATTAACCATTCTGAAATAGTAGAGTCATTTGCTACATAATGTTTATGATATAAGAAAAAAACAGAAAATAAAAATAATGTTGTTAAGTAGATTAAGAAGCATCTATTATAATTTATTTTCATTTAGATAATGTTTTATAAGTTTATATATTATTTTTTTTCCATAAATTAAATGTTTTCCTTTAATATTATTTCTTGCTAGACATTTTTTAAAATTAGATTTTCTTAAATTAAAATCACATTTTCTAAAAAATTTTCTATCTATTGTAGTATAGTTTTCATAATTAATTTTAAAGTAATTAAAAGCAAATTTTATCATTTGAGTTGCTGTAAATAACTTTCCATTTGATAAGATAAAATCTTGAGGTTTTTTTTCTAAAAATTTTAATAAATATTCACACTGTTCATCACACCAATTCCATTCTCTAGCTATTTCAAGATTTCCAAATTTAGTTTTTTTACCAAATTTTTTAGCTTTAATTGCTGCTAAACAAATTTTTGGTATTAAATAGTATTTTTTTCTTAATGTTGATTCAGTATTAAATATAACTGCATTGTAACTTGATAGATTATATTCGGATCTATATTTTCTTGTTATATTGTATGATTTTAGTTTAGAAATTCCATAAGGACTAATAGGATTTTTTTTTGCATCTAAATTAATTTTTTTTTTTGTATTAGCATATATTTCGCATGATGTGGCATTTAAAAATTTACTTTTAATTTTATTTTTAAAAATTACTTCAAGGAAGTTTTTACATCCTACAAAATTACTTAAATAAGTTTGTTTTTTTTTTATAAAAGATTTTTTTGGTGAACTCTCTCCTGCAAAATAAAATATTATTTTCGGATCAAATTCTAATAACAAGGATTTTATTTTATCTTTTTTAAGTACGTCTAATTTTTTTAATAATAAGCTTTTATTTGTTTTAAATATTAATTTAGCTTTAGCCAAAGATCGAGTTGTAATAATTACTTTATAATTTTTTTTTACAAGTTTTTTTGAAAGAATTACCCCAAATTGTCCTGTTCCACCCACAATTATTGCAACAGATTTATTCATATATATATTTATATAATGACTAATAATAAAAAAATATTGATTTTTACTGCAACTTATAACGAAGTTGCAAATATTGAAATATTAATTAACTTAATTAAAAATAGTTATTCGAGTGTAGATATTCTTATAATTGATGATAATTCTCCTGATAAAACCTTTGAAAAAATCCAGCAATTACAAAAAAAATACGAAAATATTTATTTATTTAATAGAAAATCAAAACTGGGATTAGATACGGCACATAAGTATGCTTATGATTATGCTATTAAAAATAATTATGATTATTTAATTACTATGGATGCTGATTTATCTCATGATCCAAAAGAAATAAAAAATTTCATATTTAATTTAGAAAAATTCCCATTTGTAATTGGTTCAAGATATGTTGAAGGGGGAAAATGCTTAATGAAAGGTAGAAGATTAATTTTTAGCAAATATGGAAATAAAATAATTAAATTTTTACTAAAAATAAATTCTCATGAATATACCAACTCTTACAGAGGTTTTAATTTAAATTTGCTTTCTGGATTCAATTTAAACTTAGTAAAAAATAAAGGTTATAGTTTTTTTATGGGAACAGTATTCGAAATTGCAAATAAAGGATTTCAGATAAAAGAAATTCCAATTATTTTTAAAGATAGAAACAAAGGTGTCTCAAAAATTCCAAAAGTTGAAATTTTTAGAACTTTAAAAAATTTAATTTTTTTATTTTTAAAAAAATTCCAAAAATAATTGGTGCCCCCATCAAGAATCGAACTTGAAATTTAACCTTACCATGGTCACGTTATACCATTTAACTATAGGGGCAAATTTGATCTTAACATTAGTGTATAAAATAAAATTTTTCAAATTATTGCCTTAATTTTTTTTAAAAATAGGTTATATCTATTTTTTGGAGGTATGTTTTGGGCATTCATTACGATTATAAATCCACTCGCGGAGCAAAAGCTATGGAGAAGCAAGCTAAAAGAGAGAAAAAGCTTGCTGATAGAAGGGCAAAAAAACAGGCGAAATTAGGTATTGAAAAGAAGAAAGACAATACCATTCCTTTAGATCAAGTAATTACCTTAGATCATCTTACAAATCCAAATAAGAAGTAAATGACTAAAAAAGAAAAATTTAGCAAGTTAGAAATTGCATTAAGAAAGAATTTAATAAAAAGAAAAATTTTTAGAAAAAAAAATAAAAAGAAAAATAAATGACAGTACAATCTGATAAATGGATAAAAAAAATGGTGAAAGATTATTCCATGATTTCACCTTTTGAAGAAAAACAGGTGAGAGCAGATAAAATTTCTTTTGGAGTTTCGTCTTATGGATACGATGCAAGAGTGTCTGATGAATTTAAAGTTTTTACAAATGTAAACTCTGAAATAGTTGATCCAAAAAATTTTAAATCAACAAGTTTTGTTTCTAAAAAATCTCCAGAATGTATTATTCCTCCAAATTCCTTTGTTCTTGCTAGTACTGTTGAATATTTTAAAATTCCCAAAGATGTTTTGGTGATTTGCCTTGGAAAATCTACCTATGCAAGATGTGGAATAATAGTTAATGTTACTCCTTTAGAGCCAGGTTGGGAAGGACATGTTACTCTAGAGTTTTCAAATACGACACCGTTACCAGCTAAAATATATGCAAATGAAGGAGTTTCACAATTTATTTTTCTTAAAGGCAATGAAGTGCCTGAGATTACCTATGCAGATAGAAACGGTAAGTATATGGGACAAAAAGGAGTAACTTTACCAAAAGTTTAATAATGGATAGACTAGAAGTCTTTGGAGCAAATAAGCTCAAAGGCCAAATTAGAATTTCAGGATCCAAAAATGCTTCCTTGCCAATTTTGGCATCAACTATTTTATCAGACAAAAAAATATATTTATCAAATTTACCAAATGTAAAGGATATCGAAACAATGATAAAGCTTTTAAAATCAATAGGTTTAACTTTTAAATTATCAAAAAAAAGAAAATCAATATTAATTGAAAAAAATAAAAAAATAAAAACTTATGCACCCTACAATTTGGTTAAAACAATGCGAGCAGGAATACTGGTCCTAGGGCCAATGTTGGCCAGATTTGGAAAAGCTAAAGTTTCTTTGCCCGGTGGATGTAGTATAGGAACAAGACCGGTTGATATACATTTAAAATCATTAGCCAAGTTAGGAGTAAAATATAAGATAGTAGATGGCTATGTACACGCTTTTGTAAAAAAAAAACTAAAAGGAACGAAAATAAAATTTCCCAAAATTTCTGTTGGTGCAACTGAAAACCTAATTATTGCTTGCAGTATGGCTGAAGGAACTAGTATTTTGACAAATTGTGCAATTGAACCTGAAATTAAAGATTTAGTTAATTTTATAAATGCAATGGGTGGTAAAATTAGATGGATAGGCAAAAGAACAGTTAGAATTTATGGAGTTAATAAGTTTAATGATGTTTATTATAAAGTTATGTCAGATAGAATTGAAGCTGGAACATATCTGATATTAGGCGCAATGTCAGAAGGTGTTTTAAAAATCCAAGGAATTAATCCTAAAATAATTAAAACAGAAATAGATATTTTAAAAAAAATTGGTGCAAAAATAATTTTATCTAAAGATCAAATTATAATTTCAGGAAGCAAAAAAATTAAAGGAATAAACATAAAGACTGCTCCTTATCCAGGTTTTCCTTCAGATTTACAAGCTCAGTTAATGGTGCTTTTGTGTAAAGCAGAAAAATATTCAGTAATTCAAGAAAAAATATTCGAAAACAGATTTATGCATGTTAGTGAATTAAATAGAATGGGAGCAAAAATAATAATAAAAAAAAATAAAGCTATAATTAACGGAAATACAAAATTTAGAGGAGCAGAACTAATGGCAACCGATCTACGAGCCTCTGTTTCACTGATAATTGCTGCATTAACAGCAAAAGAAAAATCAATAATAAGTAGAATTTATCATCTTGATAGAGGATATGAGAAAATTGAAAAAAAATTAAGAAAAATTGGTGCAAAAATAAGAAGAATTTCTTAAATGAAAAAAAAATATCTTGCAAAAATTATTGCTAAAGATGTTCAGGGTCTTCAATTAATATCAGCATATTGTTTTGAATCTAAAGTTAAGATTGATGAAATTAAATTTTTAAAAAAAAATAAAATTTTTTTGATTTTACTTGAAAGAACTAGCCATGAGAAAAATAATAAGAAAATGAAGATAAATAGCATTTGTAAGTTTGAATTTGTAGATAGTGTAAAATCTAAAAATATAGATCAAAATAATAAAGGTAAAGTTCTTGAATTATTGGCAATTGATTTTTTTAAAAAAGAAAATAGCTATGATATAACACTTTTATTTAAAGATAATGCGTTTATAACACTCTCAACTGAAATATTGGAAGTAACTTTAGAAGATCAAAATGAGTTAAAAAATGATTAAAGTATTAGATTGCAAAAATAAAAATTACAAATCCAATTTAGTCTCATTTCTCGAAAAAAGAAGGACATACAAAAAAATTAATACTAATGTAGTTTTAAAAATTTTAAATGATATTAAAAAAAAAAAATACAGTGCTTTATTAAAATATGAAAAAAAATTTGGCAATAATAAAGAAATAAAAATAAGTAAAAAAAAAATTTCAAAAATTATTAAAAAACTTGATCCTAAAGTAAAAAAAGCAATTGATTTTGCTTTCAATAGAATTTTTAAATTCCACTCAAAACAAATAACAAAAAATATCTATTTTAAAGATAAATTAAATAACGTACTTCAATATAAATATATTCCAATAGAATCAGTTGGTATTTATGTACCTGCAAATTTACCAAGTACTTTATTGATGAATGCTATACCTGCAAGATTAGCAAAGGTTAAAAGAATAGTTTTAGCAAATCCAAAACTAAATGGAAAATTAAATCCCGCAGTTCTTTATGCTGCGAAAAAATTAAAAATTAAAGAAATTTATTCAATGGGTGGAGCACAGGCAATAGCAAGCTTAGCATATATTCAAAAAGTTAATAAAATTATAGGTCCTGGAAATGAATTTGTAACTAGGGCTAAAAAAGAAATTTTTGGTGATGTCGGTGTAGAAGGTATGATTGCTGGGCCAAGTGAAATTACTGTTGTAGCTGATGGCTTAACTATAATTGATGAAGTAGTGACTTCACTAATTGGTCAAGCAGAACATGATATTAATTCTCAAAGTATTTTAGTAACAAAAAATCAAAATTTAATTAATTCTGTTAAGAAAACAATTTTTAAAAATTTAAACTTTTTATCTAGAAAAAAAATTGTTCAAAAAAGTCTAAAAAATAATGGATTAATTATAAAAGCTTATAGTGACAATCAAATAATAGATATTATTAATGAAATTGCTCCAGAACATTTAGAACTAAATATAAAAAATTACAAAAAAATATTAAAAAAAATATTTAATGTTGGAAGTATATGTATTGGTAGATATTCAGCTATGGCAGTTAGTGATTACAACGTTGGAACAAATCATGTACTTCCAACTCTAGGTTCTGCAAAATTTTCTTCAGGATTAAATGTAAACGAATTTTATAAAAAAATTAGCCAAATAAAATTGTCAAAAAAAGGGATTGAAGTTATTGGCAAGAAAGCTATAACTCTTGCGAAATACGAAGGTTTAATTGGACATGCTCTTAGTATTAAATCAAGAATAAGGAGTGATTAGATTTGGCAAAACAGGATACACTTGAATTCAAAGGTAAAGTAATTGATTTACTTCCAAATGCAATGTTCCGGGTACAATTAGAAAATAATCATATAGTTACCGCACACACTGCTGGCAAGTTAAGAAAAAATAGAATTCGTGTTTTACAAGGTGATAATGTTACTGTAGAAGTTACTCCTTACGATTTAACAAAGGGTAGAATTATATTTAGATTCTAATGGCCTTGTAGCTCAGTAGTAGAGCAGTACCCTGAAAAGGTATGTGTCGTTTGTGCGATTCAAACCAAGGCCACCACCAATTATGCTTTAAAATAATTTTCAATTTAGCTTGCAATAAATATTAAAATCTAATAATTAAACACCAGCTAATTTTTAGCTAAAGTAAAACAACAAAAGAAAGAGTAACAATGAGTCTAAAAGGTAAAGTAAAATGGTACAATGGCAAAAAAGGCTATGGTTTCATTGAACGTGAAGATAAGGAAAAAGATGTATTCGTACACGCTTCTGCTGTAAGAGATGCGGGTTTAAGATATTTAAACGAAGGTGACGAAATTACATTCGAAGTTGAAGATGGACAAAAAGGTCCTGCAGCAGTAAAATTGCAAAAAACCTCTTAATTCTAATTCAAACACAATTGTATAGGGATATAAAAAGCAACTATAAGGCTTTTTATTTCCTATACATAAACTCACTTGCATTTATAAAAATAAGTGTTATTTAACTCACGATGATTAAGAAAGTTAAAGTATCAGTAAATTCACACAGACATCATTTTCATGCTGGCTGCACGCTAGCAATTTAATTATTTTATAAATTTAAAGTTAAACACAATTAGTATAAAACAAAGTTAGGAGCACGGGTAGCTCAGTTGGTTAGAGCAGCGGTTTGTGGAACCGAAGGTCGACAGTTCGAATCTGTCCCCGTGTACCAAAAAATGGAAAAAGAAAAAAAAATAAAACCTTCAAAGGAATTACCCTCAGGTTTTGAAGATAGAAAAGAAAAAGAACTATTAATTAGAGATTTTGTAATTTCTAAAATTAAAGAAGTTATGATCAATTATGGTTTTCAATATCTTGAAACACCTAGTTTTGAGTATACAGAAAGTATTGGCAAATTTTTGCCTGATAAAGATAGGCCAGGAGAAGGAGTTTTTTCATTTAAAGATGAGAACAAATGGTTATCACTCAGATATGACCTAACAGCTCCATTAGCAAGATATGTTGCTAAGAATTTTAATGAAATTCCAAAACCTTTTAAACGATATCAGCTAGGTACAGTTTGGAGAAATGAAAAACCAGGACCTGGAAGGTATAGAGAATTTCTTCAATTCGATGCAGACTATGTAGGTACAAAAAATTTGCAAGCTGATGCTGAACTTTGTATTTTAATATCTGAGATATTAGAAAGATGTGGATTAAATAAAGCAGATTATACTTTAAAAATTTCTTCTAGAAAATTCACAGATAAATTATTTAAAAAATTAGATATTAAATCAAAAGAACAGATATCAATTACTCTTCGTGCTCTCGATAAAATTGATAGACTTGGTTGGAGTGAAGCACAAAAACTGTTAGGCGAAGGAAGGAAAGACAAATCGGGAGATTTTACAAAAGGTGCAAACCTAAAAAAAGAACAGATTAAAGGAATAGAAAATGCTTTAAAGATAGACACGCCTGATAGCGAAGATATTTTAGAAATTACCAAAATATTTGAAGCTTATAATTTTAAAAATTATAAATTTGATCCATCGGTAATACGAGGCCTAGAATATTATACAGGGCCGATTTTTGAGGTTAATTTAAACTTTGAAGTAAAAAATATAAAAGGACAAACTATTCAATTTGGTTCAATAGGTGGAGGCGGTAGATATGACAATCTTGTTGGAAACTTTGGAAATCTTGATTATCCAGCAACTGGAATATCAATCGGTTTAGATAGACTTGTATTTGCTTTAATGCAAAAAAAGAATTTTAATATAAAAGTTACGAGGCCAGTGGTTATATGTGTGTTTGATCAAAATAATATCAAACAATATGTTGAAATATTAAACAAACTTAGATTATCCAATATAAGTTCGGAGATTTACCCAGGAGAAGGTAAATTAAAAAAACAAATGGAATATGCGAATAAAATAAAATCTTCTTGCGTAATTTTTTATGGCAGTGATGAGGTAAAAAAATCTGAAGTTAAATTAAGAAATCTTAAAACAGGAGATGAATCATCTGTAAAAATTGAAAATTTAGTCAATGAAATCAAAAAAATTATCTGAAAAAATTCTTAGATCTATTAAGTCTAGGGGTTTTAATAATATTACGCTAGATCCAGTTATTGAGACTAAATATATTCTTCAAAGATCAGGTGAGAATTTAAAAAAATTTTTATTTTCATTTTATGATCTTAATGGAAAAGAACTTTGTTTAAGACCAGATCTTACAATTTCATCAGTAATAAGATTTATTCAAAATAAGAAAGATAATAGAGAAAAAGTTTATTATAGTGGTGAAGCTTTCAGAAAAACTTACCAAAAAAAAGATAGTATTATAAAAAATCAAATAGGATATGAAATTTTAGGTTCTAAAAATAAACAGAAAGATGACAAAGAGATTATTGATACGGCCGTAAAAATTTTAAAAAATAGCAATTTTAAAAAAGGAGCTTTAAAAATAGGAAACATTGAATTGTTTAATTTATTAATCGAAAAATTAGATATTCCAAGAAGATGGAAAAATAGACTTAAAAAGTATTATTGGAATAAAAATTATTTTAATGAACTATTAAAAAGATTAGAAACAAATTCAGATATAGATCCAATTTTTGTTGCAACAGATAAATCGATATATCAAAAAATGAAAAAGGAAGATAAAAATAAAATTATTGCAGGAAGAACTTACAAAGAAATTTTGGATAGATTTAATATGAAAATTAAAGATCCAAGAAAAACTTCAACAGGAAAAAAAAATACAAATATAATAAAGCGATTTTTAAAAATAAAATGTCCATTAGAAAAAGCACCAAAAATTTTAAATTCTTTTTTTAAAGAAAATGGAATTAATATAGTTGTTGGAAAAGGTTTTTTTCCTTTAATTAAAAATAAAAATTTTAAAGTAGAATTTTCTGCTTATAATGGAAGGGAAGTTGAATTTTATAGTTCAATGATTTTTTCAGTTGAAGTCAAAATAAAATCGAAATTTAAGAACTTCATATCAGGAGGAAGATATGATCATTTGACAGCTAATTTAGGATTTAGAAAAGTTTCTGCAGTAGGTGCTGCGGTAAACATGAATTTATATGATTGAAAATATTATTAATATAGGGCTTCCATCAAAAGGAAGATTAAAACATGATACGATTAATATTTTTAAAAAAAATAAATTAAATCTTTTTTCTGAAAGAGGAGAAAGAGATTTATTTGGATATATTAAAAAACTTCCAAATGTTAAAATTATTTATTTACATGCTAGAGAGTGTATTGAACAATTATCGTTGGGCAACATTGATATTGGTTTTTCTGGATATGATTTATTTAAAGAGAGCGAAGTTAATGTACAAAATAAAATTTTAATCAATAAAAGGTATAATTTTGGAAATGCAAATTTAGTACTAGCAATCCCAGATTTTTGGATAGATGTTCAAACTTTATTAGATTTAGATGAAGTGGCAGATGAGTTTAAAAAAAAGAAAAAAAAACTTTTAAGAGTTGCAACAAAGTATCCAAATTTAACAAGGCAATTTTTGTTTTCAAAAGGTGTTACCCAATTTCAATTGGTCAAAAGCTTAGGAAGTACTGAAGTAGCTCCATTTACAGGAACAGCAGAAATTATATCAGATATAACAAGCACAGGATCAACATTAAAAGCTAATAATTTAAGAATTTTAAAGGATGGTGAAATTTTAAAATCACAAGCTTGTTTAATGATATCAAAACTTTCTTTAAAAAAATCTAGAATTAAAAAAATTATAAACTTGCTAAGAAGATAATTTATTTTAAAATCTTAACCATTATGCAAGATTCGCTATTATATGTAATTTTAGTGCTAATAGGTGTCGTTATTTATCTATTGATTGCTCAGCGTAAAAACAAAGAGGAACCCAAAAGCAACATTGAAGAGTTTAATAATTTAAAAGAAAGCATCAATAACTCATTTAATACTATGTCTGCCTCATTCAATAGTTTGTCAAAAGATGTGACAAGAGATATGGCGCAAACTTTAACTTCAGTTAACGAAAAAGTTTCTGTTTTTAATACACAAGTTGAAAATTTAAATAAAAGCCAAGAAGGAATTAATAAGATTTTAGCTGGGGTTAAAAAATATGGAACCTTAGCTGAATTTAGTTTGGCGTCTTTATTAAAAGATTTATTGCCTGCCTCTCAATTTATTTCGAATGCAAAAATGAAAGAAGATACATCTGAAAATGTTGAATTTGCCATTAAACTTCAAGATGGAGTTTTAGTTCCATTAGATAGCCATTTCCCTGTAGAAAAATTTAAAGCCATTGATGATGCTTATCAAGCAGATGATAAAAAAGCTGCGGCAGATGCAAGAACAAAATTAGCAAGAGCCTTTAAAGATAAAGCTAAGAGTGTGAATGAAAAATATATTGTTCCTCCAAAAACTACCGACTTTGCAATTGTATATGCTCCAACTGAAAGTTTGTTCTCAGAACTAAGCTCCTATCAAGACCCAAGCACTAAAGAATTATTAACTCAGGAATTAATGAAAAAATATAAAATTGTAATATTAGGTCCCAATACTCTTTCAGCTTATTTACAATCTTTGCACATGGGCTTTCAAACTCTTAAAGTTCAAAAACATGCAACAGAGATATATGATCATTTAAAAATGATAAGTACAAGATTTTCTAAACATTTTGAAAACGTACTTGTTCTTCGAAAAAAACTTGAAGAAGCAATGGGTGTCGTAGATAGTTTTGGAAAAGATGCAAGATCAATTACAAGAACATTAGAAAATATAAAAGATCCGGAGCAAGTTGAAATAGCTGCTAAGACAGAAAATGTAGAAAAGTTTGTTAACCATTCTAAACAGCTTAAAAATTAATTTTAATTTTAATCCAAATACTTTTATAAATAACTATATGGAGTGGAATAATAAATTTAATTATCCTAAATCTAGCCGATCTATTATTAATGGATCCAGACACTATGCTTTAGATGACTCTCACCTACCCAGTGTTACAACCATACTTAAGGCAACACAAAGCGAAGAAGATAGAGCAGGTATTGCGGCTTGGAAAGAGAGAGTAGGGCATAAAGAAGCTGAAAGAATTAAAAATGAAGCTTCAAATAGGGGAAGTTCAATGCATTTATATATTGAACAATTTTTATTAGGCAAATTTAATTTAGATTTATTGGAAGAAAACAATAAGTCGAAAAAAATGGCCACAGAGATAATAGATAATGGATTAAAAAATAAACTTTCTGAGATTTGGGGAGCTGAAGCTATAGTATACTATCCTGGTAAATATGCTGGAACAGCGGATTGCATTGGTATCTATGAAGAAAAAGAAACTATTTTAGATTTTAAGCAGAGTAATAAACCAAAAAAAGAAAAATATATTGAGGATTATTTTTTACAAATTGGAGCATACTCTTTAGCACACAACATAGTTTACAATTCTAAAATTACTCAAGGAGTAATTCTTCTTTGCACTGTAGATGGACTATTTCAAGATTTTAAAATTGAAGGAAATGAACTAATAGATTTTCAAAATAAATTTCTTGATAGGGTTGAACAATTTTATAATCAATTAAGAAAAAAAGTTTGACTTTAATAAAAATTAGTATACTTAAAAAATAACTTTGCTACATGTTCTGATGCGAGTTTCTTATAATTCCCTTACATTTAGCATTAAAATAAAGGAGAAAAGTTGAATTTAGCCATTTGGGACATTGAATCATCAAATGCCAATACTGACTTTGGAAGTATTATAGAAATCGGTGGCATTCTAGTTGATGGAAACTTCAAAGAAAAAGATCGTTTTAATTTAAGATGTAGGTTACCAGAGGGAGAAATTCCTCAATGTATGGCTCTTATAGTAAATCGTACTTCAGTGGATATGTTAACAAAAGCTAACTTAAGTCACTATCAAATGTTAACAGAGGTAGAAAAAATATTCAAAAAGTGGAGTCCCGCAATTTTTATTGGTTGGTCCAACGTAGGATTCGATGATGAAATGATTAGAAAAGAATTTTTTAAAGGTATCAGATACCCTTATATTACTAATTCTTCCCCAAATAAAAGACATGATGGATTAAATATTGCTAGAGCCGCTTATGCTATAGATAACAATATTTTAAAAACAGAAATTAATGAAAAGGGCAATGCAGTTATGAAATTAGAGTCCCTTGCAAGAATGAATGGATTTGAGGTTTCTGGTGCACATTCTGCTTTGTTTGATGCTGAATTAACTATGAAAGTTTTAGGTTTGATAAAGAAAAAACAGCCAAATACTTGGGAAAGTTTTTTTAAGACATCTAGTAAATTAGATACTGAAACGATATTTAAAAAAGAAAAAATAATTACATTAAACGAATACTTTTATGGAAAATCTAGATTGTACTTATGTGCGCCATTGCATCCAAAACATTGTATTCACCCTATTTATCAATGGGGGCAAGCTGTTGATTTAAGAGTAGATGTTGAACCTTTATTAAATCTTTCTATAAATGATCTAAAATTAGAAATGAAAAAAACGCCAAAGTTTTTAAGAACAATAAGGTCAAATAAAGCACCAATAATTCTTGACCAAAGTTACGGCATGAAAGCAGAGCCATACAATACCATGGACCCAATTTTGATAAAAAAAAGGGCTGATTTAATAAAAAATGATGAAAAGTTTGCACAAAATATTATGACTGTTTTAAGAGAGGTTGCAGAAGAAAAGGAACAAACAAGTTCCCAGGAAGATATTTTACCAGAGGAAAGTATTTATAAAAAATTTACACCGAATAAAGATACTAATCTTTTTCAAGTTTGGCACTCTGCTTCATGGAAAGATAAGCTTAAAATGCTTGATAAATTTGAGGACGATAGATTGGTTGGCTTTGGAAAAAAAATTATCTATCAAGAGTCTCCAGAAAATTTACCAGAAAATATGCTTAAAGAAATTCAAAGAGATATTGCTAAAAGAATTTTAAGTGAAAGAAAAGAAAAATGGTGGACTTGTAAAGAATTTTATTTTGAATGCGACAATTTGAGAGAAAAATATACTAATGAAAATAATGAAGAGAAATTGAAGTTTCTCGACCAACTTAATAATTTTGTAATGTCAATTGAAAGAAAATATAAAAATTTTTAATGTGGATAAAAAATAATATTTTACCAGTTGATTTAATAATATTTATTTATATATATAGAGTATATGGCTACAGTAAAAGTGACAGATGAAAATTTTGAAACAGAAGTTGTTAAATCCGGAAAACCAGTCGTTGTAGATTTTTGGGCAGAATGGTGCGGACCTTGCAAAATGATCGGCCCAATATTAGAGGAACTTTCAGATGAACTATCTGACAAAGTTACAATCGCAAAACATAATATTGATGAGGAACCTAATACACCGACAAAATTTGGTGTAAGAGGAATACCTACTATGCTAATGTTTAAAGATGGAGAACTTAAATCAACCAAAGTTGGAGCAACTACCAAATCAAATCTTAAATCTTGGATTGAAGAAAATCTTTAATTCAGATTTAAAACTTCACCAGCAAGATATAATGAACCAGTAATAAGTATTATATCCCCTTCATCAAGTTTTAAAGATTTTAATGCTTCTTGAATTGAGCTTTTATATTTAACTCTTCCAAAACCATTAATTTTATTTTTTAAATCTTGGCCTTTTATTGAATTAGGATGATTAGGAATATCTACAGTTGTTATTGAATTAATTTTATTTTTAAAAAAGTTGATATATTCTTGATGTTCTTTGTTTAACATCATTCCAACAATAAGATGTTTATTATAATGAATTGTGTCTAAGTAATCCGTTAATACTTTTGCACCAAGTGGATTATGTGAACCATCAACAAAAAGTTTGTTATTTTTAACTATACTTTTAAGCTTACCGAATTTTATTTCTTGTAATCTAGCAATACTTTGAATATTGGTAATTCCTTCTTTAATTTGATTTTCAGAAATTTTTAATTCATCAATATTTCTAAGTGTAGCAATAGCTGTTGCAACATTTGTTATTTGAAATTCACCAATAAGATTAGGCATTGGTAATTTTAATCCACCATATTCATCTTCATAATAAAAAAAGTTATTTTCTTTTAAAGAAAATGAGTAAAGATCATTAAAAAATATTTTTTTTGAACTATTTGATTTAAGAGATTTTTTTATTTTTTTTTGTGTTTCTTCATCATATTGCTTTGAAACGATTATCTTAGATTTTAATAATGATGAGGTTTTTTCAAAAATTATTTTATCAATTGTTTTCTCATTTTTTGGAAGCCAATCAGTATGATCAATTCCTATTGGAGTTATTATGGATGCTAAATTTGCATCAATAATGTTTGTAGCATCGAATCTGTGAAAAAGACCAGATTCAATTATATTTATGTTATCTTTAAACTTTTTTGCTCCCAAAAAAAATGCTGCAGTTAATATTTCAAAGTAAGTAATTTTTTCACCATTATTTATTTCTTCTACTTCAGACAAAATTTTGTATAATTCTTCATCTTCAACTTCTTTGTTATTATATATAAATCTTTCATTAATTTTTTGTATATGTGGGCTTATGTAAGCATTACATTTTATACCAGCTGCGATTAGTATTGATCTTATTGTTTGAATAGTAGAATTTTTTCCATTTGTTCCAACGACAGAAATTGATTTAATGTTTTTTTGTGGATTTTTTAGTTTTTTACAAAGATTTTTAATTCTATTTAAACTTAAATCTATTTTTTTAGGATGCAGTTTTTGTAATCGATTTAATATCTTCTGAAGTTTCATTTGATATTTCTGATTTTACTTCAGAATTTTTCTTAAGCAATATCGATAATAGTAAACTTATCTGATCTTTTAAATTCTTTCTATGAACAACTTTATCTACAAACCCATGCTTTTCTACAAACTCTGCTGTTTGAAAGTCTGGACTCAATTCTTCTTTAACAGTAGCTTGGATTACTCTTTTTCCGGCAAATGCAATTAAGCATCCAGGTTCAGCCAAATGAATATCCCCAAGCATTGCAAATGATGCAGTTATTCCTCCCGCTGTTGGATCCGTAAAACAAACAATATAAGGCAAATTATTATTTTTTAATTCATTTATTGCAAGCGAAGTTCTGGTCATATTTGCTAAAGCAATTGGCGATTCAAACATTCGTTGTCCACCACCGCATGGAAAAAAAACATATGGTGTTTTATTATCTATTGCATGTTGGACTCCATAGATTATGGCTTCACCTTCAGCTGCACCGATAGAGCCACCTATAAAATCAAAATTTATTGCTCCAACAGTTATTTCAATATCGTTAACCATTCCTTTTGCTATCATTACTGCACAATTTTGTTTTGTTTTTTTTCTAGCCTCTTTTAGTCTATCCTTATATGTTTTTGTATCTTCCCAGTTTAGTGGGTCATCAATGGGTTGTGGTGTTTCAAGAATTTGATAAGCATTTTTTCCAAAAAAAATATCAAATCTTTGTTTACAGCTAATTCTATGATGTTTTCCACAATCATGACAAACCCATAAATTTTCTTCAAGGTCTTTTTTTAAAATGGGCCCTTTGCAGCAACTAGTCCAGTCAGAATTTTCTAATTCTTTTTTTGACGAACGTTTTTTAAAAACTTTTTTTATTTTTTCACTAAAATTTATAGCTTTAGTTAGCCAGTTCATGATATTTTATTTTTTAACAATGATACCATCTTAGTTACATTTGTGACAGGATTTTGTCTATTACTTAGAGATTTTGAAATTTCTTTGCATAATGCGCTCCCTACCACCAAACCATCAGCTTTTTTTAAAGCTGAAATTGTTTCAACAGTAATACCAAAACCTATTACTAGATTTTTAGATTTATTTATTTTTTTTATTTTATAATAATTTTTTAATATTTTTTTAGGAGACACTTTAAGCTTTCCACCAGTAGTTGACAGCATGCTTATATAATAAATCATATTATGAGAATCTTTTATTATTTTTTTCATTCTGCTATTTGAAGTAGTTGGAGACAATAGTTGAATAAAACTAATTTTTCTTTTCTTACATTTTTTTGCAAAATACTTATTTTCTGGATAAGGTAAATCAACAACTATCAAACCATCAACGCCTACATTTTTGCAAGAATTGATGAATTTATTTTCACCATACTGACAAATGATATTATAATAACCCATTAGAATTACTGGTTTTGAGTTTTGAAATTTTTTAAATTCATTTACTATTTGAAAAACATCTTTTATTTTTGTTCCATTTTTCAAAGCTCGATGTGTACTTGTTTGAATTTGTCCTCCGTCAGCTATTGGAGTGTTGTGAGCAAAACCAATTTCACAAATGTCTATATAATTTGAAATAGATTTTAGTATTTCGATAGATTTAATTTTATTATTATCACCAGCAACTGTGTAGGTAAGCAATGCTGGTCTATTTTCTTTTTTGCACTTATCAAAAGCTAAACTTATATTTTTATTCATCTAATATATTTTCCTAATCTACTTTTTATAATGTCTTTATCTTTGTAACTGTCTCCACAAGAGTTTACACAAAATACAGTATTTTCATCAAAGTGTGGTGCAATCTTTATAGCTTCGGCAAAAGCATGACTTGGTTCTAATGAAGGACTAATAGCTTCCAAAGAAGATACTAGTTTATAAGCACTTAATGCTTCTTCATCTGTTGCTGAAGTGTATCTAGCTCTTTTTGTATCTTTTAAAAAACAATGTAGTGGGCTTACACCACTATAGTCTAGGCCTGCAGAAATTGACTCAGTTTCTTCTATTTGTCCCTCGGCATTCTGAACAACGTACTGCATAGCACCGTGCAAGACTCCAATTTTAGAATTTTTAGTTAAGGGAGCAGCATGTTTTTTTGAGTTTTTTGGTCCGCCAGCCTCCACTCCAATAAATTCAACATGATTTTTATTATAGTGCATGAATTCGTTCCAAAACCCAAAACTTGAACTACCTCCACCCACACAATTAAATAACTTTAATTTTTTTGGAATTTTACCAAATTCTTTTTTTATTTGTACAACGAGTTCTCTTGAGATTTGTGATGTACTCCATCCACAAATTTTAACAAATATATTTGGACCTACGGTAGAGCCGACACACATATGGGTAGTATCACAGTTTGAAACCCAATATCTCATACATTCGCTTACAGCATCAATAAGTGTTTGACTACCTGTATATACGGGTACTATTTCTGCACCATTTTTTCTCATAGCATCACAGTTAGGTTTTTGTCTTTTAATATCTTTTGCTCCCATAAATATTTTACACTTAAGACCAAATTTTTTTGCCGCCATGCTTAACATTTTTCCTGCATATCCAGCTCCAGTGTCGCCAACAACATATTTTTTTCCTGCTTTTTTGGCAATTAGACAGTGAACCGTTGCGTTATAAATTTTATGCGCTCCACCATTTGCTTCAGACACAACTTTTGCCCATATTTGTGCACCACCTAAATAATTTGATAAGTTTTCTAGTTTTATGAATGGAGTAGGAGCACCAATCCAGTTTTTAAAGTAATAATCTCTTTCTTTAATAAATTTTTTGTTTTTTCTTAGTTTTCCAAACAATATTGTTAGATCTTCTACAGGTTTTTTTAGCGTTTCAGGAATAAAGCTTCCTCCAAATTTTTTCCCCCAAAAACCATTTTTATCATGTTGATCTATTAAAGGTATGTTTTTTCTAATTTTCATTTTTTATTTTATTTAAATTGTTTAAAAAAATTTTTATTTTCGAAATATCTTTTTTTCCATGAGTTTCAAGTCCTCCGGATATATCTATAATATCAGCTATTTCATTAAATTTTTCAAGTTTATCATTATGTTTAATGTTTCCAGCTATCATAACTTTTAGGTTAGTTTTTATATTTTTGATTAAGGAATGATCA
>CACPKQ010000001.1 GCA_902634455.1 uncultured Pelagibacteraceae bacterium | reverse complement strand
ATTTCTGTTTATTTCTTCAATAACTAAACTTTCTAATGATCCACTTTCAGTGGTATCTTGACTATTATTATCAGTAGATTGATCTATTATTTTTTGAAGATCTTCTTCACTTTCTATTTCATTATTCGCTTCGTTTATTGAACTTTCTGGTAAAGGTAAATCTTCAAAATTTGGAGGCAGAGATAGGGGATTTCTCTTTTCAACTAGAAATTCATCACCAGATGAGCTTCTTCTACTACCTTCTAGAGCGTCTTTGACACCCTGGCAAGATTGTAAAAGAAAAACACTAGCTATCAAAAAAAATTGAATTTTATTCATTTGTTTTGTTTATAGATTCTTTCTTTAAAAATAATTCACTAGTTATAAGGCAAATTATTCCTAGCGAAATAAAAATATCAGCAATATTAAATACAAACCAGTGAAAACCTTGATAATTTATATCAATAAAATCTGGTACTGCTGAATAATAAACTCTATCAAATAGATTTCCTAAAGATCCACCTAAAATAATTAAAAAAAAATATACTCTGTAATCTTTAGTTTTAATTATAAAATAAATAATTATTAAATTTATTATTAAAATTAACAAAGTTATTAAATTATAGATTAAAGATTGTTCAAAAGATAGTAGTCCAAATCCTATTCCGGTATTCCATACTAAAATTAAATTTGTAAATGAGTTTAGATATATGTCTACATTACCATTTGCCTCTGCAAAATTTAAAATATAAATTTTTGAAATTCTATCTAGTAAAAAAACTAATATTACTATTGATAGATTAAACGTAATTTTTTTTAAATTTAGAGAATTCATAATTTTAATTTTTAACCGTGTCTTTCACATTTTCCTTTTCTTATTTTCCAACATACATTACATTTTTGTCCCTCTGCCTTAAATGTTTCAACTAATATTTCATCAGTTATATTATCTTCCTTGCTTAATTCAGCGCCAGAAGTAATGCATATTTCTGAAAAATCAAAATCTTTAGCTATGTCATGCAATTTTTTTTTTAATTTTATTTTAATTGTCGCCTCTAAACTCGATCCAATTATTTTCTCCATTCTTTTATTTTCAATACTTATATTGGCAAAATCTCTAATTCTTATTAATTTCATCCATCTTTCACTTAGTTTTTCATTTTTCCAACTTTTTGGAATTTTTACAAATTCTTTTAAATGAATACTTTTATTATCTTCTTTATTTATCAATTTAAAAATCTCTTCAGTTGTAAAAGATAATATGGGTGCAAACCAACTCAACAAACTTTCAAGAATGATGTTTAATACTTTAATACAATTATTTCTTTTTTCTGAATTTTTTGGATCACAATAAAGTGTATCTTTTCTAATATCAAAATAAAACGCAGAAAGATCTACTGTACAGAAATTAAGTAGCTCCTTGTATAAATTGTGGAATGTATATGACTTAAAATTTTTCTGAAATATTTCATTTAAAACAAAAATTTTATGAAGCATATATTGTTCTAATTCAGGGAGGCTCTTTAAATCTAATTTTTCAAAATTTGTTTCTGAAAAATTATCATTTAAGTTTCCAAGTATATATCTAAATGTATTTCTTATTTTTCTGTAAGATTCCGCATGCTGCTCTAGTATAGAATAATCAATTCTTAAATCTTCAGCATAATTAGAAGCTGTAACCCAAACTCTTAAAATATCTGCGCCATATTTTTTTAATATATCTTCTGGTGCAATTGCATTTCCTAAAGATTTGGACATTTTATGTCCTTTTCCATCAACAACAAAACCATGAGATAGAATAGACTCATAAGGAGCCCTTCCTCTTGTTCCACAAGATTCAAGTAATGATGAGTGAAACCATCCCCTATGTTGGTCTGATCCCTCTAAATACATTGATGCTGGCCATTTTAAATCTTTTCTTTTTTCAAGTACAAAAGAGTGTGTTGAGCCACTATCAAACCAAACCTCAACGATATCACTCAGTTTTTCATAGTCTTTTGCTTTATATTTTTTTCCTAAAAACCTCTGGGGATCATCCGAAAACCAGCAATCTGATCCTTCTTTTTCGTATATTTGTGCAATATTTTCAAATACTTGATCATCAACCAAAACCTCACCTGTTTTTTTTGAAATAAAAATTGGCAAAGGAACTCCCCATACTCTTTGTCTAGATACACACCAATCTGGTCTTGTTTCTATCATAGATTTAATTCTTTCTTTTCCTTTGCTTGGATAGAATTGAGTCTGATCAATTGCTTTAAGAGCTTTCTTTCTTAAACCATGACTTTCCATCGAAATAAACCACTGTTGAGTAGCTCTATGTACTAAAGGAGCTTTAGATCTCCAAGAGTGTGGGTAAGAGTGATTTAGCTTTCCATTAGCTAAAAGATTTTTTAGTTCCTTTAATTTTTCTATAATAATAGAATTAGCTTTAAATACATGAGTTCCTTCAAAAATAGGAATATTTTTTGTGTATCTACCATCATTATCAACGGTTTCTAAAGCTTTAATTCCATTATTTATGCATAAATTAAAGTCATCAGGTCCATGACTAGGTGCACAATGAACAACTCCAGTACCCTGTTCTGTAGTAACAAATCTTGCCTCTAACATGGGAATATCATATTCATATCCAATACTAAAAAAAGGATGCTTACATATTGTACCTGAGAACTCTTTACCAGAAATTTCTTTTAAAATTTTAAAATTTTTTATATTACAATCCTTGATTACAGAATCGAAAAGATCTTTTGCAACAACTATTTTTCTGTTCTTAAAGTCACTATCATCTTGAAGTTGAATAATTAAATAACTTAAATTTTTATTATAAGCCAAGGCTTTATTTGCTGGAATTGTCCATGGAGTTGTTGTCCAAATAATTATTTCACAATCATTTAATTCTTTTAAATCAGTTTTTTTAATCAAGAAAGATGCATAAATTGTATCTGAAGTATGATCCATATATTCTACTTCAGCGTCTGATAAAGCAGTTTTCTCCACTGTGGACCAAAGAACAGGCTTATATCCTTTGTAAAGACTTCCTTCTTTTAAAAACTTACCAAGTTCTCGAACTATTTGAGCCTCAGCATCAAAGCTCATGGTTGAGTAATAATTTTCCCAATCTCCAACGACTCCCAATCTTTTAAATTGATCTTTATGAACCTTAATCCATTTGTTTGCAAAATCTCTACACTCTTTTCTAAATTCGGTAATTGGCACTTCATTTTTATTTTTTTTATTTTTTTTATATTTTTCTTCAATTTTCCATTCTATAGGTAGTCCATGACAATCCCATCCTGGTACATAAACAGAATCTTTTCCATTCATTTGATGAAACTTGGTAATAATATCTTTAAGTATTTTATTTAATGCAGTTCCCATATGGATATTTCCATTTGCATAAGGTGGACCATCATGAAGAATAAATTTTTCTTTACCCTTGGTAGATGCTCTTAATTTATTGTATAGATCTATTTTATCCCAGTATTCTACTAGACTCGGTTCTTTTGAAGGCAGATTAGCCTTCATTGAAAATGCTGTTTTAGGTAAGTTAATATTTTCTTTGCTCATCTAAATCTAATTTATTTTTTTTGCAATTTTTATATCTAATTTAATTTGTTTTCTTAATTGATCAATTCCTTTAAATTTTCTTTCACCTCTTATAAATTTTATAAATTGTACTATTAATTTCTTATTATAAAGATTTCTGTTAAAATTAAATATATTTACTTCTAAAATAATTTTTTTTTGATTAAAAGTTGGTCTATAACCTAAATTTGCGACTCCATTTAATATTTTGTATGCCTTGTTTATAAAAATTCTAACTGCATAAACTCCTGGTTTGGCAATTACATAGTCTTTTAAATCAATGTTGCATGTAGGGAATCCAATTTTTTTCCCCACGCTCCTTCCTTTTTTAACAACTCCTTCTATTGACCAGCTTCTATCAAGTAATTTGTTTGCTTGAAAAATTTTTCCATTCGATAATAAATTTCTTATTAAAGTTGATGAAATTATTTTATTTTTTTTCTTTAAAGGGTTAGGATTAATAATTTTATAATTATATTTTTTTTGTAAATTTTTTAATAAATCTACACTTCCTTCCCTTTTGTATCCAAATCTAAAGTTGTTACTTACAAAAATATAATTTGCTTTTAATTTTTTACATATAATTTCTTTTATAAAAGTATGAGCTTTTATTTTAGAAAATTGTAAATTAAATTTTTTTACTATTAAAAAATCTATGTCAAAATTATTAAAATAATTAATTTTTTGATTTAAATTAGAAATTCTATAGTTGGCTAAACTTTTATTAAAAAACATTTTAGGAATAGGGTCAAAAGTAATAACTCCAATTTTTAAATTCTTTTCTTTTTTATATTTTTTTGCAAGTTTAAATAATTTTTGATGACCTAAATGAAGGCCATCAAAATTACCTATTAATAAAATAGAATTTTTATGAATTTTTGAAATTTTAAAATTATTGTAAATTTTTATTTTTTTTACCATTGTAGATAATTCTGTATATAATCTACTGTCACGTTATATTTTTTAAATAAATTTGATGAATTGTCTTTTTTCATTTCATCCCTATGTATGCCGCTTGAAATAAATAAAGATTTAAAATTTTGTAGATTTGCGCCTCTAATATCTGTATTTAAATTATCACCTATACATAAAATTTTTTTATTTTTTGTTTTAGTTGATTGATTATATACTTTTGGATATGGTTTTCCAAAATATTCGACTTGACCACCAATTTTTTCAAAAATTTGTGCAACTGTACCCGCGCAGTATTCTCTCTCTTCTCCTCTATCGACAACTAAATCTGGATTTGTACATATCATTTTTTTTTTAGTTTCTGATTTAAAGATTTTCAAATAATAGTCTAAATCTTTTTCATAATTTTCAAACAAACCTGTACATAAAAAATATTCTGCTTTTTCAACATTTTGCATTTTATTTTTTTCAAACAACTTGAATAAATCAAAATCTTTTGGGGGACCGATGTGAAAAAATTTTTTTTCTTTGTATTCTAATTCTAAATATTCAAGAGCAGCTTCACCAGAAGTATAAACTTTATTAGAAATTCTTTTATCTAAACCCATATTTTCAAGAAATCTCCTTACAACAAAGTTAGGCCTCGGTGCATTCGTTAATAAAACATATTCTTTTTTTAAATTTTCTAGCTCACTCAAAACTTTTATGGAATTTTTAAATATTGAAATACCATTATGCAGAACACCCCAAATATCTATAAAGAATAAATCATAATCTTTAGCAATTGTTTTAAGCCCTTTATTGTCTATATTTATAGTCATTTTTCAGATATAACTTAAAAATCCCTTAAATTCTTTGGTTTTTTTGAAGCTAAAATTTTGTTTAATATCTTGAAATAGTAAGCTCATATATCTATATCAATGCAGTATTTATAGGAGATTTATATGAAGTTTAAACCTTTACATGACAGAGTTTTAATAGAAGTTTTAGATAGCAGCGAAAAAACTGCTGGAGGAATAATTATACCAGATTCGGCTCAAGAAAAACCACAAGAAGGCAAGGTAGTAGCTGTTGGTGGTGGGGCAAAAACAGAGGATGGAAAAATAATCCCAATGGATGTTAAAGTTGGAGACAAAGTTCTATTCGGTAAGTGGTCTGGAACTGAAGTAAAAATTGATGGAAAAGAGTACAGCATAATGAAGGAGTCAGACATTATGGGTATTTCTTCAAAAAAATAATAATTAATTAAGGAGAAAGAATAATGGCAAAAATAGTTAAATTCGACTCTGATGCAAGATCAGCAATGTTAAAAGGTGTTGATATTCTTGCTAACACAGTAAAAGTCACTCTTGGACCTAAGGGAAGAAATGTAGTAATTGACAAATCATTTGGTGCTCCAAGAACAACTAAAGACGGTGTAACGGTCGCTAAAGAAATAGAGCTAGAAGACAAATTTGAAAATATGGGAGCTCAAATGGTAAAAGAAGTTGCTAGCAAAACTAATGATGAAGCTGGTGATGGAACAACAACTGCTACAATACTTGCACAATCAATTGTAAAAGAGGGATGTAAATATGTTACAGCCGGAATGAATCCAATGGATGTTAAAAGAGGAATTGATGCCGCTGTTGATCACGTAAAGGAAAAATTAATTTCTTCTGCAAAAAAAGTAAAAGATAGCGATGAAATTGCACAAGTGGGAACTATTTCAGCAAATGGCGATAAAGAAATTGGAAGTATGATTTCTAAAGCTATGCAAAAAGTTGGTAATGAAGGTGTAATTACTGTTGAAGAAGCTAAAAGTATTGAAACAGAGCTAGAGGTTGTAGAAGGTATGCAGTTTGATAGAGGTTATCTTTCTCCATACTTCATCACTAACGCAGATAAAATGACTACTGAATTAGATAACCCTCTAATTCTTTTACATGAAAAAAAATTAACAAACCTTCAACCAATGGTGCCGCTTTTAGAGGCAGTAGTACAAGCAGGTAGACCTTTAATGATAATTTCTGAAGATGTTGAAGGCGAAGCTCTTGCTACATTAGTAGTTAACAAATTAAGAGGCGGACTAAAAGTTGTTGCTGTAAAAGCGCCTGGTTTTGGTGATAGAAGAAAAGCAATGCTTGAAGATATTGCTATCTTAACAGGTGGTCAGGTTATATCTGAAGATCTTGGAATAAAATTAGAAAATGTAAAACTTACTGACTTAGGATCAGCTAAAAAAGTTAAAGTTGATAAAGAGAATAGCACTATAGTTAGTGGAAGTGGAAAAAAATCTGATATTGAAGCTAGATGTACACAAATTAAACAGCAAGTAGAAGAAACTACTTCGGATTATGATAGAGAAAAACTTCAAGAAAGATTAGCTAAACTTGCCGGTGGAGTTGCAGTAATTAAAGTTGGCGGTGCAACAGAAGTGGAAGTAAAAGAGAAAAAAGATAGAGTTGAAGATGCTTTAAATGCTACTAGAGCAGCTGTTGAAGAAGGGATAGTTGTCGGTGGTGGATGTGCTCTACTTTATGCTGCGCAAGAACTTGATAAAATTAAAGTTAAGGGTGATGACCAAAAAGCTGGTGTAGAAATTGTAAAAAGTGCTTTGCAAGCACCTGTTAGACAAATTACAAAAAATGCTGGTGTTGATGGTTCTGTAATAGTTGGAAAATTACTAGAAATGAACAAACCTAATCATGGTTATGACGCTCAAACCGAACAATATGTAGATATGTTTAAAGAAGGAATTATTGACCCAGTAAAAGTAGTTAGAACTGCTTTACAGGATGCTGCATCAATATCTGGCCTTTTAGTAACTACTGAAGCTATGGTTGCTGATAAACCTGAAGAAAAAGATTCTGGCCCAGCTGGAATGCCTCCTGGAGGAATGGGTGGCATGGGTGGAATGGGTGGCATGGGAATGTAATCCCCAATTTACTCAAACAAAAATTTAAAAAGGGCAGTTTTTACTGCCCTTTTTTTTATATGATGAAAAATTTAACTATTAAATGTCTTATCAACTAAAAACAGCCCTAGAGCTACCGCTGGTCCAATTCCAAAAGCAAATAACAAAGTTCCAATTCCCACTGTTCCTCCTAAATACCATCCAGCAGTAACAACTGATATTTCAAGAAATGCTCTAACTGCAGCAATTGGTAGATTTGTTTTTTCTTGCAGTCCAACCATCAAACCATCTCTTGGTCCTGGTCCTAAATTTGCAATAAGATAAATTCCACCTCCAAGACCAGTTATTAGAACAGCAACAATTGCTAACATTATTTGTGAAATATTGCTTTGAGGTGCTGGAACAAAATTAACACAAATATCTATCATTGCAGCTATAATTAAAGCATTAAGAATTGTTCCAATTCCAGGTTTTTGTTTGAGTGGTATCCAAAGAATTAAAACACCTATACTTACAAAAAAAGTAATTGTTCCAATAGAAAAATCTACATTTAAAGAAATACCTTGTGCCAAAACACTCCATGGGGAAGCTCCTGTTAAAGAAACAATCAACAAACCTTCTCCTAAACCAAAAAACGTTAATCCAAGGCATAAATATAAAAAAGTAGAAATTTTTGGTTTAAAATTTAAAGGTTTTGGTGAACTCCAATTAGTTTTTGGAATTTTTTTTATAGTTAAAAACATTTTTTTTATATATTCATAACTCAAAATTTAACAAGATGAAAAAATATATTTATATTCTATTATTGACATTTTTTGCATTTAAAGCACATTCTCATACAGCTCATTATCAAGGTGTAATAAAAATTGAAATGGACGTAATTAGAAATGGTGAAATAATAGGCTATAGTAATTATTTCTTTGAACATGAAGATAAAAAAATGACAGTTAAAAATTATACTAATTTTAAAGTAGATTTATTTGGAGCAACAATATTTTCCATTTTAAGTGAAACTATAGAAAAATATGAAAATGATAAATTAATTTATTTTAAATCCAATACATTTCAAAATGACAAGGAGAAGTATGTTAATTTAAATTATGATAAATCATCAAAAGAATTTATTATTGATGGGTCGTCATATAAAGGTAAAGCTAGTAATGATTGTGTAATAGGCAATTGGTGGAATCATCAAATATTAAAAGCAAAAAAACAGATCAGTCCACTTTCTGGAAGTATAAAAGAACAAGTGGTAACTTTAATTGGTGAAGAAAATATTATCATTAATAATAAAAAATACTTAACAAATCACTATAAATTGAAATCTAAAAACGAAAATTTACCGAAAAATAAAAAATTAAACTTTGATATTTGGTATGATCCAAAAAATAATTTAATATTAAAAGTTTCCTATTCCAGAATGGGTAAATGGGAATATAAAGTAAAAAATTTTGAATAATTATGTCTATTTGGGGAAGTTTAATTGGTGGAATGATAGGTTTTTCTCTAGGAGGACCTTTCGGAATGTTATTAGGTTCTTTAATTGGTGGAAAAATATCTAGAGCTAGATCTGGAGCTGGCTTTAGATCATTTGCTCAACCCCAGCAAATTTTTGCACTGTCACTAATAGTTTTGTCTGCAAAATTAAGTAAGGCAGACGGAAAAGTTAGCAAAGAAGAATTGGTAGCTGTAAAAGATAAATTAAAAATACCTGATAATGAATTAGATCAAGTTGGAAAAATTTTTAATAAAGCTAAAGAAGAAAGTACTGGATATGAGCCTTATGCTCAACAAATTGCTCAGATATATAAAGGAAATTTAAATGTTTTAGAAGAAGTAATAAATATACTTTTTTATATAGCAGAGGCTGATGGTAGTGTTAGTAATTCAGAATTAAAGATGATCGAGCATATTGCTCTGATTTTTGGTTTAAACCAAATCCAATTTAATGGAATAAAAGAAGGAAGAAAGTCATCAGGTAAACTTAATCCTTACATAGTTTTAGAAAGCAAACCTGATGAAGACATTCAAACAATAAGAAAAAGATATCTTAAATTAAGCAAAGAACATCACCCTGATTTATTAATTAGCAAAGGTGTACCTGAAGAAGTTATTGAAGAAAGTAAAAACAAAATGAGAGCAATCAATTCAGCTTGGGATCAGATTCAAAAATTGAAATCCTAAAATTGTTCGTCCTCTGTAGATCCTTTCATGGCTGTAGTAGTGCTTTTTCCAGAACTTATAGTATTAGATACTGCATCAAAATAAGAAGTACCAACTTCTCTTTGATGTTTTATGCTTGTATAACCATCTTTTTCACGAGCAAATTCTTGTTGTTGAATTTTTGAATAAGCAGACATACCTTCGGTCTTATATTTTTCGGCTAATTCAAAAATTGCAATATTTTGTGTATGAAACCCTGCTAAGGTGATAAATTGAAATTTATAACCCATTTCACTAATTTTTACTTGGAATTCTGCAATCTCTTTATCTGATAAATGTTTCTTCCAATTAAATGAAGGTGAGCAGTTATATGCTAGTAACTTTCCCGGATATTGTTTATGAATAGCATCAGCAAATTTTTTTGCCTCCTCTAAATTTGGTGCGGCTGTTTCACACCATATTAAGTCAGCATAAGGAGCATAAGCTAAACCTCTCGAAATAGCCTGTTCAATTCCTGGTTTTACATAAAAAAATCCTTCTGGGGATCTTTCGCCTGTTAAAAAAGGTTTATCATTTTTGTCATGGTCGTTTGAAATTAATTTTGCAGCATTTGCATCTGTTCTAGCTAAAATAATTAAAGGAACATCAGCAATATCTGCTGCAAGTCTAGCTGATTGAAGATTTTTGATCATAGTGCCTGTTGGAATTAATACTTTTCCACCCATATGACCACATTTTTTTTCACTTGATAATTGATCTTCTAAATGAATAGCTGCTGCACCAGCTTTTATTGCTTTTTTAGTTAATTCAAAAACATTTAATGGACCACCAAAACCTCCTTCTCCGTCCATTATAATTGGAAGCATATAATCAATTCTATTTTCTATTTTTAGTTCGCCATCAGTAATCTCCATATGTTGTATCTGGTCTGCTCTAATTAATGCATTATTCATTGCCTCAACTAATTTTGGAGCACTGTCATAAGGATACAAAGATTGATCTGGATACATTTCTCCAGCACTATTAGCATCAGCAGCAACTTGCCAGCCACTTAAATAAATAGCCTTTAGTCCTGCCTTAGCATGTTGCACGGCTTGATTTCCAGATAATGATCCAAGTGTATTTACATATGGCTCACTATTTAATAATTCCCATAATTTTTTCGATTGCGTTTTACAAAGTGTGTAATCAATTTTTATTGAACCTCTTAATCTTTCAACTTGCGAAGGGGTATAATCTCTTTTAATTCCAGAAAATCTTTTTAGATTATAAGAAACGTTGGTTTTAGACATTGACGTTAACTACCTATATGATTTTATTTTAAAGATGAGTAATTTTTTTATTCCTGATTTTCTTCTTCATGATCATGTTCTGCAAAGCAAACATCATCATGGTGTGAAACACAGTTAGATGTCTTGTCTCTATTTTCAGGATTTATTAAATTATTCATAATGTTATATTATTAACTACTTTTTAACAGGTAAAGTTTTTTATTGATATAACTTGATAAATTTATTAAATTATTAACTAAAAATTAACAAAAAATTAACTAATAGTAAATTAATGAGAAAAATATATGATTATGGACAAATAATAAGAGCTAAAAGACAGAGTAAAAACGTTAAAGCTGTTGATCTTGCTAAAGAATTAGGAATAACACCGGCTTATCTATCTTTAATTGAATCTAATCAAAGAAAACCTGATGGAGATTTATTATTAAGAATTCAAGATTTATTAGAATTACAAAAAGAGGATCTTACAAAAAGGAGCGATCCAGACCTAGAATCAAGAACCCAAGAAGTTGTAAAAATTTCTTTGTTGGAGGATTTAGATATTCGCTCTGATGAGGTCCAAGAAATAGTTAGGTTAAATCCAAAAATAGCCAAAGCATTAATTAAACTTGGTATTGATCACAAAAATAAAGAGCAAGAACTAGGAGAAAATATAGAAAAAAAAATATACGAAGGAGGAACAACTTTTCCAGGAGAAATTGTATCTGACTTCATTCAAAAATTTGAAAATTATTTTCCTAAACTAGAAGAGTTTGCGACAAAAATTTACGAAAAAGTTAAAATGAATAATAGAACAAGATACTTGTCTCTTTGCAACTATTTAAAGGAAAAACATAAAATAATAGTAAAAGATGTTCTTCCCTTAGAAAACAAACCATTTTCTAAAATATTTTTTCCTGAAAAAAATGAATTTCATTTATCTGATTTATTAAACCTTGAAACAAAAAAATTATATACTGCTGCGCTTATTGCTCAATTAGAGGCTGATAACATAATAGAAGAATATTTAAATGAATTTTCTTTTCCTTCAGAAGCTAGCAAAAAAGTTTCTAAAGTTGCTCTACTTAATTATGCTGGTGCTGCAATAATTATGCCTTACGAAATTTTTTTTAATGAGTGCGTAAAAAAACACAGATATGATCTTGAACTATTACAATCAACATTTGCTGTTTCCTTTGAACAAGTTTGTCACAGAGTAACTTGTCTTAATAATCCAAACCCAAAATTAAGAGGTATACCTTTACATATGATTAGGGTCGATAGAAGTGGAAATGTTTCAAAGAGATTTTCACTTTCTGGAATCGAATTACCTCGATTAAGCGGAGCTTGCCCAAAATGGAATGTTTATAGTGCTTTCTCAAACCCTGGAAAAATAAGTGCAGCAGTAAGTAAAATGACTGATGGTGAAAAGTATGTTTGTATAGCAAGAACAGTTGAAAAAGGAATTTCTAAATATGGTGAAGAAAAAGGTTTACTTTCAATTGGTCTTGGATGTCAAATAAAATATGCTAAGGATTTTGTTTATGCTGACAGACTAAATTTAAATGATGAAAAAAGTGAATCTAAAATAGGTGTGTCTTGTAGAAAATGTGACCGCCTTGATTGTAGCCAAAGAGCTTTCCCTCCAGATACAGAAAACTATGATGTAAATATAAATCAAAGAGGTGTATCAATTTTTGTTAATGTTTAATTTCTAGCTAGCTTTTTTAGATCTTTCTCTTGCTAAAAGTTGAGTTAAAGAATCTACCATCATATCAGAAGCTTTAAATATCTCATTTGTTTTAAATTCGTTTGCTACATTTTTTTCTTTATTAGATTTATCTTCAATAATAATTCCTTCCTCGGGTGAATTATTTTTTATATAAATCAAAATTAACCAGTCTTCATCTGATGCATCATCCCATCTAATAAAAATTTCCCCTGTTTCAAACCTTCTATCTATACATCTAAAAATAGACATTTGTCTGGTTAGATATCTTTTATTTAATTGAAAAACTAAGCTATTGGCACTTCTATAAAAACTTTCTAGAGCCATTTCAATTTTTTGTCTCGCTAAATGATATTCTTTTTCTTTATTAAGTAAGACTTCTCTATCATCCTCATCATGTACTTTAACACCGAGGGCTTCTACTCTTTCTCTAATTTTTTGATCTCTAAGTAATCTGTATTTTTCTTTAAGTTTTTCTATTCTCTCTTGTAAGCCTTGATAATCTTCTCTTTGTTCTTTTAAAGACAATTTTTCAAGTTTTTCTAATTCTTTTACTTCTCTAATTCTAAATTTTTCAATTTGCTGTTCTAATTTCAATTCTTGAAGAAATTTTTGTTGTCTTTCAGATTGTTCTTTTCTTAAAATTGCTTGTTCTTTTCTTAAAAATAACTTTATATCTTTAGATCTTTCTTTTTCTAATTTTTCTTCATCTTTTAATTGTTTTATTTTAAGTTGAAGTCTGAGATTTTCTTGCTCTTTTTTTTGTTTTTCAAATTTAGCTTTTTCTTTTTGTGCTCTATCTATTTCTTCAAGCCTAATTTTTCTTTTTTCTTCTGCTCTAAGAATTTTATATTGACTAATTTTATTTTCTATTTTTGTAAAAAAGTTTTGAATTTTTCTATCTAAATATAATAAATCAAAGTTAAATCTGATTTTAAAGTAAGGTTTTATTTTTTCTTGAAATCTTACTAGTTTAATTATTAATTTATCTTTTTTTATCCTAGTTGATCTGCTGCTGTTTTTAGATATTTTAATTTTTTTAGGTTTACTAATTCTTTGTTTTTTTCTTTTTTTAATTTTTTTTCTAAAAACTTTTTTTACAAATACCTTGCGATATTTTTTCTTATATCTTTTCCTTTTTTTTTTCATGAAATATTTAATTTTAGACTTATCAATATTTATCTAATAAATATAGTCTCTTGTATTTGGTACTGATGTTAATTTCTTGCTTAATTGGAATTGAAATACAACCTGATCACCCCATTTAAAAGCCATCTCAGAACCTGCCAAATAAAATTCCCACATTCTAAAAAATTTCTCATCAAATTTTTCTAATACTTGTTCTTTTTTATTTAAAAATCTTTCTTTCCAGTGTCTCAGAGTGTGTGAGTAGTGCATTCTTAAAACCTCCATATCAGAAATAATTAAACCAGATCTCTCAATTGGACTTGCCACCTCGCTTAAACTAGGCGTGTAACCTCCTGGAAAAATATATTTTGTAATCCAAGGGTGTGGGTCTCTTGGTAAGTTAACAGAACCTATCGTATGGATTAGTGCTATTCCATCGTCGTTAAGTAATTCGGAAACTTTTTTAAAATATTTATTATAAAATTTTCTTCCTACATGCTCAAGCATGCCAACGCTTACTACTCTGTCAAATTTTTCATCTAACTCTCTATAATCTAATAGTTTAAATCTCACTTGATTTTCAAGATTTAGTTCTTTTACCTTATTAAGACTGTATTCTAATTGATTTTCTGAAAGAGTAATGCCCAAAACCTCACATTGAGTTTTTTTTGCAATTTCAATTGCTAAAGTACCCCAGCCAGATCCAATATCTAAAACTTTTTGATTAGATTTAAGGTTTAACTTTTTAATTATATGTTGCATCTTATTATTTTGGGCAATTTCTAAAGAATCATTTTCACTTTTAAAATATGCACAAGAATATTGTCTATTACTATCTAAAAATAAATCATAAAGTTTTTCTGAAATGTCGTAATGATGTGCAACATTACTTTTCGATTTAGTTATTAAATTAAAGTTTGTTAAATATCTTAAGCTACCCAAAATTTTGTTTATAATTCTAGAATAAATATTTGTTTCACTCCTTCCAATATTTTTCATTACAAGATCCAAAAATTCCGTTAGAGTTCCATTTTCAATGACAAGAGATCCATCCGTATATGCCTCTCCAAGATACAAATCAGGTAGTAAAAGCAATTTATAGTGTAAAGTTTTATCTAACAATCTTATCTTAATTGGATTTTGTTTTTTTGGTTTTCCAATCATATGTTCTTTAAAATTTGCATCAATTAATACGAAACCATCTTCTTTGAATAGATTTTTTAAAAATTTTGTTAGGTTCATTTAAGCTACTTTAAATTTATTTATATTAAAATCTAATTTACTCAAATCTTCAAACAATTTTTTTTCATCATTTTTACTTAGCAAACTGAGTATTGGTAAAATATTTTTATAAGAACTGTCTTTTTTCGAAAGAAAAGTGTGTAGACCTGCAATAAGATTAAATTGGTCAAAAACTTTTCTAACATTACATAATTTTTCATTTACAGTCTGATTTTTGCCTTCGTGAAAATCGTCATAAACTTTTCTGGCTAGAGGTGCAGTAACATTACATGTTGCAGTAATTATTCCAGAGCAGCCTAACTCCAAACCGGTGAGTAACTTAACTTCTGATCCTGGAAGAACAGAAAAGTTTTTAATTTTTAATACTTCAAACAAATTATAGGAGCTATCTTTCACACCTACAATTTGTTTTGGAAATTTTTTTACCAATTCTTCAACGCACTCCTTGCTAAATTTGTAGCCACAAAGTTTTTCAAAATTATATAATACAATTTTACAATCATTTACTTCTTCTACTATTCTTGAATAATAGTTAATTACATCTTCATCTCTATATTTATAATAAGCTGGAGGCATAATTAAAAATTTATAAAAATTTAATGATTTTGAGATCTTGATAAAATTTATTGTCTCACTTAATGAATTAAGTCCCGTTCCTATTAAGTACTTATCTTTATGATTGCTTTTTGATAAACTATTTATAAGTTGAATTTTTTCACTTACAGAAATTAGCTGAGATTGTCCTGTGCTTCCAAAAACTGCTACACCATGGCAGCCCATATCAATAAGATTTTCGGCATGTTGTATTGTTTTATCAACATTTAAAGCTAAATTATTATCTAAAATAGATAGTGAGGCCGCATAAATGCCTTTAATTTCAGTCATAAATAAAACTTATATAAAAAAAAATTTTAGTAAAGAATATATAAATAGACATGAAAATTTTAGTAGTTCAAAATAGGATGGGAATAGGAGATATGGTAATTTTTTTACCATTTATTGAGGCTATTTCCAAAAAATATAACTCACCAGTAAGTATTCTTGTAAAGGCAAATTCTAAAGCATCTGAATACCTAGATAATAATAAATATATAAATAATATAATTATTTTAGATAGAGATAATAAATCAGGTTCTCACGATGGTTTACTTGGATCTATTAAGCTCATAAAAGATTTAAAAAAATTTAACTTTGAAAAAGTATTTATTTTTAATTCATCTTTAAGATTTAATTTAATTTCAAAGTTTTCAGGTATTAAAGAAATATATCAATACCCTTTGTTTACAAAAAAAAATCAACATATTATTAAAACCGCGCAAAACTTTATCAAAAGTCAATTGGATATAAATGTAGAAAGCCAACCCATTATACAGTTAGAAAATAAATTAATAGATTCTGCCAAAAAAAATTTTAAAATCGATAATAACGAAATTAATATTTTACTTGGAATAGGTGGATCAGGAAGCACAAAAAGAGTACCTGCAAAAAAATATATTGAATTTATGGAAATGGCCATAAAAAACTATAATTGTAAATTTTTTTTAGCTACTGGCAAAAATGAAGAAGAGCAAGTTATACTAAAACAGATACTTCAATCTATTCACAAAGACAGATGTATTCCTTTAGATCAAATAAAGCTGAAGGATACACTTCCAATAATAAAAAATTGTCAAATAGCAATATGTAACGATTCTAGTTTTAGTCACCTATCTGCAGCATTAGGTGTTGAAACAATTGTGCTAATGACAGATACACCCCTATTGTACGGAAACTACAGTTCAAAAATGCATCCTATCATACCTGACGGTGAAACAACTGTTACTCATAACACTTTAGGAAAAGAAAAAATAAATCCAGAGAAAATTTTTAATAAACTCAAAAATATTTTAAATTAACCAAGATTCTTTAACACAATATCTTTTGCTTCATTAACAATTGAAGCTAAACGAGAAAGTTCAGGACTTATATCTGGATGTATTTTTTTCATTATTTTTTTATAAGAGCTTAATATTTCTTGTTTTGTATATTTTTTTTTTGGATCTAAATTTAAAATTTTGTAAGCCTCATCAAGGGAAATATTTTGTGTATTTTGATTTTGATGAATATTATTAAAATTAAATCTTCCTGAATTTCTAAGTACTCTTAATAATCCCCATATTCTTAGAAATTGAAATAAAGACAAACCTAATTTAGTTTTTACCAAAGGAAGTACCATTAATAAAAAAGGTAAAGAAAATAAAAATCTTCCAGCATAGGCCATTGTTATAGCCAATATTACTGATAGAATAATAGTTATTGTTCTAATTCCATTAGAAATTTTTTTACTGGAGGTTTTAACAAACCAATTAAGCAAAAAATACACTATGACAAAAATAATAAGTGTTAAGAAAAAAATATTCATGTATTAAATTATAATTATATGAAAATACCACAGCTTGAGAAAAAATCTGAACTAAAAACATGTCACAATATAAGCTGGGAAGATAATTATAGCTGGATACACCAAAAAAACATTCTAGAAGTCTTAAAAGATAGTTCAAAACTGCTTCCAGAAGTTAGAAAGTATTTGGAAGAAGAAAATTCATATACAGAATATCACATGAAAGACACTAAAGAATTTCAAAAAAAATTATTTGATGAAATTAAAGGAAGAATAAAATTAGATGATGAATCACTTCCGTATAAAGATAAAAAGTATGAGTACTGGACCAAAACAACAGCTAAAGGTAATTACTCAATTAAATTAAGAAAAAAAATAGGCACTGATAAAATTGAACAAATTTGGAATGGAGATGAAGAAAAAGAAAAATTAAAAACAGAATATTTTGGAGTTGGTGATTTATCAGTTAGTTTTAACGACCAATTGTTGGGCTATTCTTTAGATTTAAAAGGTTCAGAATATTATACAATTTATGTTAGAGAAATTTTAACTAACAAACTGGTAACAGAAAAAATAGAAGATACAAGTGGTGGAATTACTTTTAGTATCGATGACAAATATTTTTTTTATTCAAAACTAGATAAATTTCATCGACCTAGAAAAATATTTAGGCATAAAATAGGAACCTCGACTTCACAAGATCAATTAATTTTTGAAGAAAAAAGTGAAGCGTTTACAGTTGGAATAGGCTTAAGCTCAGATGAAAAATATTATTTTATTACAACTTCAGACCATAACACTTCTGAACAATATTATTTTTCTGTTGACGAAGATCAACCCAAACCAAAACTAATAAAAAAAAGAAAAAAAGGAATTCTTTATTCAGTTGATTCATGGAGGGGTTATTTTTATAATCACACAAATGAAGATGCTGAAGATTTTAAAATTGAAAAATGTGAGGATTTAAATAATCAAAACTGGAAAACATACATTTTAGCAAAAAATGAGGTTTTAATCGGTGGATTAATTTTTTTAAACGACTGGATTTTAAGATCTGAAATTTCAAATGCACTTGGTAAGCTTTTTGTAAAAAATGTAAAAACAAATATTGAAGAAGAGTTAAATTTTGTTGATGAAAAGGTTATAGTTCCGGGAATTTCATTAACTCAAAGAAATAAAAATACAGATCTTGTTTATTTATCATATTCGTCTCCAAAAACTCAGTCAAAAACTTTTTTATATAATTTAAAAACAAAGGAAAAAAAATTAGTTAAAGAACAAGAAATTCCATCGGGTCACAATTCTCAAGATTATATTGTTGAAAGACATGAATGTTCTTCGAATGATGGAAGAATGGTTCCAATAACAATAACAAGACACAAAAAAACAAAAATAGATGGTTCTGCTAAATTATTATTATATGGGTATGGATCATATGGAAGCTCAATGTCACCGAGTTTTTCATCAACAAGATTAAGTTTAATCAATAGAGATATTATATGGGTAACAGCTCATATTAGAGGTGGATTGGAAAAAGGAATGAAGTGGTGGAAAGAAGGAAAACTACTTAATAAAAAAAATACTTTCAATGATTATATAGCTGTAGGTAAATATTTAATTGATAAAAAATATACCTCTCAAGGAAAGATAATCGGAATGGGCGGATCGGCAGGAGGGCTATTGATGGGAGCAGTATTAAATAAAGCCCCAGAATTATTTTTAGGAATAATAATGGCGGTTCCCTTTGTCGACTCTCTTACTACAAATCTAGATCACTCACTACCATTAACAGTTGGAGAATTTGATGAATTTGGAAATGGAAAAGAAAATAAAGAACATTTCGATTATATTTATTCATACGCTCCATATCACAATATTAAAAAAATGGATTATCCACATATATTAATTACAACTAGTTTAAGTGATAATAGAGTTTTGTTTGATGAGCCTGCAAAATTTACTGCAAAATTAAGGGATTTTAAAACTGATAACAATTTGCTTTTACTAAAAACAGAAATGAACGCTGGGCACGGTGGAAAATCTGGTAGAGATGGAGCTATAGAAGAGATAGCTTTTGATTATGCGTTTGCATTAAAAATTTCAAATAAAATATAAATTTTTAAATCTTGAAAACATAAAAATAATAACCATATAAAAAATGTAGGTCGCCTAATGGGGCTTATAAAAAATAACCTTGCTAAAAAAGGAGGACAATTATGACAAGTAAGGATCTATCTATATTTAACTCACTAAAACCTTTTTCAATTGGTTTTGACGATATGTTTGACCAATTTGAAAATATGTTGGGAAATGGAGCTTTGAGTATGCAATCAAACTATCCACCATACAACATAAGAAAAACTGGAAAAAATAAATACTCTATCGAAGTTGCTTTGGCTGGTTTTAACAAAAATGATGTGGAAGTTGAGTTTGAAGACAATTTATTAACTGTAAGAACAAAACAAGTTAATAAATCTGAAAATAAAAATGAAGATGGTGAAATTATTCACAAAGGTATTTCACAAAGACAATTTGCTAGAACATTTACAATTGCAGATGATGTAAAAGTAGGTGGTGCAGAATTAAAAGATGGTCTTTTAACAATAGCTTGTGAAAGAATTATACCAGAATATAAGAAGAAAAAACTTATTGAAATTAAATAAATTTTAAACCTTGCTTGTGGGGATATTTTCCCCACAAGTTTCAAAAATTATTTATTTTTTAGGCAATATAGCATTTAATATAAATGCCAGTAATCCAGCAGGTATTAAACCAGTTGTTAATAGCAATCCTAATTTAATTCCAAGATCTGGTACATGAGCGACGAACTCTGGAAATGCATATAATCCAATTCCGAAAGAAAGAGATAAAGACAATATTAAAATATTTCTTTGGCTCATTTCTGCTTTGGAAATTAGTTTTATTCCTGCTCCAGCAATTAATCCGAACATAATAATAGCGGCACCGCCAATTACTGAATCTGGCATAGCAGCAATAACTCCACCAAGTTTTGGAAACAAACCTAGTAAAATTAAAATAACACCAGCAACTGTTCCTACATGTCTACTAATTACTCCTGTAAATGCAACTAGACCTGCATTTTGTGAGTAAGAAGTATTAGGCATAGCATTAAATATTGATGCGAAAGCCGTCCCAACTCCATCAGCCATTATACCACCTGAAAGTTCTTTATTGGTAGCCTCTCTATTTGCACCACCCATTGTTGTTGCGCTAATATCTCCGATGGTTTCAATTGTCGTTACAATAGACATGAACAACATCAATATTACAGCACCCCAAACAAAGTCTATTCCATATTGCAAAGGCATTGGAAATGCAAACCAACCAGCAGCAGCGATTTTTGCCCATCTAACTTCTCCAAATAGAGCTGCAACTATAAACCCAGCAATTATTCCAATTAGAATTGAAGCTGCGGATACCATTCCTTTTCCTTTTAAGTTTGTTAAAAGCGCAACTATTAAAACAGTTCCAGCTATAGTTAAATGATGCCAATTGGCAAAAATTTCCGGTTTATTATTCATTAACCACACTCCACCACCAGCATATTTAAATCCAACTTTAAGCAAACTAATTCCTATCATCAAAACAACTATTCCAGTTACTAATGGAGGAAACATATGTCGAATTGGCTTTAACATTTTACCAATCCATATTTGAAAAATTCCTCCTATAAATGCAGCTGTAAATATTGCTCCTAGGCCAAATGCTTTGAAAGGAAGCATTATTGGAATAAAAGCAAAACTTGTTCCTTGAATAATCGGTAGCCTTGAACCTATATCTTTATAACCTACTGTTTGTATAATCGTTGCCACACCTGCGGCAAACAAGGCCATTTGAATTAAAAAAATTTTTTCTCCAGTTGTTACTCCAAAAACGCCAGCAACAATCAATGGAACTGTGATGTTCCCAGCAAACATTGCAAACACATGCTGAATACCTAAGGGTATAGATTGATTTAGTGGAAGCTTTTTGTTAGTAGCGCCTGAACTTTTAACTCTTTTTCTCGCCATATATCCTCCCTTATATTAAATTGAAAGAATATTAATTTAAATAAAACTTAATTGATATATAAATTTAAGACGTTTTTAATGAAAAATTAGAAAAAAATGCTTTAATTTTTGATTATATACAGCCACTTGAAGAAAATTTAATTATTGTACCGTTTGCATTAATCTCAAATTTCCTTTCACAAGGAATTCCATACTTTTTAGTTTTGTAAACTAAAGTTTCATTTCCTGCTTCATTTATATAATCATCGGTAGGAGCTCCCAACTCCATTTTTAATTCTGAAACTTGTTTACCTAAAAATAGACCAAATCTTTCATTTTCTTTCTCAGCAATCTTATCGGATTTTTTCTTTATCGTTTGACAGCTTGACGAAAAAAACAAAATCGAAAGAAAAATAATTATTATTTTTATTTTCATTGATTTAATTTAACACTGAATTATGACCAAATACTAACTTAATAGTTGTATAAAATGCAACTTTAATAACATATTGGTCACTTATTTACATATTCATTAAGATTTTTTGATTCGAATCAAATACTGTCAAAAACATTGGAGGTCTAATGTTAGATAACTACTTTAACTACAAAAAACATAGGACAGATTTTAAAACTGAGGTTGTTGCAGGCGTATCGACTTTTTTGACGATGGCATACATAATGTTTTTAAATCCAGTCATATTATCTGATGGTGGCTTTGACTTTGGCGGTGTTTTCACCGCAACAGCATGTGCGACGGCACTAGCTTGTTTTATAGCTGCCTTTTACGCAAAAACTTGGCCTGTTGGGCTAGCACCTGGAATGGGAATAAATGCATTTATTGCTTACGGTGTTTGTCTTGGAATGAAGTACACTCCTGAAGAAGCTTTAGGAGCTGTATTAGTTGCTGGTGTAGTGTTCTTGATTATTTCACTAACACCAATCAGAGCTTGGTTAATTAACTCAATTCCAAAAAGTTTAAAACTTGGTATTGGAGCTGGAATAGGACTATTCCTGGCAATTATTGGATTCGAAATTATGGGATTAACTGCAGACAATCCTGTAACTTTAGTTCAGCTAGGTGACGTATCTAATCCACTTCTACTATTAGGTGCTGGTGCTTTTGTTTCCATGATTGTAATGGAAAAAAAAGGTATCAAAGGAAATATTATAATTGGAATTATTGCTTTCAGTATCATTGCTTGGATCACAGGTTTAGCTAAGTTCAATGGTGTGGTCTCACCACCACCACCAATGACTTACCTATTTAAATTTGATCTAGGTGCAGCATTATCTGCTTCAATGGTAACTGTAATATTTACTTTATTCTTTATCGACTTTTTTGATACAGCTGGAACACTAACTAGTGTAGCCAATGTAGCAGGTAAAATTGGTAAAGACGGTAAAATACAAGACATTGATAAAGCTATGCTTTCTGATAGTGCATCAACTGTTGCTGGAGCATTTATGGGTACTTCAACTGTAACGACTTACGTTGAATCGGCTGCTGGAGTGAAAGCTGGTGGAAAAACTGGAATGACATCTTTAGTGATAGGTGTTTTGTTCCTATTATGTCTTTTCTTCAGCCCGTTAGCTACAAGCTTGCCAAAAGAAATTGATGGTGCAGCTTTGATTTATATTGCAACGTTATTCGTAAGAAATATTGTTGATATAGAGTGGGATGATATCGCTGAATCAGGGCCAGCAGTACTTGCTATGATTGCAATGCCATTTACTTATTCTATTTCACATGGAATAGCATTGGCATTTATTTCATATGCAGCAATTAAAATACTGACTGGTAAAGTTGATGTTAATCCAGCTATTTGGGTAATTGCTCTATTAAGTGTAATTAGCTTTGCAGTAGCTTAGCAAAAAATATTTAATTAATTTTAAAAGGCGATCTTTTTAGGTCGCCTTTTTTATTTTGTGTGTTTTTTTAGTATATCTTCTATTCTTATTTCTTCGTAGACTTCAAAAGGTTGCACAATCCAAGGATTGGATTCCAATTTTACAGCACAAAAATCAGGCTCAAAAGTAGATTTCTTTTTTTTCCAAAGTGTAGCTGTTTTAATGTCTTCTATTTTATTTTTAATTGGCTCATATTTTTTTAACCAATCTATGCTTTTGTTAAAAGTAATACCAGTATCGGATAAATCATCACAAAGTAAAATCTTTCCACCCATATTTGGGGCAATTGAACTCATCTCTCTTGAAAAAACAATGTCTCCTTGTTCATCTTCAATCCCTTTACCACTATAAGACTCTACTGCTAAATATGCACATTTCAGTTTAAAAACTCTACTCAAAACATCAATCATAGGAGCGGCTCCTCGCATTATACCTACTAATATTGTTGGTTTATATCCACTTTTATCTATTTGGATCGCAAGTTTCTCAACGGTTTTATTATATTCATCCCAACTTACAATTAATTTTTCAGACATATATTATTTCTATTATATTAATTTTTGAAAATTAAAAGCAAAACTGCAAGAACAATTAGAGATAAAATCGAACTAATTAAAATATACAACCTATGAATGTTTCTTCCTCTTAAATTAAAATAATGTCTTGCAGCTACTGATATTAATGCAATTAAACATAAAATTAACCAGTTATATTTGTGATAAACTACAAAGCTATAATGGCCAGAGAGCATAATGAATAGCACTAAGAATGTAGAATAATTATTATGGATTGATCTTTGTTTTGCTGCCAAAGATAAACTTAAATCAAACTTTTCCTTTCTTTTACTACTGTTGATTATATTGTTTTGGTTTGGAATAATTACTGTAAAAACATTTCCAAACATATTTGTACCAATAATTAAACCAACGCTTAAAAATGCAAATTTTGGACCAAATATTTTTGTAAACATAAAAGATATAATTATTAATAAAATAAAAATGATTAATGAAAATAAAGTATTATTATTAATCAGTTTAGATTTACATAATAAATCATAAATAAACCAAAATATTATAAGAGAAAAAATAGATATTAAAATTGCATAAAAAGGAGATATTTGTAAAACTCTTTTATCTACCATTAGTATAGCTGAATTATAGTAATAAACGATAATCAGTAGAAGAATTCCAGTTACAAATGTTAAATAACTCTGCCATTTAAAAATTACTAAATTGCCTAGATACTGAATGGGTGGAGATTTTTTTAACCTAGTTAATTTATAGTAATACCCTGAGTGCATTAAATAGCCTTCTCCATCAATATCTTCGCTTGAAATATTTTTATTAAGTTTGTTGTCTAAATAATTAAATAGAAAACTATTTCCAACCCATAAAATAGCAAATAATACATGACCCCACCTCAAAATCATTTCTAACCACTTAATTGTATAGGGTAAAAAATCCATAAATTAATACTTTGTTTTATCTGTTTTATTTTTCCAAATTTCAAAAGCTTCAAGGGCTTCATCTCTTAAAATTTGTTCCATCAAAATTGATCTATCTTTATTTTTTTTTGAAATTTCCGAATATATAAATGAATCATCAAATTCTATTTTTTTTGCATCATCTCTAGTGTTAGCATAAAATACTTTTCCAATACGTGACCAATAAATAGCTGACATACACATAGGACAAGGTTCACAACTTGAATACAACGAACAATTGGAAAGATTAAAAGTGTTAAGCTCCTTGCAGGCATTCCTTATAGCTACAATTTCACCATGTGCTGTTGGATCATTATTAACAGTAACTCTATTTATGCCTTCTGAAATAATTTTATCATTTTGCACAATTACTGAACCAAATGGACCTCCTCCACTATTAATACTTTCTTTGGAAAGCTCAATTGCCCTTTTCATAAACTTATTTTTCATATTTTTTCTTTATATCATTTATACTTAATAAAATTGCTTCGGGAGTAGCTGGAGCATTAAGGTTTGGAATAACTTGATAGTTTCTTGTCGATGAAATTGCATCTTTAATAGCAAAAAAAACTGACATTCCTAACATTAATGGTGGTTCTCCCGTTGTTTTAGATTTATTTACAACATTTTCTTTATTCAAATTTCTAAAATTTTTCACAATAAGCTGTTCCGGCATATCATTTACAGCTGGTATTTTATAAGTAGATGGGGAATGTGTAGTAAGCTCTCCATTTAATTTCCATTTCACCTCTTCTATTGTAAGCCAACCAGCGCCCTGAACAAATCCTCCTTCGATTTGACCTTTTTCAATTGCTGGATTAATTGCTCTACCATGATCATGAAGAATATCTGTCCTTAAAATTTTATTTTCACCTGTTAAAGTGTCAATTAAAACTTCTGAAACTGCAGCTCCATAACAAAAATAAAGAAACGGCCTTCCTTTAAAAGTTTTATTATTGAAAAATATTTTTGGGGTAGAGTAAAATCCTGAAGATGACAATGAAATTCTATTTAAATAAGCTTCTTTTACCAAAGAATTAAATGAAAATGTTTTTCCCTTAAATTTAATCATCCCATTTTTATAAATAGCTTTATCACTATTTAATTTATATTTTTTTTTCACAAATAAAGCTAAATTTTTCTTTATTTTATTTACTGCATTGATTGCAGCTGCTCCATTTAAATCAGTTGTTGTGCTTGCTGCTGAAGCTGAAGTATTTGGAATCTTATCAGTACGAGTAGAAGAAACTTTTATTTTGTTAAAATTTAAACCTAATTCATTAGAAACCAATTGTGCAATTTTTGTATATGTACCTTGACCCATTTCAATTGCCCCGGTTGATACGTGAACACTGCCGTCTGCATAGTAAATATGGACTAAAGCTCCAGCTTGATTAAGATGAGTTGTTGTAAAAGAGATTCCAAATTTAACGGGGGTGATTGCTATTCCTTTTTTTAAATATTTGTTTTTTGAATTAAATTTTTTTATTTTTAACCTTCTTTTTTTATAATCTGAAGACTTAATCAACTTATTAAAAATTTCATTAATAACATTGTCTTTAATTTTCATTCCATAGTGAGTGATATTTTTTTTATTTTTTTGATAAAAATTTAATTTTCTTACTTCTGCAGAGTCTTTGCTTAAATATTTTGCAACATTATCTATAATATTTTCTATAATCATCATACCTTGATTTCCACCAAAACCTCTAAAAGCAGTAGAAGAAGAAGTATTTGTCTTACAAAGATAATTTTCTACTTGTATATTAGAAAGATAGTAAGCGTTATCAATATGTAATAAAGCTCTACCATTAATGGCTCCTGATAAATCGGGTGAGATTCCACATCTGGATAGTAATTTTATTTTTACACCTTCAATGATTCCTTTGTCATTAAATCCTACTTCATAATCAGAATAAAAATTATGTCGCTTACCTGTAATCAATATATCATCATCACGATCCATTCTCAGTTTAATTGGACGTTTTGTTTTCTTTGATAACAAAGTACATATTGCTGCAAAAATAAAACTTTGAGTTTCCTTTCCTCCAAATCCTCCTCCAATTCTTCTTACATCGACATGTATAGTATTATTTTTTTGGTTGAGCATTTTTGCAATTATCTGTTGTGTTTCGCTTGGATGCTGAGTACTTGAATAAACTTTAAAATCATTATCTTCTTGTGGAATCACAAAAGCAATTTGACCCTCAAGATAAAAGTGTTCCTGACTTCCTAGTTCGAATGATCCCTTAATATAATTTTTTGATTTCTTTATTTTTTTTATAGGATTGCCTCTTTTAATTTTTTTACCTTTTAAAACAAATAGTTTTTTTTTTAATGCTTCCCTAACATCGACAACTGGTTTTAATGTTTTGTAAGTTATTTTTGCCTTTAAAACAGCTTTTCTAGCAAGTTCAGTTGTAGTTGCTGCTACTGCAAAAAGTGGTTGACCAAAATATTCTACTTTTTTTGTAAAAATTGGATCTCCATCATACACTGCTCCAACATCATTTCTTCCAGGAATATCTTTTGAAGTAACTACTGAAATAACTCCTTCACTTTTACTTACATCCTTTAAATCTAATTTAGTAATAATTGCATGGGCTCTTTTACTGTAGCCAATTGCACCATGTAATGTTCCCTTAGGTTCAACGATATCGTCAATATATTTAGCATATCCGCTAACATGTTTTATTCCGCTTTCGTGAGGTCTTATTTGTTCAATAATAGTAGTGTTTATATTATCCATTTATCCTTATATTTTTTTTCTGCTTAACTTCTAAAAAGCATTTCTCTAGTAAATTTTTTGCTACCTCCATACGATACTTTTGTGTTGCTCTAGTGTCGGTAATGGGCTTGAAGTCTTTTTCTAATAACTTTTTTGCTTTACTAATTGTTTTGTATGATAGATTAGAATTAACTAATACTTTTTCACAATTAAAAGCTCTCTTTGGAGTATTAGACATTCCACCATAAGCTATTTTTATTTTTTTTATTTTATCTTTATTAATTTCAATATTAAAAGAAGCACAAACAGATGAAATGTCATCATCAATTCTTTTTGATATTTTATAGGCTTTAAATATATTTTGCTTTAAAAATGGAATTCTTATTGAATGGATAAATTGTCCTTTTTTAAGTTTCGTTTTACGATAGTTCGTAAAGAAACCATTAATTGGTAGTATTTGAGTTTTGTTTTGGCCCTTAACAATAATTTGGCTATCCAGTGCCAATAATAAAGGTAATGTGTCTCCAATTGGACTTGCCGTTGCTATGTTTCCAGCAATAGTACAAACATTTCTAATTTGAACAGATCCATATCTTTTTAAAACTTCTGAAAAGTCTGGAAAGTATTTTTTTATAAAGGATTCAAATTTTATTAGTGGTGTCGAAGCCCCAACTTCAATAAATTTATTATTTTCTTTTATATAATTTAATTCATCAATTGAATTAAGATAAATTAAAGAATTTAAATCTTTTAGCTCTTTAGTAACAATTAAAGATACATCTGTACCTCCGCTTATTAATTTAGAATTGGGTTCTGATCTAAGAATTTTGTTTAATTCATTAACAAACTTGGGTGCAAAATATTTTTTATTATTATCAATAATTTTAATACTTCGGTTTTTTATTTTTTTTAAAAGCTTTAAGGTATTTTTTTTATCTTTTGCAAAGAAATCTCTCTTTTTATCTTTATTTAAACTTTTAGCTGCTTCAACAATGGGTCTGTAGCCAGTACAACGGCAAAGATTTCCTTGAATTGAATCTTTAATAACCTCTTCTTTGTAAGAAGAATAATTTTTATACATTGCAAATAAAGACATTACAAATCCTGGAGTACAAAAACCACACTGCGACCCATGATAATTAACCATAGCCTTTTGAACAGGATGTAGTTCACCGTTATTGATTAAATCTTCAACTAAAATAAGTTGTTTACCTTCCAAACTTGGAAGAAAAGATATACAAGAATTAATAGCCTTATATTTTATATTATTTTCTTCTAATTCTCCTATTACTACACTGCAAGCACCGCATCCTCCTTCGGCACAACCTTCTTTGGTTCCTGTTTTTTTTAATTTTGTTCTAACGTAATTAAGTATCGTTTCATTAGTGTCAGGATTTTTAATTTCTAAAATTTTGTTTTTATAAATAAACTTTAATATATTGGAAGTCATTTAACTTCCTCTATATGTTGAATAGCTCCAAGGTGAAACCAATAAAGGTACGTGATAATGTTCTTTTGAATTAGATATTCCAAACTTTATTACCACATCATCTAAGAATGAAATTTTTGATGTTTTAGTTATATTCTTAAAATAATCTCCAACAAAAAAAACAAGCTCATATTTTCCTTCTTTAAAATTTTCACCCTCAACTAAAGGTTTGCTAGCTCTACCATCCTCATTTAATTTTGTACTACTAATCTTCTTTCTTTCATTATTTTCTACAAAATACAGATCAACTTTAATTCCTTTGCCTGGTCTGCCCGAATAAATATCTAGCACATGTGTAGTTAATTTTGTCATATAGTTGTCTATATATTATACAATAATTGTATAATTAAAATAATAAAACAAAGATAATAAAAGCAATACATGAATTCGGTTAATAAAATAAACAATTTAAGTAAATCTGATTTTATATCTATATTTGGAAATGTTTTTGAAAAGACTAATTGGATAGCTGAAAAAGCATATAACTTAAAACCTTTTTTAGATTCTAATGATATAAAAAAAAAATTCATATCTATTTATAATAATTGTAATAACAAACAACATTTAGAGATTTTTAATTCACATCCTCAGTTAGCTATTGAAAAAATAATGACTATTCATTCAAAGAAAGAACAGATTGGTTCAAAATTAAACTCTTGTACAAAAGAAGAGCTTAATGAATTTATAAAATTAAATAATGATTATAAAAAAAAATTTAATTTTACTTTTATTGTTGCTGTAGCTGGCTTAGATAAAAAACAAATATTAGATATTTTTAAAAATAGAATAAAAAATAATTTTGAAAATGAGTTTAATGAAGCAATAGTACAAGTAAAAAAAATAGCTACTATTAGAATCAACCAAATTTTACAAAAATTTTATGAAAATATTTGATTGTTTTATGTATTTTGATGAAGAAGTAGTTTTAGACGTAAGGTTAAATACTTTAGATAAGTATGTAGATCATTTTGTTATTGTCGAAAGTAGTTTTACTCATAAAGGAGATAAAAGAAATTTAAAATTTAATCCAAAAAAATTTGAAAAATTTAAAAATAAAATTATTTATTTAATATATCAAAATGAACCCGATGGAATTAGATTGGTTAACGAAAAAGACGATCACGGAACAAAATCATTAAAGTACATTTTAAATGCTGGAAAAAGAGAAAATGGACAAAGAAATTTTATTATTAAAGGTTTGGAAACTGCAAAAGACAATGACATTATATTAATTTCCGACGTTGATGAAATACCTAATATTTCAAATATTAATTTTAATAATATTAATGAAAAAATAATTATGTTTAGGCAAGATATGTTTCACTACAAATTTAATTTAAAAGTTCCCAATTTTGAATGGATAGGAACCAAAGCATGTAGAAAAAAAAATTTACTTAGTCCACAATGGTTAAGAAATGTTAGAGATAAAAAATATTCTATATTTAGACTTGACTTACTATTCTCAAAAAAAAAATACAATAATATTAAATTTATTGAAAAAGGTGGCTGGCATTTTTCAAATATAAAATCTCCTAAAGAAATTCAACATAAACTAAAGTCTTATCTACATCACAGAGAGTTTGACATTCAAAAATTATCTGAGGAAGATATAGCAGAAATTATAAAAAATAAGCAAGCAATATATGATTTAAAAGTTGATAAAAAAATAAATAAAATTGGAAAGGGTAGTAAATTAGAAAGATTAGACTTTGAAAAACTACCAAAATATATTTTGGAAAATAAAAAAAAGTTTGAAAGATGGTTAGATTAATATGAAAGGATATATTATTGCTGTATATGAAAAAATAAATGATAATAAAATTTTAAAGGAATATGCAGAAAAAGCAGGAATCGCAGTAAAAAAATATTCTGGAAAAATTTTAGTTAGAGGTGGAAAAAGTGAATGTATTGAAGGATCATCATCCCCAAGAACAGTTATTTTAGAATTTTCAAGTGTTGATATGGCAAAAAAATTTTATCATTCAAAAGAATATCAAGAAGCAAAAAAAATACTTGGAGATACAGCAAAGAGAAATTATCAAATTATTGAAGGCGCTTAATATTCAACATCAACAGGATCTATGCTTCTCCACATATACCAGGTAAAAACACTCCTATAACCCGAATGTAACTTTGAAATTTTATCCAAAAATCTCTTACTTGGAGGATACGAAACATTATAGTTTTTTGATATTGCTCTTATTAAACCTATATCTTTAACAGGAAATATGTCTGGTCTATTTAAATTAAACATTAAAAACATTTGCGCACTCCAGACGCCTAGTCCTTTCAATTGGGTAATATATTCAATGGCCGAATCATCTTCCATTTTCTTTAGTTCTTTAATTTTAAAGGATTTATTTTTAAAGCTTAGAGCTACATTTTTTAAATAGCCTATTTTTTGCTTAGATAGCCCTACACTTCTTAATGTAGTTCTTGATAATTTTAAAACTATTTTAGGAGCTATTTTTTTTTTACATTTTTTTTCAAATTTAATCCATATTGAGTCCGCAGCTTTTGTAGATATTTGTTGTCCCACTATTGTCCTACAAAGTGAAAAAAAAGGATTATTTCTAGTTTTTAAAAATCCTTTATTAAATTTCTTAATAATTTTTTTTAATACAGGATCATTTTTAGAAAGTATTTTTTTTGCTTTATACCAATATTTTGGAGGGCTACTCATGACGTGCTATGGACACTTGTTTATTATGATAAATTTCTCTTCTGAAGATTATCACTGAAGATACAACAACCAAAAAAGCTCCAATTAAAGTTTTAATCGTAGGTATTTCCTCCCAAAATATATATCCAAATATTATTGCAAAAACTAATGCTAAATATTTAATAGGTGTAACAAGAGAAACATCAGAATATTTATATGATTGAGTTAACCACAAATTTGCCAAACCTCCTAAAATTCCAACCATAGATAACAAAAATAAATCTAATAAATCTGGAAATATCCATCCATGTTGCAAAGTAAAAAAACTTAAAATCATTATTGAAAAAGAAAAGTAAAAACCTATGAGCCAAACCGGTTCGGTTGAAGATAGTTTTTTTATTGCAATTGCCACATACGAAAGACCAAAACAAAAAATAACTGGATAAATGTAGTAAATATTAAATGAACTAAATCCTGGTTGTGAAATTATTAATATTCCAATAAATCCAACAACTACTGCTATCCATCTATATAATCCAACTTTTTCACTTAAAAAAAATATAGACATAATCGTAGTAAAAATTGGTGCAGCAAATGAAATGCTTACAACTGTAGCCAAAGGAAGATTTCTTAAAGCAATAAAAATAGCTACTATTGCAATTAAACCAGCTATACATCTTTTAAAATGCAACATAGGTCTATTTGTTTTATAAAAACTTAAAAATTTTTCCCTCGGAATTATAAAAAAAATTGTAATCATTCCAAATAAACCTCTAAAAAATAATACTTCTCCAACAGGATAATTTTCTGACCATTTGACAATTAAATCCATTACAGAAAATGCACATATAGATATAAACATGTACAAAAAGCCCAATTGATTTTTGGAAAGCATGATATTAACTTAAATTAAATAAAACAATAATCAATGGAAATAGCAGTATTAGCTCTTGGATGTTTTTGGGGACCTGAAATTAAATTCAGTAAATTAAATGGAGTTGTTCGTACTGAAGTTGGATATTGTGGTGGTAACTCGGACGAAACAAACTACAAAGAAGTTTGTTCTGGAAAAACCAATCATGCAGAAGTTGTAAAAATAGAGTTTGATAACTCAAAAATTTCTTATGAAAAAATTTTAAATCATTTTTTTGAAATTCATAATCCAACTACTTTAAATAAACAAGGCCCCGATATAGGAACACAATATAGAAGTGAAATATTCTACTTAAGTGAAAATCAAAAAAAAATTGCTACAAATGTTTTAAAACATTATGACAAAAAATTTGATGGAAAAATAGTTACAACAATTTCTAAATTAAAAAATTATTGTAAAGCAGAAGATTATCATCAAAAATATTTAGAAAAAAAATTTTAATGTCTTTAGTTTCATCTGAATGGTTAGAAAAAAATATAAATAAAGTTAAAATATTAGATTGTTCTTGGCACTTGCCAAATGTAAATAGAGATCCTTATAATGAATACACCCAAGAACATATTACAAATGCTATTTTTTTTGATTTAGATAAAAATTCTGAACAAAATACAAACCTTCCTCATATGTTGCCAGATAAAAATGCCTGGGAAAAAATTATTTCATTACTTGGAATTACAAACAACGATGAAATCGTAATATATGATAATTCAGAATTAATTAGTTCCTGTAGGCTTTGGTATAGCTTTATTTATTTTGGCCATAAACAAAATCTTGTACATGTTCTTGATGGAGGGTTAAAAAATTGGAAAAGAGAGAAAAAACCCACAACAAATAAGTATACCAAAATTTATGCCTCAAAATATACTACTGAAGAAAAAATAAATTTAGTAATTAATAAAAAACAAGTTGAAAATAATATTTTAAATAAAAATTTTGAGTTAGTTGACGCAAGAAGCAAAGAAAGATTTGAAGGAAAAGAACCTGAGCCTAGAAACGATGTTAAAAGTGGATCCATACCAAGTTCCTTTTGCCTTCCATTTAAAGAATTAATTAATGAAAATCATACTTTTAAAGATAAAAGAGAAATTAAAAAAAAATTTAATAATATTTTTGGACCAAAATTACCAAAACATGTAGTTTTTTCATGTGGTTCAGGAATTACAGCAACTGTTTTAGCGCTTGCTTATTCTTTAATTAATAATAAATATGTTCCAATTATTTATGATGGTTCCTGGGCAGAATATGGAAAAAAATGAAAATGAAAAGATCAACTAAAATTATTTCAATAATAACTGTATTCTTTTTAATTATAGCAGGAGTAATAATTGCAAGAACAATGATTGGAATGCATTTCCAAAAAAAATTCAGTAAAAGACCACCTCCTGGTATAATTGTTGCAGAAGTAGCTACAAATAAGTTTTATGAAAAAATACAAAGCTTTGGCACAGCAGTTCCAAGAAAAACAAAATCATTTAGAATAAAAAAAAGTGAATTAATTGCAGATTTAGAAATTAATAAATACGTGAAAAAAGGCGAAAAAATTATAAAGGTTAAAAGTGGAAATATCATAGCTCCCTTTGATGGAATAATTGGAAAAAGAGGTTTGTCTGAAGATGTATTAGGATCTGAAAATCTAATAATATTAACTTTAGATGACAGCTCAATTATTTTTTGTGATATCAAAATTCCAGAAACTTTTGCAGTAGCTATCAAAAAAGGGTTACCAATTGAGGCTAAATTTTCAGGCTATAAAAACAAAATTTATAATGGAGAGATTGATACTGTATCTAGTAGGATAAATGCGGACACAAGAAGTTTGTTAACAAGAATTAAAATTGAAAACAAAAACTTTGAATTAATTCCTGGATCCCTTCTTGAAGTAACAGTTAAATATAATGAAAGAAACTCTTTAAGTGTTCCCGATACAAGCATCATGCTAGAAGGAAATAAAGCATATGTTTATAAAGTCTCTACTGAAAATATTACTAATAGAGCTGAAATTATTATTGGATCAAGAAGCAAAGGAAATGTAGAAGTTTTATCTGGCTTAGTTGAGGGTGATCTAATTGTTGCTGAAGGTTTAAAAAAAGTTAGACCAAGGGGACAAATTAAACCTATAAAAAAATAAAAATGTATATAACTGATGTAAGCATAAGAAGACCAGCTGTTGCATGGGTTTTTTCATTGATTTTAATTGTATTTGGTATTTTTGTTTTTTGGAAATTGCCTGTAAGAGAACTTCCCTCCGGGTTGCAACCACCTGTTGTACAAATTAAAGTTGAATACAGTTCTGCGTCAGCTCCAATAATCGATGAAGAAGTAACTCAAGTAATTGAGGATGTAATTGGTGGAGCTGAAGGAATTAAAAATATTGATTCAAAATCTGAAAATGGAAAAAGCACTATAAATGTAGAATTTGAAACTGAAATTGACTTAGATGATGCCGCAAATGATATTAGAGAAAGAGTTGCAAGAGTAGTTGATGCACTACCATCGGAGTCTAAACCTCCTCAAATTCTTAAGCAAGCAGCTGGTTTTACAACTACGATGTGGTTAGCTTTATCTTCGTCTACATGGAGCGACTTAGAGCTTGGAGATTATGCTGAAAGATATTTGGTAGATCAATTTTCAAGTGTTAAAAATGTTGGAAGAATTTTAGTAGGAGGACTAAGAGAACTTAGTGTTAGAGTATGGATAGATCCCATAAAATTAGCTGCTAACGATTTAACCATTCAAGAAGTTGAAAATTCTCTAAGAAATGAAAATGTTAGTTTGCCAGCTGGGACGTTAGAGTCAAACAATATAGATTTAACAATAAATTTAGATAAATCTTACAACGATCTTGAAAAATTAAAACAACTACCAATAAGAAAAACCAAAGGCAATTTAGTTAGGTTAGAAGATGTTGCCAATATAGAATTTGGACCAGTTTCTGAAAAAGCTTTGTTTAGAGCACAAAGTAAAGATGCTTTAAATCTGAAAACTGTAGGAATTGGTATTTATGCTAGAACTGGTGCATCAACAGTTGAGCTTTCAAAAGAAATAAAAAAAAAAATCAAAGAAGTAAAAAAAAATCTGCCAGAAGGGTTAAATCTTGAAATTGCCTTTAACAGAGCCACTTATATTGGTGCAGCAATTAATGAAGTATATAAAACTTTAATAATTGCTTTTGTATTAGTCGTTGCAATTATTTATTTATTTCTTGGAAACTTAAAAGCAGTTATTGTACCAGCTATAGCCCTACCTGTAAGTCTAATTGCCACTTTTTTAGGAATCTATTTATTTGGATTATCAATTAATATTTTTGTTCTACTAAGTTTTATTTTAGCAATAGGAATAATTACTGACGACTCGGTGATAATGACTGATGCAATTTATAGAAGAATAGAAAATGGCGAAACTCCTTTAGTGGCAGCTTACAAAGGTTCAAAGCAAATAACTTTTGCAATTATTGCAACTACATTAATTTTAGTCGCAGTTTTTTTACCTCTAATTTTTATACAAGGAATAGCAGGAACCTTATTTAAAGAAACGGCTATTGCGCTATCTTTTGCTATTGTTGTTTCATCTTTTGTTGCTCTTACTTTGTCACCAATGCTAGGTAGTAAATTTTTAAATAAAAAAACAAAATCGAATTTTTTTGTTGTTAAATTTGATAAATTTTTTAAAGGTTTTTCAGGATTCTATCAAGATACCCTAAGGTTTTGGTTGGATAAAAAAAAAACAATTATCACATTCCTAATATTAATTATTTTTGGATCGGCAATTTTATATAATTTTGCAAAAAAAGAACTTTTACCATTAGAAGATAGGGGGGCTTATTTAGTAATAGGTTTTACTGATGAAGGTAGTTCTTTTCAATATACCCAGAAAAGAGCAGAAGATGTAGAGCAAAGACTTATTCCACTTCTAAAAACAGAAGATAGTCCTTACAATAGATTTCTAATGATAGTTCCTGGGTTTGGATCAGATAATAGTTTTTTAATTATTGCTTTACTAAATCACTGGAAAAACAGAAGTGAAAATTCTCAAATTGTTATGAGAAAAGCAATTGGAAAAATTGTTACAGTTCCTCAAACTTTAGCTTTTCCAATTTCTCCACAAGCTATAAGAGTTTCAAATTACAATAAACCAGTTCAAATGGTTATTTTGGGCAATAATTATGAAGAGTTAGAAAATGTACAATCTCAAGTCATTAATTTAATGAGAAGAAATGTAAATTTATCAAGAATAGAATCTGATTATTCAAGAAATAAACCTGAAATAAAATTAATTATAAATAAGAATAAAGCTAAAGATTTAGGAGTTTCAACTCAATCCATTGGTCAAACACTTGAAACTCTTTATGGAGGCAAAACTGTTACAAAATTTAATAAACTTGGAAAAGAATATCCAATCATATTACAACAATACCTGAAAGATAGAAAAGACAAAGAAGGCCTAAGTAAGATTTTTATCAGATCAGAAAATACTGGTAAATTGATTTCTTTAGCAAATATAGTTAATTTTAAAGAAGAAGGTTCTGCAAACAAATTATCTAGATATAATAGGCAAAGAGCAGTTACTATATCAGCAAATATAAATGAAAGTTACACTTTAACGGAAGCAATGAAATATTTAGAAAAAACTATGTCTGAGGTTGCGCCTGAAAAACAAATAACATGGAAAGGCAAATCAGAAGAATTAAAGGAAACTAGCAATGAATTATATATCATTTTTGCATTGGCTCTTTTAACTGCATATTTAGTGATGGCAGCAACATTTAATTCATTTGTACACCCTTTTATTATTGTGCTCACTGTTCCGTTAGCAGTATTTGGAGGCTTAGTATTTATTTTATTTTTAAATAGCTCAATAAATATTTTCTCTCAAATTGCACTTGTAATTCTTATTGGTATTTCAACGAAAAATAGTATTTTAATTGTTGATTATGCCAATCAATTAAGAGCAACTGGAAAAAATATTGAGAGCTCTATTAAAGAGGCATGTGAATTAAGATTTAGACCTATAATAATGACTTCTTTGAGTACTATGATTGCAATGATACCACTTATTGTAGGAAATATAGGACCTGGAGCAGGCGAAGGATCTAGATTAGCTGTTGGAGCTACAATATTAGGTGGAATGGTAATTTCGACATTTTTTACATTGTATGTAACTCCAACGATGTACTCAACGTTAGCTAAAAATACAAAAAGAATTGATGCTATTGATATAGAGCTAAAAAAACAACTTCGTTAAAAAATTATATATCTTTTTTTATTTAAAGAACTTTTACATTTCTCAAGCTGGCTTCTATATTTATTTGATTGATTTTGAACTTTTTTAGCTAACAAAATTACTTTTTCTTTTTTTTTATAATTTTTGTAATTTCCCCATCCTTCATGATAGGCAATATACTGTCTAAATGCATCTGTCTTTGATATTTTTAAAATTTTTTCTGTTTTACTTGTATACCAGCCTATAAAGTCTACACTATCTTTAAATCTAGTTCTTGTAGCTAATTTATTGCCAGTTTCTTCCTTATATTGTTTCCATGTTCCTTTAACAGCTTGTGAATAACCAAAAGAGCTTGAAGGTCTTTTGTAGGGTATTACTTTAAAAATTTTCTGTCTTTTAGGCTTTGCCAACCAGTCAAAATCTGATTCCATTTTTATGATTGCTAGTTGTAAATAAATAGGAGTTCCCCATTTTTTCTCAGTTTTTTTTGCATGTTTATACCAAAGATATCTTTCAGAAAATATTGAACAACCATCAGCAGTATTTTTAGGAATAGAAGAACAAGCAGATATAAAGAAAAAAAATATAAGTAATAATAATTTTTTCATTTGTTTTTTCTAATTTTTTCTCTCCATATCCAAGGGTACTCAAACTTCGTATTCCAAAAACCTAGCTTGTTCATCCTTGCATATTCTTGATCGTTTGCAAATTTTCCTTTTGAATAATAAGGCCAATCAAAAGCGTAACCATTTCTCACCATAAAAACAGATAAGCTTTCCTCTTTTATAAAACATTCGCCCACTGATCTTTTATATTTGTCTTTATTTTTTTCAATTTTACAATTTACAGAATTATTTCCAATTTTTTCTATCAATTTCTCCTTGGAGATTTCTCCACAAAAAACTTTTTTATTATCTTCGATACAAGTTTGCTTTCTACCCCTGAAATAGCTTTCCGGAGCATCAATTCCACTGAAACGAATTCGTTCACCATTAATCTTTATAGTATCTCCATCCATGACAATGGATTTTCCTTTGGTGATATTCTTCTCATTGCTATAAGAAAATGAAATAGAAAATATAGTTATAATTATAAGTCTACTTAAATTCAGACTTAGCTTTTTCATTAAGCTCATCCATTTTTTTTCTTATTTCTTCGTCTGAAATTTTATGATCTTTTAGGTCAGCTTTTACTTTTCTAAAAACATCTTCATCCCCTACCTCGGCAAAATCTGCCTTTATAACTGCTTGGATGTAATCTTTTTCTTGATCAGGATTATAGCCTAAAATTTGTGAAACCCATTGACCAATATATTTATTTCTTCGGGCACTAACTTTAAATTGTAATTCTTCATCATGTGCAAATTTTTTTTCAAAACTTTTTTTTCTTTCATCAAATGTGCTCATCTTTTCTCCAAAAATTAAATATACTAAATAAAAAAATTGACATTAAAACTCCAACAATATTACCAAACAAGTCATCGTATTGAAATGATCTGTTTGGTATCACTATATGTAAAATCTCGAGAATTATTGAGCTTAATATTAAATAAGTAATAATAAGTTTTTTTTTGCTTTTGTAATAGGCAATTAACCCCATCAATGACAATACAAAAAATGCATATAAGTGATTTGACGATATTGATAAAAAATCTTGGGTAATTTGTGGTTGTTTATGAAATTCTCCATAAATTAGAAAACCCAAAATACTCCCTGGATATACATATAAAACAATAAAAATTACATTAATAATATTAAATAATATTTTTGTCTTTTGCATAATTATCTTATATTGAAAAATTATTAATGAGTCATTTAATTTTAGTACGCCATGGTCAAAGCGTGTGGAACTTGGAAAAAAGATTTACCGGGTGGGTTGATGTTGAATTAACTCCACAAGGAAAACTTGAAGCTTGCAAAGCTGGAGAATTAATAAAAAATTTAAAATTGAATTTGGATCATTTTTTTTGCTCTTACCAAAAAAGAGCTATTGAAACATTAAGTTTAATTTTAAATACACTAAGAATAAAAAAAGATAATGTAAAAAAAGCTTGGCAGTTAAATGAAAGAAATTATGGAATTTTAACTGGTTTAAATAAAGAAGAAATGAAAAAAACTTTGGGCGAAAAAAAAGTTCATGAATTCAGAAGATCATGGAATATTGCTCCAGAACCACTTGACAAAAATAATCCTTACCATCCTTTAAATATTAATGCATATAAAGATATACCCAAAAATATGATTCCAGATACAGAGTCTCTAAAAGATACCTATGAAAGAGTAGTTCCTTATTACAAAAAAAATATACTTCCTTTAATTGATGAAAATATAATTATTGCTGCTCATGGCAATTCTATTCGTTCACTATGTAAATATTTATTTGAAATAGATGATGCTAAAATATCACGATTAGAAATTCCTACCGGAAATCCATTAACTTTAAATTTTGAAAATAAAAAGTTAGTAAACGCAAAATACCTAGACAAAGATAGAGCTAAAGATTTATTAGTTTTTTGAAAGCTTTTTAAATATTTCTATATCAGTAACATGTACAAAATCGTTTAAACTTTCAAATCCATATAGCTTATTTTCATTAACTAGTTTGTTCCATATTTCATCAATGGAAAATGATTTTTTATTAATTATTGAAAAAACTTTTTTATTAATTATTTGACAACCAGTATAAATGAAATTTTTTTCTTTATAATTTAAAATATTTTTTGATTCTAAATTAAAATCACCTTTAAGATTTTTATCAAAACTTTTAGATTTATTAACCACTAATAAAATATTCTGGATTTTATTTTCAAAGTAAAAAATTTCCATTTTTCTAATTATTGCGATATATTGCTTGCTCCAGATTGTATCAGGATTAAAAACAAAAAAATTTTCGCTTTCTGATTTTTTTATTAAATTTAAAATACCGCCACCAGTGTCTAAAATTGAATTGCCATCCTCTATGAGATTAATTTTACAATTAAAATTTTTTTTATTAATAAATTCTTCAATTTGTTCTTTTAGATAATAGGTATTAATTAAAATATTTTTTATCCCAAAGTCATTAATCAAATTAATAGTATTTTCTAGCAAACTTATATTATTTAATTTTAATAAAGGTTTTGGTGTTTTTAATGTTAGAGGATTTAATCTTTTGCCATAACCAGCACAAAGTATTAATGCGGTATTTATTTTTTCCATTTTTTTTGTCTTATTTTTTTTGAAAAGTTTTTATCTAAAAGTAATTTTAAATCTTTAAATACTGCATTATTGTTTACTCTATATTCAATTAGTTTCCATGCATTTGGTATTAATTTTAAGTAGTAATATTTTTTATCCCTGGAAGATAACCTGGTAAATATTCCAATTATTTTTATATTTCTTAAAACAGATAATACATCAAAATCATTTTTAAAATCTTTTTTATTTATAAATTTATTTTGCGTTAAAAAATATTTGAAAATTTTTTCTTTTAAAGAATTTGGTGTTTTAAACCTCACATCATCTATTAATGAAGCTAGATCATAGGCGCGATTACCATACAAGGCATCTTGATTATCTATAAGAGCTATTGTTTTTCTATACTCCATTAAGTTAGATACATGAAAATCTCTATGCACAAATATATTATTTTTATTTTTTATTTTTTTTAATAAAGTTTGAATAATATTTTTTAGTTTATTTTTAATCATTTTTTGATTTTCTTTCTTAATTACTTTTGTGACATACCAATTTAAAAATAGTTCAGACTCTTTAAAAAGTTTATCCTCTGAATATTTTGGAATAATGTAATTAGTATTATTGAATGTTTTAATTTTTTTAGTTTTAATTTTCTGCAATTTACATAGTAGTAAAATAATTTTTTTATAATATTTTAATTTGTTAATTTTTTTATTTTTTATTTTATTATAAATAGACACATCTCCTAAATCCTCTATTTCTATAAAATTTTTTTTGTAATTTTGAGTTAATAATTTTGGAGCTTTTATTTTGTTTTTTATTAATAATTTATTTACTGAATCGTAAATTAGTAAATTACTTTTTTTTTCTTTTTGACAAAAAACTATAACAGATTTATCACTTCTATAAAATTTTCTAAATGAAGCATCTCCTGATAATTTAATTAAATTATTTAAATTCATTAAAAATTTCTTTTTTATAATTACTAGATATAATTAAACTTCTTCTGCTTAAATTTTCTTCGTAATTAAAGATTAATTCTATTATTTTTTTTGGTTTTTCTTTTATTACTTCTGGCCATTCTACTAATGTTATAAAGTCTTTTTGATTTTCAAATAAACCTATATTTTTCAATTCTATTTCACTTTTTATTCTGTACAGATCATAATGCTGAATAATCAATTCATCAATTTTGTATTCATGCAATATATTAAATGTTGGACTCGGAACTTCAATTGCCTTTGCATTAGATTTTATTTGTAAATAATTTATAAGATATCTAATAAAAGTTGTTTTTCCTATACCAATCTCGCCATATAAAAAAATTACATCTCCTTTTATTAAATAATTAGAAATTTTTTGCGAAATTGATTTTGTATCTTTTTCTAAAGTGATATCAATTTTGCTACTTTTAGTAGCGATATGCATCTGGTTTGAAAGGTCCTTCTTGTTTTACACTTATATAATCTGCCTGTTCTTTAGATAGTCTAGTTAGTTTTGCACCTACTTTGTCTAAGTGTAATCTTGCTACTTTTTCATCAAGATGTTTTGGCAGCACATATACTTTTTTTTCATACTTATCCGAATTATTCCAAAGTTCTATTTGAGCTGTTACTTGATTTGTAAAAGATGCACTCATAACAAAACTTGGATGTCCCGTGGCACAACCTAAATTTACCAATCTTCCTTCTGCTAATAATATAATTCTTTTTTTATCTGGAAATGTTATCTCATGTACTTGCGGCTTTATTTCATCCCATTTATAATTTTTTAAAGCTTCAACTTGAATTTCATTATCAAAGTGTCCAATATTACAAAGTATCGCTCTATCTTTCATGTCTCTCATATGATCTGCTGTAACTATATCTTTATTTCCTGTTGCTGTAACCACAATGTCTGCCTCTTTAATCATTTCATCCATTAAAACTACTTCGTAACCCTCCATGGCTGCTTGGAGTGCGCAGATTGGATCTGTTTCTGTTACCATAACTCTTGCTCCACTTTGTCTTAAAGATGCAGCACTTCCTTTTCCAACATCTCCAAATCCAGCAACAATTGCTACTTTTCCAGACATCATAACATCTGTAGCTCTTTTAATTCCATCAACTAGACTCTCTCTGCAACCATATAAATTATCAAATTTAGATTTTGTTACAGAGTCATTAACATTAATTGCTGGAACAAGTAATTTTCCTTCTGATTGCATTTTTTTTAATGCCAAAACTCCAGTTGTAGTTTCCTCTGACAAACCTTTAATTGATTTCATTAATTCTTTATAGTCTTTATGCATTAGTGCGGTTAAATCTCCCCCATCATCGAGTATCATGTTAGGTTTCCAATCTTTTTTACCTTCGATTGTTTGTTTTACGCACCACCAATACTCTTTTTCAGTTTCACCTTTCCATGCAAAAACTGGTATCCCTGCTTTTGCTATTGCTGCAGCAGCATGATCTTGGGTTGAAAAAATATTACATGATGACCATCTAACTTCAGCACCTAATGCAACTAGTGTTTCAATTAAAACTGCTGTTTGAATTGTCATATGAAGGCATCCTAAAATTCTTGCACCTTTAAGAGGATATTTTCCTTTATATTCTTTCCTTAATGCCATAAGACCAGGCATTTCAGTTTCAGCTAAAGAAATTTCTTTTCTACCAAATTCAGCCAGATTAATGTCTTTTACCTTATAATCATTCATAAACTCGCGCTTTTAACAATTTTATTTATATTTATCAACTTGTGATTAAACCGCAGGAAAGGTTATTTCAATTTTTGCACCTTTATTTTTATTATTTGTAGCTGATATGCTGCCATTATGGAGTTCAACTAAATTTTTTACTATATTCAATCCCAATCCAGAGTGTTTTCCAAATTTTTCAGGTCTATTACTATAAAATCTATTAAATATTTTATTTGTATCCTTTTCTTTAAAACCTAATCCCTGATCAATAACTTTTAAATTTATTTTTTTGTTAATATCTTTAATTAATTCAACATGTATATCTTGATTATCTTTGCTAAAAGAAATTGAATTTTCCAAAAGATTAGCAAGAATTTGCTCAATCCTATTTTCTATTCCTAAAATATATAAATCATTTGATCCGTTAGTTTTTAATTTAATTGAAATATTTCTTTTTGAATTATAAATTCCATTAAAATCATCAACTACAGATTTTGTAATTGTTTTTAAATCAATTTTTTTCATTTTTTCGTATGATATAGCTGCTTCATCTTTTAACATTTGTGAATAATCAGTAATTAATCTTTCAATCCTTTCGACGTCATGGGTAACAATATTAATGAGTTTATCTCTTTGTTCTTTTTTATCTGTTTCAGAAATAATTTCTGATGCACTTTTTAATGATGCAAGAGGATTTCTTATTTCATGAACTAAATCAGTAGAAAAATTTTCAGCAGTAGCAATTCTTTTATTTAATTCATGAGTCATTTCATCTAATGATTGGGATAGTATACCTAATTCATCATTTCTTTTTTTTATAAATTCGATGTTAGTTTTCTCTCTACTTTTATCCTTAATAATATTTGTATAATTTACCAAATTCTTTATCGGTTTTAAAAAATATCTATTTAATACAAATGAAAAAATTAAAACAACTATTGTAACTAAAATAGCAGTTCTAATTATAAAATTTTTTCTTTCTTGAATAGCTGCTCTAATATCATTTGCATTTTCACTTATTGCTAAATAACCAATATTTTTCTCACCAAATTTTACATTTTTGATTGTTGTTAAAAGAAATTGATCATAAGTTTCTTGTGTAAATGTAAATGGTTTTCCAAATTCAGACGATTCTGAATAATTTAATAAAATCTCATTTAAATTATTATTTTTTTTATTTATTTTCTCTTTTTTTTTATTATTAATTTCATTTTCATTGTTTAACATATCCATTTCTATAACTTGCAATTTTTGTGAAAAAGCTCTTGGATCAAGATCTAAAGTATCTGTATCTCCAATTAAATTAAGTTTATTATCAAATATTATAACTCTATCTAAACTCTGAAAAAGAAACCTGGTAGAAAATAAAAATTTCCTTATATCTTTTTCACTAAAATTAATTTTTAATCTTTTAATATGATCAATGGTATTATTTATAATATTAATATGATTTGATGTTTTTTTATTTATTAAATTAGGTTGAATAGTGTTAAGATAAACTACAGTTAAGCATCCTATTACAATAAATATAATTAAATTAATAAATAAAAATTTTTTCAGTATTGATAATTTTTTAATAAAATTATTGAACATTAATTAACGTTCCACCTATATCCACTTCCATATCTTGTTTCAATTGCAGAAAAATTACTATCAATTTTCTTAAATTTTTTCCTTATTCTTTTTACATGACTGTCTATAGTTCTATCTTCTATCTCAGTATCTTCTCTATAAGCAATATCCATTAATTGAGATCTTTCTTTAATGATTCCAGGCCTTTTTGCAAGTTCCTGAACAATTAAAAATTCAGTGGTTGTAAGTTTGTCAGGTAATGTTTTGCCATTCCATTCGCATTCTAATTGAGATGGGTCTAATCTCAGTTTTCCATGAGATATGATGTTTTTTGTATCTTCTAAATTATTTATATTTTTTTTTCTTAATTGAACTCTAATCCTTTCAATAAGAACTTTTATTGAAAAACCTCCTGATTTTTTTACGAAATCGTCAGCTCCTAGTTTAAGACCTAATAACTCATCCACTTCTTCGTCTTTTGAAGTTAAAAAAATTACTGGTAAAGAAGTTTTTTTCCTAAGTTTTTTTAATAATTCTTCACCGTCCATTTTTGGCATTTTAATATCTATTACTGCTAGATCTGGTGGAGTTCTAGCTAATCCAATAAGTGCACTTTCTCCATCTAAATAGGTTTGAACTTTAAATCCTTCTTTTTCAAGTGCTATACTAAGACTAGTCAAAATATTTCTATCATCATCTATTAAAGCTATTGTTTGTTTCATTTCTTAGACTACTTAAAAATACTAAATTGTTCTAATTTGGGCAATACTAACAAAATAAATTAATGAAGATCTCCCCAATTATTACCTATATTTACATCAACAGAAAGTGGTACCGAAAATAAATGCATATCAGTATCTTTAACGCTCATCATTTCATCTTTAATAATTTTTGAGCATTTTTTAACCTCTTTTTTTTCAACTTCTAAAATTAATTCATCATGAATTTGAAGTAAAATTTTACATTTTAAATCTTTTATTTCATTAAATTTATTATTTAGTCTAATCATAGATAATCTCATTATTTCAGATGCTGAACCTTGTATAGGTGCATTTATTGCTGCTCTTTCTTGGAAATTTCTAACATTAAAATTTTTATCATTAATTCCTGTAATGTAAGTTCTTCTACCAAATACATTATTTACATATCCATTTTTTCTACAAAATTTAATTGTTGAATTCATATAATTTTTTATTTCTGGAAATTTTAAGAAATATGCATTTAAAAATTCTTCTGCTTCATTATTAGAAACGCCAATTTGTTTTGCCAAACCATACTGGGAAATTCCGTATATTATTCCGAAATTTATTGCTTTTGCTTTTCTTCTCATATCAGGTTTTACTTGATTAGTTTTTATATTAAAAACCTGACTTGCAGTTAAAGAATGAATGTCTTCATTATTTTTAAATGCTTTTTTTAATTCTTTAACATCTGCTAAATCTGCTAATATTCTCATTTCTATTTGATTATAATCTGCTGAAATTAAATTAAAATTTTCTTTTGAGATAAATGCTCTTCTAATATCTTTTCCATCTTCTGATTTAATTGGAATATTTTGTAAATTTGGATCACTTGATGCCAAACGTCCTGTAGAAGTGGCAGCTAACAAAAAAGATGTATGAACTCTTTTTGTTTTTGGATTAATATGTTTTAACAATGAGTCTGAATAAGTATTTTTTAGCTTTGTAGCTTGTCTCCAATCCAAAACTAATTTTGGTAATTTGTGACCTTTAAAGGCTAAATCCTCAAGTACTACAGCACTTGTAGCAAAACTTCCTTTTTTTGTCTTTTTAAGAGATGAAATTTTCATCTCATTATACATTATTTCCCCTAGTTGTTTAGTAGATGCTATTTTAAATTCTTTTTTTGAAATTTTAAATATTTTATCTTCTAATGATTTAATTTTTTTTTCAAATTTTTCTGAAAGAGATTTGAGAATATTTGTATCTAATTCAATCCCATTTATTTCCATATGAGCTAGTATTTTAATTAATGGTTTTTCAAAAATTTCGTAGATATTTAGTAATTTTTCAGATTTTAAATTTTTAGAAAAAATTTTATATAACCTAAAAGTTATATCTGCATCTTCTGCGGCATATTCTTTGGCATTGTCGATATGAACTTCACTAAAATTAATTTGTTTTTTCCCCGTTCCTACTAACTCTTTAAAGGAAATAGTTTTATGATTTAAATGAATTTCTGCCAATATATCCATGTTATGTTTATTTTTTCCAGCATCTAAAGTATACGACATTAACATTGTGTCTTCCATAGGAGACATATCAATTCCTCGATGATAAAATATTATATAATCAAATTTAATATTTTGACCAATTTTTTTTACAGTTGTATCTTCCAAAATTATTTTAAGCTTTTTAATAATATTTTTTTCTTTTAAATTTTTTCCTTTAGTATGACCAATTGGAATATAGCAAGCTTCTCCTATGTTAGTGGAAATAGAAATACCTACCAAATCTGCTTGATGTGGATCTAAAGAAGTTGTTTCTGTATCAATTGCTAATTCACCATTTTCTTCAGCTTTTTTTATCCAAGTTTCTAAATCCTCTTCGTTTTCAATTAATTTATATTTTTTTTTATTTATTTTTGAAATATTTTCATCTTTATTGGTTAATTTATTTTCTTTAGTAAAGTTAATATTTCCATAAGTTGAAATTGTAGTACTTAACAATCTATTAAATTCCATCTCTCTTAAAAAGTTGTAAAGTTTTTCTTTATTAATATTTTTTAATTCAAATTCAGTAATTTTATTCTTAATGGGTACATCTTTCTTTAAAGTAACTAATTTTTTACTAATTATAGCCTTCCCTCTATTTTCTAATAATGTTTCTCTTCTTTTGTTTTGTTTAATTTGATTAAGATTTTTAAATAAATTGTCTAAATTGTCATATTGGTTTATTAGTTCGGCAGCGGTTTTTACACCTATTCCTGGAACACCTGGCACATTATCACTGCTATCACCTGCTAATGCCTGAACATCAATTACTTTCTCAGGTATAACGCCAAACTTATCAATAATATCTTCATTAGAAATAAATTTATTTTTCATCGGATCATATATTCGGATATTCTTTCTATATAATTGCATTAAATCTTTATCTGAAGAAACAATTGTTACTTTAGCTCCTTCTTTAATTATTTGTTCTGAATAAGTAGCTATCAAATCATCAGCCTCATAATTAATTAATTCTATAGATGGCAAATTAAATGCCTCTACAGATTTTCTTATATAATCAAACTGAGGAATTAGATCCTCTGGTGCTTCTGATCTATTAGCTTTATAATCTTTATAAATTTCATTTCTAAAATTTTTTTTAGCAGAATCAAAAATAACTGCAAAATGAGTTGCTTTTTCCTTATTTTCGCTTGACTTTGAGTCTTCAAGTAATTTAAACAGCATATTACAAAAACCACTAACTGCGCCAGTTGGCATTCCATCACTTTTTCTACTAAGTGGAGGTAGCGCATAATATGCTCTAAAGATATAACCTGACCCATCAATTAAATAAAAATGATCTGTTTTTTTTATTTTATCCATGTAATAATTTTACACTAATTTAACCTAATGTTATAAATGTATAACGATCTATGATCAAAAAAAACGTTTTATATGTAAAAAACTTAAATAAAATTTATTATAAAAATAGATCAAAAACTATTCATGCATTAAAAAATCTAAACTTAGAAGTGAAAGAAGGTGAAATTTTTGGATTATTGGGACCAAATGGAGCAGGAAAAAGTACATTTATAAATATATTGGCAGGTACATCGGTTAAATCTTCGGGTGAAATTGATGTTTGGGGTTTTAATCTTGATAAAAATCCAAGACAAGTAAGAGCATCCATTGGAGTAGTTCCACAAGAAATTAATGTAGACCCTTTTTTTAGTCCTAGAAAATTACTTGAACTGCAAGCAGGATTATATGGTGTAAAAAAAAAAGATAGAATTACAGATACTATCTTAGAATTGGTTTCTCTAAAAAATCAAGCTAATAGTTACAGCAGAAGCTTATCCGGAGGTATGAAAAGAAGATTGTTAGTTGCGAAAGCATTAGTTCATCAGCCTCCAATTGTAATTTTGGATGAACCTACTGCTGGTGTAGATGTAGAACTTAGAAAAAAATTATGGGAAAGTGTAAAATCACTAAATAAACAAGGTGTAACAATTATTTTAACAACACATTATTTGTTAGAGGCTGAAGAAATATGTGATCGAATAGGAATACTAAATAATGGAAATTTAGTAGCTTTAGATAGCACAGAAAATTTGTTAAAAAAAATACAAACTAAAATTGTAACATTTTTATTAAATGGAAAAGTTAATATTTTTGATAAATCTTTAAACTCATTAAACATTATATACAATAGTGCAGATAAGTTGATAGTATCTTATGAAAGAAGTAAGTTACATATAAACGAACTTATAGATTTTATAAATAAACAAAAAATAAAAATATCTGATATATCGACGGAAGATGCTGACTTAGAAGATGTTTTTGTAAGATTAACAAAAAATTAGTTTAAATTTTATTTTATCTAGGAGATTTTTTCGACAATATTCTTTGAAGAGTCCTTCTATGCATCTTAAGTCTTCTTGCTGTTTCTGAAACATTTCTATTACATAGTTCAAAAACTCGATGAATATGTTCCCACTTAACTCTGTCTGCTGACATTGGATTTTCAGGTGGGTCTGCTTTTGTATTTGGGCCAGCTAATAATGCTTTTTCTACATCATCAGCGTCTGCTGGTTTTGCTAAATAATCTATTGCCCCTTCTTTTATAGCTGCAACTGCAGTAGGTATGTTTCCATAACCTGTTAGCATAACTATCCTACTTTTAGAGTTAGAACTTTGAATTTTTCTTACAACCTCCAGGCCATTACCATCATTAAGTCTTAAATCCACGACAGCAAATGTTGGATTATTGTTATTAACTGCAAGAATCCCGGTTTTTACACCTTCAGCTTGTGAAACTTTAAATCCCTTTTTTTCCATAGATCTCGCCAATCGTTCCCTGAATGGATTGTCGTCATCTACGATTAGTAGTGAATTGTCCTTAAATTCACTTAATTTTCTGATTTTTTTAACTTCAAGCATGATCTTTATATGGTTATGAATAAACAAGATTCAATAGTAATATTTTCTTTACATTTACTTCTATATCTCATAAATGCTGATTTAATATGAAATTTGCATAACAGTTATGCAAATTTTTTTTTAGTAAATTTTTTTTGTGGAGCTTAAATGAAAAAATTTAAATCAGTTGAAGAGTTAATACATCAACTGAAACCAAATGAACCGGTTTATTGTATAAGGAAGCATTCTATAAATGTTGCTTCTAAGTTCTTCCAAGACAAGTTTCCAGGAAAAGTTTTGTATGCTGTTAAAACAAATCCACATCCTGAGATATTAAAAACTTTAATTGAAAGTGGCATAAGAAACTTTGATGTTGCGTCCATTAAAGAAATTGAAACAATTAAAAAAATTAGTCCAAAAGCAAAATGTTCTTATATGCATACAATAAAAGATAGACACAGCATAAAAGATGCTTATTTTAAACATGGAGTTAAAACTTTTTCTTTAGACACAAAAGACGAATTAATAAAAATAATTGAAAGTACTAATCAAGCAAAAGATTTAGAATTGTTTGTTAGAGTTTCGGTATCTAATGAACATGCTGAAATAGATTTATCAAAAAAATTTGGAGCACCAACATCAGAAGCGATAGGATTATTTCGATTAACAAAAAATTATGCTAAAAAAACAGGATTAAGCTTTCATGTAGGTTCACAATGCATGCATCCTATCTCTTATTCAAAAGGAATATTGGAAATTGGAAAAATTATTAATAAAACTAAAATTATTCCTGACTATATTAATGTAGGAGGTGGTTTCCCAACAATATATCCTGATTTAATTCCACAATCATTGGATAACTACTTTGAAGAGATTAAAAAAAAATTAGAAAGCTTAAAACTTGAAAAAAAACCTGAAATAATATGTGAACCTGGTAGAGCAATAGTTGCCGAAAGTGGTTCAACAATAGTTAAAGTAAATTTAAGAAAAAAACAAAAATTGTTTATAAACGATGGAACTTATGGAACGCTTTTTGATGCTGGAGTTCCTAATATTGTTTACCCTTCAAAATTAATTACAAATGGTAGATTAGTATCAAAAAAAATGACATCTTTTGATTTTTATGGTCCAACTTGTGACAGCATGGATTATATGAAAGGACCTTTTGTATTGCCAAATAATATTAAAGAAAATGATTACATAGAATTAGGTCAACTAGGCGCATATGGATTAACTTTCAGAACTCATTTTAATGGGTTTTTCTCTGATAGTATTTATGAAGTTGAAGATAGTCCAATTATGTCGATGTATAACAAAGAGACTGATAGCGAGTTTCTTGTTGCCTAAATGCCAGATAAAAAAAACCTTGGACACAATAGTAAAAAAGATTTTTTAAATAAGCCTGTAGAACATATCGATATAACTTCTTTTGATGCAAGAAAAATAATTTCATCAATGGAAAAAATGTCATTTGCTTCTAGGGAAACAGCAAATGCATCAAATATATTTAATGAAATGATAAAAGATAAAGAATGCACTATTTTTTTAACTTTAGCTGGATCAACATCTGCTGGTGGCTGTATGCACATATATAGAGACATGATTAAATACAATATGGTTGATGCTGTGGTGGCAACAGGTGCTTCTATTATAGATATGGATTTTTTTGAAGCGCTTGGTTTTAAACATTATCAAGGTTCTCAATTTCAAGACGATAGCGAATTAAGAAAAAATTATATTGATAGAATTTATGACACCTACATAGATGAAGATGAACTTCAAATGTGTGATAAAATTATATGTGAAATAGCAGATAATTTAAAACCTAGAAGCTATACATCTAGAGAATTTATTCATGAAATTGGCAAATATCTTAAAAAAAATGCAAAGAAAAAAAATTCTCTAATTGAAACTGCTTATGACAATGAAGTTCCTATATTTTGTCCAGCTTTTACGGACTCTAGTGCTGGATTTGGATTAGTTATGCATCAAGAAAAAAATCAAAAAAAACATTTAACAATAGATTCAATAAGAGAATTTCGTGAACTTACGGAAATAAAAATTAGATCAAAGGGATCTGGTTTATTTATGATTGGAGGAGGTGTTCCTAAAAATTTCATTCAAGATACTGTTATTTGTGCTGAACTTTTAGGAAAAAAAGTTGATATGCATAAGTATGCAATCCAAATTACAGTTGCAGACTCAAGAGATGGGGCTTGTAGTAGCTCTACTTTAAAAGAAGCTAGTTCTTGGGGAAAGGTTGATGTGACTAAAGAACAAATGGTTTTTGCAGAAGCAACTAGCATTTTACCATTAATAGCAAGTGATGCCTACCATAAAGGCTACTGGAAAAATAGAAATAAAAAAAACCTTACAAAGATATTTGGATAAAGATTGAAATATTTATCAAATAAAATAGGTTTTCTTGGAATTGACAATACATTTAATTTTAAAGAAAAAGTAGTAGTTGTTCCTTTCGGTTTAGAAAAAACAGTTAGTTATGGAAGTGGAACAAAAAATGGTCCAAAAGAAATTATTAAAGCTTCCCATCAAGTTGAATTATATGATGAAGAATTGCATTGTGAACCATATAAAAAAATAGGAATCAAAACATTAAAACCTTTTAAAATTAATAAAAATATTAATAAAGCTCTTAAAAAAATGTCTGACATTAATGAAAAAATATTACGGAAAAAACTATTTCCAATAACTTTCGGGGGAGAGCATTCTATTACTCCAGGGTGTATTGCTCCATTTGTTAAAAGGTATAAAAAATTATGCTTATTACACTTTGATGCACATGCAGATCTAAGAGAAAGTTATAATGGTGAAAAGTTCTCTCATGCATCCGCGATTAGAAGATGTCTTGATTATAAAAATGTCTCTGTAATCTCCTTTGGAATAAGAAATATTTCAAAAAATGAAGTTTCTTATCTAAATAAAAATTCTTCTAGAATTAATATTTTTTGGGCAAAAGATAAATCAAATTGGAATTTAAAAAAATTTAGAAAATTAATTAAAAATAAAAATGTTTATTTAACATTTGATGTAGATGGCTTCGATGCTAGTATTATGCCTGCTACTGGTACTCCAGAACCGGGTGGATTGTTTTGGAATGAAACTTTAAAAATTATAAAAATAGCATCAAAAAATTCAAATATTGTTGGTGCGGATATAAATGAACTATCTCCTATTAAAGGATTTAATTCTTATAACTTTTTGACTGCTAAGCTAGCTTATAAAATTTTGTCATATAAATTTTTATGTAAATAATTTTAAGCTGCCTTCAAAGTACCTAATAGCAGCCTAAAAGGTATTAACATCACTATAGCTACAAAAATTTTAACAGCCAAATCTCCCAATGATAAAGTAAACCAAGGCATTTCAGTTCCATAAAATGAAATTGAAAAAAATAAAAAAGTATCAAGGCTAGATCCTGCTAAAGAAGAAGTTATAGGAGCAATAAACCATTTTTTATTTCTTAATTTGTCAAAAATTTGTACATCTATCAATTGTGCAATTATAAAAGCTGTACCTGATCCAATTGCAATTCTGACTGAAATTAAATCAGTAAAATTTGTTGAAAAAAATAGTGTGAAACTAACACCTATAAAAAATCCTACATAAACAACTTTTCTAGCTGTATATTTACCATAGCATCTATTACTTAGGTCAGTGATTAAAAAAGCTATTGGATAAGTAAATGCTCCGTAAGTTAATATTTCATGTAAACCATAATATTTAAAAGGAAATTGAACTAAATAATTTGAAATAAGAACAACTGCTCCCATTATAAATGAGAGAAGTAAAAAAAGTTTATTCATTAAGCAGTTTTAGATAATAAAGTTTTTTTTATTTTTTTTAATCTTAAAGATAAATATTTTGATTTTGTATTTATTATATACTCATCAAAGCTACCCTTTTTATCTACTGATCTAACTCCTGAATTAGATACTTTCAGTCTAATTGTACGATTTAATATATCACTTTTAAATTTTACTTTTTTAAGATTAGGTAAAAATCTTCTTTTTGTTTTGTTATTAGCGTGACTAACCTTATGACCCTTAAGAGGAATTTTTCCAGTTAGCTCACATTTTTTAGACATAATAATTTCATGACTGTATAGGCTCTGATCATTAAACCGTCAAGTTGATAATTTTGATCCAACAGCTTCGTCCAGTTTTTTTATTCCTTCAGAATTTAAAATATCAGTTAATTCATCACAAATTTTTAATACAATACCTGGACCCTTATAGATCATCCCAGTATACAACTGAAGCAAACTAGCTCCATTTATTATTTTGGCATATGCACTTTTACCTGAATCAATTCCTCCAACACCAACTATTTTTGTTTTATTTTTTAAAATTTTATAAAATTTATTTATTAAAAAATTTGATTTATCTTCAAGGGGTTTTCCTGATAAACCTCCTTTTTCCAACTTATGAATATTTTTTAAACTTTCTCTATTTTTTTCTGTCGTATTAGAAATTATAACTAAATCAATTTTATATTTAATGAGTACTTGACAAATTTTTTCAATATTATTGATTTCAATATCGGGAGAAATTTTAACAGCAATAGGTATATTACTTTTTAATTTTTCTTTTTCTAACTCAATTTCATTTAATAATTCGTCTAATTCGTTTTGATCATGAAAGCTTCTTAAATTTTCAGTATTTGGTGATGAAATATTTATCGTTAAGTAATCAGCTAGATCGTGAAAAGTTCTTAAACAAATTAAATAGTCTTCTACTCTATTTTTACTATTGTTGTTTGGCCCTACATTTATGCCTAATAATCCATTTGGTAAATCTAATTTAATTCTTGAACTGATTTTTTCTGCGCCAGAGTTATTAAAACCTAAACGATTAATTAAAGCTCTATCTTCTTCAAGGCGAAATACTCTTGGCTTTTGATTTCCATATTGTTTATATGGTGTTACCGTTCCCACTTCTACAAAGCCAAATCCTAACTTGAATAATGGATTATATACTTGGGCATCCTTATCAAAGCCGGCTGCAATACCTATTGGATTAGGTAATTTTTTTCCAAATATTTCTAATTCAAGGATATTGTTTTTTTTAACGCCTTTAATTGGAAAATAGTTAAATTTTAAAGCTTTTATTGCTAAAGAATGGGCTAGTTCTGGATCTAGTTTAAAAATTAAAGATCTTAATTTTGAAAACATTAATTAATTTTACCTTTTATTAACTCTTTTGTTTCTTTAACTCCAAAAAAACTAATAAAGAAACCCATTCTTGGGCCATTGATGTCTCCAAAAACTACTTCATAAATCAATTTAAACCATTCTCTTAGATCTTCTTTATATCCATTTTCCTTACCAACTGTATAAATTTGAGTTTGAATCTCTTCGGGCTCCATACTGTCACTACATTTATCTAAAGCTTTTAATAAAGCTTCTAAGGCCTTTTTTTCTTTATCATTTGGTTGCTTATATTTTTTTGCTTTCTTAATAATATCTTGAAAAAATTTAATTGCATAATCTATAAGTCCATCAAATATAGGATATTCATTTTCAGTAATATTAGATTTATTTTTTTTTATAAATTTCCATAAAATATTTTTAGTATCTGAATTACTAGCCTCAACAAGGTTTAAAAGCATTGAAAAACTCATAATGAATTTTTCTTTTGGCATTTTACCATTGTGAACGTGCCATACAGGATTTAAAAGTAGCTGAAGTTCATTTTGAGTTTTTCCTTTTTCTATAAAATCCAAATAATCATCTACGGCCTTTGGAACTATCTCTTTATAGAGTTTTTTAGCTCTTTTTGGATTTTGGTACATAAATAATGATAGACTCTCGGGTGATGCGTAATTTAACCATTCATTAATAGTAATACCATTCCCTTTAGATTTTGATATTTTTTCTCCCTTTTCGTCTAAAAATAATTCATATGCAAATCCTGCGGGATTGGGTTTTCCTAATAGCTTAACTATCTTTGAAGACAAAATTGCACTTTCAATTAAATCTTTTCCGTACATTTCAAAGTCTACATCAATAGCATACCATCTCATTGCCCAATCCACTTTCCATTGAAGTTTGCAATTTCCATTTAAAATACTTTTTTCGATTTTTTTTCCGTTATTATCAAATACAACTTTTAATTCTTTTTGATTAATTTCCAAAACAGGAATTTCTAATACATTTCCAGTTTCTGGACAAATTGGAAGAAAGGGAGAATAGGTTTTTTGTCTATCTTTTCCTAGTGTAGGAACAACTATATCCATTATTCCATTATAATGTTTTAAAATTAATTCTAATGTTGAGTTAAAAAACCCTGATTTATAAAGTTCAGTTGAACTTTTAAATATATATTGAAAATTAAACTTGTCCAAAAATTGTTTAAGCATCTCATTATTATGTTCTCCATAACTTTTATACTTGCCAAATGGATCTGGAATACTTGTTAAAGGTTGGTGTAGTTTTTCTTTTAATTTATCTTTATTTGGAACATTATCTGGAATTTTTCTAAGACCGTCCATATCATCTGAAAAAGTAATTATCTCTTTAGGTATATCTGTTAATTGATTCAATGCATTAACAACCATAGAAGTTCTGGCAACTTCTCCGAAGGTACCTATATGAGGTAGTCCACTAGGTCCATAACCTGTTTGCAAAATTATTTTACCCTTTTTATCAATATATTTTTTTCTGTCTTTTAAAATTTTTTTTGCCTCAACAAAGGGCCAGGCATTAGTTTTTTCAATGTTAGCTTTATCAATCACAATTTAGTATCAAAATAACTTATAAAAATAGCATTTTAATAATTCTTATAGAGTTGAAATTTATTTACCATAAAATAATGTTCATTCAAAATGTCTAATTATAAAACGGTTTTTTTTACATTAGGAATCCTGCAAATAGTTTTGGGCGTGTCAATGACCATTCCTATTATTGTTCAATACATTTATAATGATTTAGATTCTTCATTTATTGGCCCTTCTATAATATGTATTATTTTTGGTGTTCTATTTTTTTTATCGAACTTAGATCATGAGAAAAAACTTAATTTACCTCAAGCTTTTTTGTTAACAACTTTATCATGGATGGGTATTGCATTGTTTGGGTCATTGCCATTTATATTTTCAAGTTTAGAGTTAAGTGTAACAGATTCAATTTTTGAAAGTATGTCTGGTATTACAACTACCGGCTCCACAGTTATTACTAATTTAAATGATGCTCCAAAAGCAATTTTACTATGGAGAGCTATTTTGCAGTGGCTTGGAGGAATTGGAATAATTTTAATGGCAATTACACTTATGCCTATCATGAAAGTTGGTGGTATGCAGTTATTTAAAGTATCAAGTAATGATACTGCAGAAAAAATATTACCAAAATCTAAACAGATTAGTGTTAGGTTATTAATTATATATTCTTCGTTAACAATCCTTTGTGCTTTTTTTTATAAAATCTTTGGTATGAATTTTTTTGACAGCCTTACACATTCAATGACAACAATAGCTACAGGAGGATTTTCAAATTATAATCAATCAATAGGATATTTTGATAGTCCATCAATTGAAACAACTTCAATAGTATTTATTTTGTTAGGAAGCATACCTTTTATAGCTTATATAAAATTTCTTAATGGAGATAGAAAAATTTTTTTTTCAGACACTCAAATTATAGCTTTTTTTAAAATTATAGCTTTTTCGATTATTTTATTATTTATTTATTTAATTATTAAAAATAAAAGTTTTATAGAAATTAACCTCAGAACTGTTTCATTTAATGTTATTTCAATATTAACAGGAACTGGCTATGTAACTAAAGATTTTAATCAATGGGGAAATTTTCCATTAGTATTTTTTTTAATTTTAATGTTTATTGGCGGATGTGCTGGTTCTACTGCATGTGGAATTAAAATTTTTAGAGTTCAATTATTGTATCTTTTTTTAGTCAATCAAATCAAAAAAACAATATACCCAAGAGGAGTTTTTGTAGTTAAATATGATAATAGCAATATAGATGATAAATTTATGGCATCAGTTATATCATTTATATATTTATATATAATTATATTTTTTATTCTTACTTCAATTTTATCACTTAGTGGCTTAGATTTTGTTAGTTCAATTTCAGGTGCTGCAACCTCTATATCAAATGTAGGTCCTGGACTTGGTGAGATTATTGGCCCAGAAGGTAACTTCTCAACACTCTCAAATGTATCTAAATGGGCTTTAAGTATGGGAATGATTTTAGGTAGACTTGAACTATTTGCTATATTAGTATTACTTGTTCCATCGTTTTGGAGAAAATATTAATGATAGAAAAAAAACAAACCTGGATAAGCTCCCTATTAGTCTACAAAGACATTAGAATGTTAAGAATATTACTTCTAGGAGCAATAAGTGGTTTTCCATGGGTCTTGATTGCTAGCAGTTTAAGTCTTTGGTTAAAAGAAGAGGGCCTTAGCAGGTCAACAATTGGATGGGCAGGTTTAATTTTTGGTGTTTATGCTTTTAATTATTTGTGGGCACCAATAATAGATAGAATTCAAATTCCATTTTTAACAAAAAAACTAGGTCATAGAAGAGGATGGATAGTTTTAATGCAAATTATAATCTTATTTAGTTTGGTAATTTGGAGCGTTATAAACCCAACACAAAACTTAGCTCTATTAATCACTGTAGGTCTAGTTATTGCAATAGCATCTGCCACTCAAGACATAACTGTAGATGCTTTAAGAATTGAACAAATTAATGCAAATGAAGGAAAATCTATGGCAGCAGGTGCTGCTATGGCGGTAGTTGGTTGGTGGACTGGTTACAAACTCGGAGGAGTTATAGCTTTATTCTCAGCAGAATATTTTGAAAATATGGGTATTGTCGATTACTGGCAAGCTACTTTTTTAATTTTAGGAGTTGTAATAATTTTAATGAATATAGGTTTAATGTTTGTACATGAGCCAATTCAAACAGATAGAGAGGCAAATCAAAGAGAAACTGATCAAATGATAAAGGGGAAACTTGGATCAAACAATATTATAACAAATTTTATTGCATACATCACAGGTACTATCGGTGGACCAATAATAAGTTTTTTCAAAAAAAATGGATTCAATATTGCTGTAGGAATTCTAGGTTTTGTTTTCTTATTCAAAATTGGAGAGGCTTTCCTAGGACGAATGTCGATTGTTTTTTATAAAGAGATTGGTTTTTCTAAAGGACAAATAGCAATTTATTCTAAAACCTTGGGATGGATAACAACAGTTGTATTTACATTGCTAGGAGGAATCTTTGCAATGAGATCTGGAACTGTAAAAACAATGTTTGTTGCAGGAGCATTCATGGCAGCAACAAATCTTTTGTTTGCCGCTCTTGCTTGGACAGGGAAGTCTGAGTGGTTATTTGCAGTTGCTGTGATAGCTGATGATATTTCAGCCGCATTCGCTACAGTGGCTTTTGTTGCTTTTATTTCTTTACTAGTTGATAGAACCTATACCGCAACCCAATATGCATTACTTGCATCTATTGGAACTGCGGGAAGAACGACTCTCGCATCATCTTCTGGAGCACTTGTCGATTGGTTAAATGGAGATTGGGGAACTTTTTTCATCTTAACTACAATAATGGTAATTCCTTCATTAATTTGTTTGTGGATTATTAAAGATAAATTAAAAGTTGGCACAAAATAATTATTACTGTATATATCCCTGTATAAATATATACGAACATCCTTCAATTAATTCTAAAATTAGCTCACAAATCATCTATGGTGAAAAATTTAAAGTTTTAAAAAAAACAAAAAATTTTTTAAAAATAAAAACATTTTACGATAGATATTATGGTTATATTAAAAATAAAAAATTTATTAATAAATTTAATCCTACACACAAAGTAAAAGTTTTAAAAACTAGAATTTATAAATCAAATAATTTTTTACCATTTTCAAGTGAAATTCAAATTTTAAAGAAAAAAAAGAATTATGTAATGTTTCAAAAAAATAAATGGATAAAAAAAAAAGATATATATTTTATTAATAAAAAAGAAAAAAACTTCAGTAAAACTTTTAATTTATTCTCAAATTGTAAATATAAATGGGGAGGTAAAACCTTTAAGGGAATTGATTGTTCTGCTTTAATTCAAATATTTTATAAATTTAACAATAAATTTTTTCCAAGAGATACTATAGATCAAATTAAGTTTAAAAATGGAATTAAAAACAAAAAAAAATATAAAAAAGGAGATATTATTTATTGGAAAGGTCATGTTGCAATGTGTATTAACTCAAAAAAATTAATTCACGCTTATGGGCCAGAAAAAAAAGTTATTGTAATGCCAATAAAAGAAACAATAAATAGAATAGAAAAAACAGCTAATTTAAAAGTTAGAAAAATTTGTAAAATATAAATTATTCTCTTCCAAAGTCTGGTTTTGCCACATCTTGTTTTGATAAAATTATTTGTTTTCTTACTTTTTTAGAATTAACTAATTTTGATAAAAGTTTTTTATTATTTTTACTTTGAATAATTTTTTTAAATGAATTTAAATTTTTACTAAATAAATTTATTGCATTAATAATATTATCATTGCTAAAAAATATATCTCTCCACATAATTTCATTTGACGCTGCTATTCTTGAAAAATCCCTTAAACCTCCCGCACTGTATTGTATTAAGTTTTTTCTTTGAATTTTTTGTGAATCTTGCGCAGTTTTAATCAAATTATATGCAATCAAGTGAGGTAAGTGACTTGTGATAGAAAAAATTTTATCGTGATTATTTGAATCCATTAAAATCACTTTAGAGCCAAGTTTTTTCCAAAATTTTTTTAACAAATTAATTTTTTTTGGAATTTTTCTTTTTTCTTTAATAATTACGCACCATTTATTTAAAAATAAATTTTTACTACCATATTCAGGTCCACTGACTTCAGATCCTGCTATGGGATGACTAGATACCCAGATTAACTTTTTATTTAAATATTTATTTTTTAATTTAATTATATTTGTTTTGGTTGATCCAACATCGGTTATCAAGCATTTTGACTTTAGGTTTTTATTTAGCTTTAAAATTATTTTTTTATATTCACTCATTGGAGTACAAATAATAACTAAATCAACATCGGATATTTGATTATTTAAAATTTTAACAAATCTTATATTTGATTTAATTTTTTTTATCCTTGAGATATTTTTTGCAGACTTTTCAAATACTATAATAGATTTAGATAATTTTTTACTATGTATAGCTCTTAGAATTGATGAACCTATTAATCCACATCCAATAATTAATGTTTTTTTAAACATTTCTGAAAATTCCATTTATAGCTTTTAAAAATAATTTATTTTCTAAATTATTTCCAATGGTTAACCTTAAGCAATTTTTAATACCATAGGTTCTTGTTTCTCTTAATATTAAACTTTTTTTTTCCAATTTTTTTTCAATGTTATTCGCAGATAATTTGCATTTGTTAAAATTTAACAAAAGAAAATTTCCACTTACTTTGTTTGTAGTAATACTATATTTTTTTAAATTGTCTTTGATTAATTTACTCCAAAAAAAATTGTGCTTAACTGATTTATTTATAAATTCTTTATCTTTTAAAGACTCTATTGCACATAATTGTGCAATTCTATTAACATTAAATGGTGGTTTAATAACATTTAGTGCATCAATAATTTTTTTATTTCCATACCCCCACCCAATTCTTAAAGAAGCTAAGCCATAAACTTTTGAAAAGGTTCTTAAAATAAATACATTTTTAACATTTTTAAAGATTCTCAGACCAGAAGAATATTTTTTATCTTTCATATATTCACTATATGCATCGTCAACTACTAATAAAATTCTACTGTTTAATCTTTTTCTTAAATTAATTAATTCATTCTTATATAAATATGTGCCTGTTGGATTGTTAGGATTGGCAATAAAAACAATTTTAGTTTTTCTATTAACTTTTTTTATTATTTCATCGACGGATATCTTAAAATTTTTTTCTTTAGAAAAAACAACCTTGGCACCAACTATAGATGAATAAAGTCTATACATTATAAAGCTAAATTCTGGAACAATTACCTCATCACCAGGTTTAAGAAAAAGTTGACATAACATTTGGATTACTTCATCTGATCCTGAACCACAGATAGTTTTATTAAAATCACATTTAAATTTTTTTGAAATTAATTTTCTAAGTTCTATAGCTTTACTATCTGGATACCTAGATATTTGGATATTCTTTCCTTGCAAAACTTTTTTAACTTTTGGACTAAAACCCAGTGCAGATTCGTTTGCAGATAGTTTTATTATATTTCTCGCTTTTTTTAAAAAAGATCTTCCTGGCTTGTAAGCTTCTATTTTTATTCTTTTAAAAGTTGGCAAAGTCATAATTTTCAATATTTTTTTAACCTTATAGATAAAAAATTGACATATAAAAAGGTATATTGTAATAAACCACTGCGCTGATTTAACTGAATTGCGAGCGCTATAAAAAAACCGCTAAATAAGTTTTTTTTCTCACAATTCACAATCAGCTTTAAACTATGAATACTATAGAAAATATAAAAAAAATAATTATAGAAAAACCGCTTAAACTCGATTGTGGAAAAACTATAAGTAATTATCCAATGGCTTATGAGACATATGGTAAGCTAAATGAAAAAAAGGATAATGCAATATTAGCTTTTCATGCTTTATCAGGTGACCAATTTGTTACAGGTACAAATCCAATAACTAATAAAAGCGGCTGGTGGTCATATTTAGTAGGACCTAATAAGGCAGTTGATACAAACAAATTTTTTGTGATATGTGCAAATGTAATTGGCGGATGTATGGGTTCCTATGGTCCAAGTAGTGTTGATTTAAAAACAAATAAAAGACTTGGTACAAATTTTCCAGTAATTACGATCAATGACATGGTTAATGCTCAATATAATTTATTAGATTTTTTTAAAATTGAAAAATTATTTAGTGTGATGGGAGGATCAATGGGAGGAATGCAAGTTTTACAGTTTGTTGCAAACTATCCCAAGAAAACTAAAACTGCTATTCCCATAGCCTGCACAGCTAGTCATTCAGCGCAGAATATTGCTCTTAATGAGTTGGGTAGACAAGCAATAATGGCAGATAGTAATTGGAAAAAAGGAGATTATTTAAATTTAGAAAATTCTCCAGACAAAGGTTTGTCTGTTGCTAGAATGGCAGCTCATATTACTTATCTTTCTCAAAAAGGTTTACAAGAAAAGTTTGGAAGAAAACTTCAAGAAAGAGATGACTTAAAATTTAGTTTTGATGCAGATTTCCAAATTGAAAGCTATCTTAGACACCAAGGTTCTGCATTTGTTGATAGATTTGATGCAAATAGCTATCTTTATATAACAAGAGCAATGGATTATTTTGATTTAATAAAACAGTATAAAGGAAATCTTTCTCATGCTTTTAAAGATTCAAAAGTAAAATTTTTTATAATTTCTTTTACTTCTGATTGGTTATATCCAACTGCCGAAAATAAAGAAATTGTTATTGCTTTAAATGCTGCTGGTGCAGATGTTGGTTTTATAGAAATTACAAGTGATAAAGGACATGATTCCTTTTTATTAGATGTTCCAGATTTTTTAAAATCTATAAAAAACTTTTTAGAGGCAAATTATTAAAAATTTATGAAAAAAGAATTCCAAATAATTTCAGAATTAATCGAAGAAAATAAAAGAGTTTTAGATGTAGGTTGTGGAGATGGAATTTTAATGAAACATTTAAAAGATAATAAAAATGTAGATACCAGAGGTTTAGAAATTTCAAAAGAAAATGTTCAAATATGTATTTCAAAAGGTTTATCGGTTATTGAAGGAAATGCAGAAAAAGATTTACAACAATTTCCTAATTTATCTTTTGATTATGTGATTTTAAGTCAAACCCTTCAGGCCTTTTATAATCCGGAAAAAGTAATAGAAGATCTATTAAGAGTTGCAAATAAAGCTATAGTGACTATTCCAAACTTTGGTTATTGGAAAGTAAGGCTTCATTTATTTTTTAAAGGTACAATGCCAATAACTAAGCATCTTCCAAATGAATGGTACAACACGCCAAATTTACATATGTGTACAATCAAAGATTTTGTTAATTTTTGCAAAAAAAAAAATATAAATTTATTTAAATCACTCGCTTTACATGAAGAAAAAGTTTCAAATATAAGTTTAAAAAACTTAAATTTTAAAAACTTACTTTCAGAATTAGGAATTTTTTTAATTGAAAAATAAAATGAATGTAGAAATAATCAAATGTCTTAAAGACAATTATTCCTATTTAGTAATAGATGAAAAAAACAAATCTGCTTGTGTAATTGATCCTAGTGAAGCAAAACCAATAATAAATTTTATAGAAAAAAATCAAATAAAACTAGACTTTATATTAAACACTCATCATCATTTTGATCACGTTGGGGGAAATCAAGTTTTAAAAAAAAAATATAACTCTAAAGTAATTGGATTTGAAGGAGACAAAGATAGAATTCCTAAAATCGATATTTGTTTAAAAGATAGAGAAATATGGAAGCATAAAAATTTTGAATTTAAAATTTTTCATATTCCAGGTCATACAATGGGTCATGTGTGTTTTAATTTTTTTAAAGAAAAATTACTATTTACAGGCGATACTCTTTTTTCTTTAGGATGTGGACGCATTTTTGAAGGAACATATAAACAAATGTATAATTCATTAAATCTTATAAAATCTTTTGCTTTAGAAACAAAGATTTATTGTGGTCATGAATATACTTTAAATAATTCTAATTTTTGTTTATTACATGATAAAAAAAACTTAAAATTAAAAAAAAAAATTTTTTTAATCAAAAAAAAATTAAATAAAAACTTACCCACCATACCTTCAACTTTAAAAGAAGAACTAGAAACAAATATTTTCCTGAGATGCGATTCTATTGAAAACTTTTCAAAATTAAGAGATTTAAAGGACAATTTTTAGCTTATTCAGCTTGACTAAGTAAAGCCTAAGATTATATTGCTGATCAAATAAAAAATTTTATGTCATTTGCTATAATTCAAACTGGTGGAAAACAATACAAAGTAAAAACTAGTGAAATATTAAAAATTGAGAAAATAGATAAAAAACCATCTAGTAAAATAGAGTTCAAGGAAGTTTTAGCTTATGGTGATGATAAAAATATTGAAGTTGGATCTCCTTTAGTTCAAGGTGCAAAAGTAGAAGCTGAACTTATTAAAAATGCTAAAAAAAGAACAGTGTTAGTATTTAAAAAAAGAAGAAGAAAAAATTCTAGAAGAAAGAATGGACATAGACAACAATATTCATTAATTAAAATTAACAAAATTTTTGCAAAAGACGGTGGTTTATTTGCTGAAGCAAAAAAGATAGATAAAAAAGAAACTAAAAAAATTGATAAGGAAAAATAAAAATTAAATTATGGCAACAAAAAAAGCAGGTGGATCGTCCCGTAACGGAAGAGATAGTGCTGGTAGAAGACTTGGTGTAAAAAAGTATGGTGGCCAGTACGTAAACCCTGGAAATATAATTGTTAGACAAAGAGGTACAAAAATATTTCCTGGAAACCATGTAAAAATGGGTAAAGATCACTCTATATTCTCCTTGGTTAAGGGAAGGGTAGAGTTTAAAAGAACTAGGTCTGATAGAACTTTTGTTTCTGTAAAACCCAATTAATTAGTACAACTAACAAAAAAATTGGTTGTATCATGAAATTTCTAGATCAAGTTAAAATAAAGGTTAAAGCAGGTGATGGTGGTTCCGGTTCACCTAGTTTTAGAAGAGAAAAATATGTCGAATTTGGTGGACCAGATGGTGGAGATGGTGGAAGTGGTGGTTCTATAGTTTTTAAATCCGAAAGAAATTTAAACACTTTAATTGATTTTCGATATCAACAACATTTTAAAGCTGAAAGAGGTGGTGACGGAAAAGGTAAAAAACAAACAGGTAAAGGCGGAAAGAATCTTTATTTAAAAGTTCCAGTAGGTACGCAAGTATTTGAAGAGGATAATAAAACATTAATTTATGATTTCAAAATACAAAATGATGAATTTGTTGCTGCAATTGGTGGCAAAGGAGGAATTGGTAATACAAGATTCAAATCTTCAACAAATAGAGCTCCAAGAAAATTTACCAAAGGTTCTAAAGGTGAAGAATTTTGGGTTTGGTTACAGTTAAAAACAATTGCAGATATTGGAATTATTGGTTTACCTAATGCAGGAAAATCTAGTTTATTGGCTTCTACTACAAGAGCCACTCCAAAAATTGCAAATTATAAATTTACAACAATCAATCCTAATCTGGGTGTTGTTACTTATGATAATAAAGAAATCACTTTAGCAGATATTCCTGGATTAATTGAAGGAGCTCACTCTGGGGTTGGATTGGGAACAAAATTTCTTAAACATATTGAAAGATGTAAAACTCTACTACACCTAATTGACGTAAATGAAAAAGATTTAATTAGTTCTTATAAGCAAGTAAGAGAAGAATTAAGGAAATATAGCAAAGAATTACTAAAAAAAAAGGAATTGATTGTTTTTAATAAAATAGATTTGATTGATAAAAAAATTTTAAAGAAAAAAATAGATGAATTCACAAAAAATATTAAAAAAAAAGTTTTTATACTATCAACTATAAATAAATCTTCTGTATCTCAAATTAAATCAAAATTAATAAATTATGTATCTTAAAAATTCTAAAACAATTGTAATAAAAATAGGATCTTCTTTACTTATTAATAAAAAAAAGACTATTAGAAAAAAATGGTTATCAGAATTTTGTAAAGATATAAAAGGATTATTAGACAACAAAAAAAATGTTATAATTGTCAGCTCCGGAGCTATTGCTTTAGGTTGTAAAAAATTAAATTTAAATAAAAAAAATCTAAAGTTAGATAAAAGCCAAGCTGTTGCTTCAGTAGGACAAATAGAGCTAATGAATTTATTTATAAAAACTTTTAGTTCAAAAAAAATAAATCTATCTCAAATCTTACTAACATTAGAAGATACTGAACAAAGAAGACGTGCAATAAATGCAAAAAGGACTTTTGAAAATTTATTTAAATTAGGTTTTGTTCCCATAGTAAATGAAAATGATAGTATAGCTACTACTGAAATAAAATATGGTGATAATGATCGACTAGCATCTAGAGTAGCGCAAATATCTAGTGCTGATTGCCTAATTTTATTATCTGATGTTAATGGCTTATATACAAAAAATCCAAAAGTTTATAGTGACGCAAAATTAATAAGACATATAAAAAATATAAATTCAAATATAGAAGAAGTGGCTACTAAAAGTATAAGTGAACATGGAACTGGAGGAATGAAAACTAAAATAGATGCTGCAAAAGTTTGTCAAATATCTGGGTGTTTTATGGCTATTGCAAATGGTTTATCAATACGTCCTATAAAAAAAATTTTTGATAAAAATAATTGCACTTGGTTTTTACCTAAAGTTTCAAAATTAGATGCTAGAAAAAAATGGATAATAAGTTCAATTGCACCTAAAGGAGAATTAATAATCGATGATGGAGCAGTAAAAGCTTTAAAAAAAGGCAAAAGTTTACTAGCGGCTGGTATAAAAAAAGTTAATGGAAAGTTCAATAAAGGAGATCATATAAAAGTAATGGACATAAATATGCAAGAATATGCTAGAGGATTAAGTTCTTTTACATCAGATGAAATTTCAAAAATCAAAGGACAACATTCCAATAAAATTCGTGAATTATTGGGATATATTACTAAATCTGAAGTTATACATAAAGATGATATGGTTGAGGTTTAAATGAAAAAATATTTAGCATCTATTGGAAAAAATTCTAGTAAAGCTCTTAATAATAAAATTAATTATAAAACAAAAAACAAAGTTTTGAAAAAATTTTTAAATTTAATAAAAAAAAATAAATTGCAAATTATTAAACAAAATAAAAAAGATGTTAATCTAGCAATAAAAAAAGGTTTGAGAAAAAACTTAATTGATAGACTTCAGTTAAGTGATGCTAAAATAAGTCAAATCATTAAATCAATTAATAATATAATTAAATTAAAAGACCCAACAAATATTACCCTAAGTAAATGGAAACGTCCAAATGGATTAATAATTAAAAGAGTAACAATTCCAATTGGTGTTATAGGAGTAATCTACGAAAGTAGACCAAATGTAACCTCGGATATCTCAAGCTTATGTTTTAAATCTGGAAATTGTGTTATTTTAAGAGGTGGTTCTGAAGCATATTTTTCAAATAAAATTCTTGCCGATTTATTTAGAAAAGCTCTTAAAATTAATAATGTTGATCAAAATTACGTTCAATTTATTGAAAATAAAAATAGAAAATTAGTAGATTTAATGCTTTCAAGCATGAAAAAATATATTGATATAATTATACCAAGGGGAGGTAAAAACTTAGTTAAAAAAGTACAAAATATTAGTGTTGTTCCAATTATTGGCCATTTGGAAGGCATTTGTCATACTTATATAGACCAATATGCAAATTTAAATTTTGCCAAAAAAATTGTTCACAATGCAAAATTAAGAAATACTAGCATTTGTGGAGCAACTGAAACAATTTTATTTCATGAAAAATCTTTAAAAAAATTTGTAAATCCTGTTTTAAAAAAACTTAATGCAAACAACTGTATAATTTATGCAGATAAAAAAATCAAAAAAATTTTTAACGGTAAATCTTTAAATGCAAACGAGAAAAATTGGTCAACAGAATATTTATCGGCAAAGGTTTCTGTTAAATCAGTAAAAAATGTTGATGAAGCTGTAAAGCATATTAATAAGTATGGTACAATGCACACTGATGCAATTATTTCAAATAATAAAAAAAACGCTCAATACTTTTTAAAAAATGTTAAAAGCTCCATTGCTATACACAATTCTTCTACTCAATTTGCAGATGGAGGAGAGTTTGGATTTGGAGGAGAGGTTGGAATTTCAACAAATAAACTTCCTCCTAGAGGACCTGTTGGATTAAATCAACTTGTAACATATAAATATGAAGTACTAGGATCAGGGCAGGTTAGAAAATAGTTTGAGTAAAATAATTAAAAATAAAATAGGTATCTTGGGTGGAACTTTTGATCCAGCGCATATCGGACATCTAAAAATTTCTAAAGAAGCTAAAAAAAGATTTGATTTAAAAAAAATAATATGGGCTATTACTAAAAAAAATCCTTTTAAAAATAAAAGTAGCTTAAGTTTAAAAGAAAGAATAAGTTTTGCAAAAAAATTAACTTGCAAAAATAAATTTATTAAGGTTGATTACTTTGAAGATAAAATTAAATCAAATAAAACAATTAAACTTATAAATTTTATTAAAAAAAAGAAAAAAAATATAGAAATATATTTCATTATGGGTGCAGATAACCTAATCAATTTTCATAAGTGGGTTGGATGGAAAGAAATTTTATCAAATTGTAACATATTAGTTTTTGATAGAAAAAATTATAAAGCTAAGTCATTAAAATCAATAGCTTACAAAAAATATAATAAGAAAAGATTAAAATATATTACTTTTAAAAAAGTCAATATTTCTTCTTCTAAATTAAGAAAAATTTGATAATCTTAAAATAATTAATGGATAAAATTGCGAATCTAAAAAAAAAAATTATTGATACCCTGGATTCGAATAAAGCTCTTGATATAGTTTCAATAGATCTTGCAAATAAATCTTCTGTCGCAGATTACATGATTATTGCAAGTGGTACTTCATCAAGACATATTCAGGCTCTTTCAGAGCAAGTATTGGAGGAATTTAAAAAAAATGGCATTATTAACTCAAAAATAGAAGGTAAAAATAGTAATGATTGGAAATTAATAGATGGTATAGATTTAATCGTCCATATTTTTAATCCACAAAAAAGAAAATTTTATGAATTAGAAAAAATGTGGTCGGAGTTAATTCCTAAAGAAAAGTTAATAATATGATTAAAAAAATTAAAATAATTTTTATAACTTTAACAACTCTCTGTTTTAGTAGTTTTGGAATTTTAGCAAATGAAAAAAATATATATGATAAAATTGATTTGTTTGGAGAAGTTTTAGATAAAATAAATAATGAATATGTAGAAGAAATAAACCAAAGCGATGTTATGGATGCAGCTATTAATGGCGTTCTACAATCTTTAGATCCATATTCTGCCTACATGTCTCCAGAAATTTTTAAAGAAATGCAAACTGAAACTAGTGGAAAATTTGGAGGACTAGGAATAGAAGTTAGTATGGAGGCTGGAGTAGTAAAGGTAATTTCTCCTATTGATAATTCTCCTGCTGAAAGAGTGGGAGTTAAAGCTGGAGATTATATTGTTAAAATTAATGATACTCAAGTCCAAGGCAAATCATTATCAGAAGCAGTTGATTTAATGAGAGGTCCAGTTGGAAGCGATATTGAAATAACTGTGAGAAGAATAGGTAAAAAAAAAGCAATAGTTTTTAATATCACAAGAGAAATAATTGAAGTAAAATCTGTTAAAACAAAAATCATTGATGATAAAGTTGGTTACCTTAGACTAACGTCATTTAATGAAAATAGCTCAGATCAGATTAAAAAAAATCTTAATAAATTTAAAAAAGAAAACAAAATAAATAAATATATTTTAGATTTAAGAAATAACCCGGGAGGATTATTATCACAGGCAATTAAAATATCTGATTTTTTTTTAAATCATGGGGAAATAGTTTCAACTAAAGGTAGGAAAAGTATAGAAAACAGAAAGTGGTTTGCAAAAAATGGAGACTTGATTGATGGTAAAACTTTAGTTGTTTTAATTAATTATGGCTCTGCTTCTGCAGCAGAAATAGTTGCCGGTGCTTTGCAAGATCACAAAAGAGCAATATTAATAGGAGAGAGTTCCTATGGAAAAGGATCTGTGCAGTCAGTAATTCCATTAAAAAATAATGGTGCAATAAGATTAACTATATCGAAATATTATTTACCATCTGGAAAATCAATTTCTGAGGTAGGTGTAACTCCTGATATAGAGGTTGCAGAAAGTTCTGATGAATTTAGAATCAATACTGAAACGGATAACCAATTAGATTTCGCAGTTAAACTACTTAACGGGTAATAATGAAAAAAAATCATAAGAATCTTCCACTTAGAAGTGGAGTGGGAATAGTATTGTTAAATAATAAAAATAAAATATTTGTAGCAAAAAGAATAGACAACCCAAAAAACTTTTGGCAAATGCCACAAGGAGGTCTCGATAAAGGAGAAAATTATTATCAAGCCGCTTTAAGAGAATTAAAAGAAGAAACAAGTATAGTTAATGTAGAGCTTATTAAAGAAATTGACAAAAAACTTACATATATATTGCCAGATCACTTAATAGGAATTATTTGGAAAGGTAAATTTAAAGGTCAAATACAAAAATGGTTCATAATGAGATTTTTAGGTAATGACAACGAAATTAATATAAATACTATTAAGCCTGAATTTTTAGATTGGAAATGGATTGATTTAGAAGATTTGCCAAAAATAGCTGTAAATTTTAAAGTTGAAGTTTATAATAAACTTAAACAGGAAATAAAAAAAATATTATACTAATTTAAACTTAAAGATTTTAAAACTTCGATTTTTTGATCTATTAAATATTTTGCTTGATCAGAAATATCTTTGTTTTGTGTTTCTTTCTCAGCTTTTAACAAACTTTCACTAATAAAATTTTTATCAATTTTTTTAATATCAAAAATATCACTTGTTAAAATTGACAAACAGTTATTCTTAAATTCTATAATACCATCTTCAACATAGTACTTATCTTCGCCCAACTTTGAGTAAATCTTAATTATCCCAGGTTTTAGAAATGAAATAATAGAAATATGATCTTTTAGTATTCCCATTTCACCTTCAAAAGCTGGGATCACAACTTCTGTAATATCTTCTTTAGATAAAAAAGATTTTTCAGGATTTACTATTTCTATCTTAAATTCTTCGCTCATTATGCTGCTGCTTCTTTTGCCATTTTTTCAGCTTTTTCAACGGCCTCTTCTATTGTTCCGACCATATAAAAAGCTGCTTCTGGCAAATGATCATATTCACCTTTGCAAATTGCATCAAAACCTTTAATAGTAGATTCTAGATCAACTAGCTTTCCTGGAGATCCCGTAAATACTTCTGCAACAAAAAAAGGTTGTGATAAGAATCTTTGAATTTTTCTCGCCCTAGCTACAGTTAGTTTGTCTTCTTCTGATAATTCATCCATACCTAAAATTGCAATAATATCTTGCAAAGATTTATAGGTTTGTAATACTCTTTGAACTTCTCTAGCAACTCTATAGTGCTCATCTCCAACTATTCTTGGATCCAAAATCCTAGAAGTGGAATCTAACGGATCCACTGCTGGATAAATACCAAGTTCAGCAATTTGCCTAGATAATACTGTAGTTGCATCTAAATGAGAAAAAGATGTTGCTGGTGCCGGATCTGTTAAATCATCTGCTGGTACATATATTGCTTGCACAGATGTAATTGATCCTTTGTTTGTTGTTGTAATTCTCTCTTGGAGATTTCCCATATCAGTTGCTAAAGTAGGCTGATACCCTACGGCCGAAGGAATTCTTCCAAGTAAAGCAGAAACTTCTGATCCAGCTTGTGTAAATCTAAAAATATTATCTACAAAAAAAAGTACATCTTGACCTTCTTGATCTCTAAAATACTCAGCCACAGTTAATCCTGTTAACGCAACTCTTGATCTTGCTCCAGGAGGTTCATTCATTTGACCATAAACTAATGCAGCTTTTGAACCAGTTCCTTCTGGTTTAATAACACCTGACTCTATCATTTCGTGATAAAGATCATTTCCTTCTCTAGTTCTTTCTCCTACTCCTGCAAAAACTGAAAAACCACCATGTGCTTTTGCAATGTTATTAATTAACTCCATAATAATTACTGTTTTACCTACTCCTGCACCACCAAATAATCCTATTTTACCACCCTTTGCATAAGGTGCTAACAAATCAACAACTTTAATTCCTGTAACTAAAATTTCAGTTTCTGTTGATTGGTCATTAAATCCAGGTGCCGGTCTATGAATAGGCCAGCTTTCTTTAGTTTTAACTTCTCCTTTTTCATCAATAGGTTCTCCAACTACATTTATAATTCTACCTAGTGTTTCGGGTCCAACTGGAACTTTTATTGGAGCTCCTGTATCAGTTACTTCATCTCCTCTTTTTAAACCTTCTGTAGCATCCATGGCAATAGTTCTAACACTCGACTCTCCTAAATGTTGGGCAACTTCTAAAACTAATCTATTGCCTCCATTATTACACTCTAATGCTGTTAAAATTTCAGGTAATTCTCCCTCAAATTTTACGTCTACTACTGCTCCAATAATTTGTGTAATTTGTCCCTTTCTCATAATTATAAACTTTCTGCTCCTGATATAATTTCAATTAATTCTTTAGTAATAGCCGCTTGTCGACTTCTATTATACTCAATAGTAAGTTTATCAACCATTTCACCTGCGTTTCGAGTTGCATTATCCATTGCGCTCATTCTTGATCCTTGTTCACTAGCTGAGTTTTCTAACATAGCTTTAAAAATCTGAGTAGAAATATTTTTTGGTAATAAATTGCTCAATATTTCGTCTTCCTCTGGTTCAAATTCATAGCTATCTTCAGATAAAAATTCTTCCTTTTTTTCGGAAGCTTGTAAAGGAATTATTTGTTGTTTTTGAGGTATTTGAGTAATTACATTTTTAAATTGGTTATAAAAAATCACACATACATCAAATTCTTTTTTTTCAAATTTATCAATTATAATTTTTCCAACTTTATCAGCATCAAAATAATTGGTATTTTTTGACTCTTTAAAAGAAATTTTTTCAATAATATTTCCTTTATATACTCTTTTTAATTGATCATAACCTTTTGATCCAACAGTAATAATTTTTAAAGTTTTTCCTTCATTCAAAATTTTTTGAAAATAAGATTTTGCTTTTTTAATAATATTACTATTAAAGCCACCACATAGACCTCTGTCAGAAGTTAAAACTACACATAGATGAGTTTTATTTTCACCTGAACCAATAAGTAATTTGGGTGCATTTTCTTTATCAGCAATTCCATTAGATAGATTAAGAATAATATTATTCATTTTATTAGAATAAGGTCTTCCTTTTTCTGCACTTTCTTGAGCTCTTCTTAATTTTGCTGCAGCAACCATTTTCATAGCTTTAGTAATTTTTTGCGTAGATTTAACGCTCGATATTCTTTTTTTTAAATCGTCTAAACTTGCCATTTTAAGAATTAAAATTTTTTTTAAATTCAGTTATTATTTCAACTAATAATTTTTCAGTATCTTCTTCGAGCTTTCCTGAGCTTGATATTGATTCTAAAATCTCAGGTTTCGTAGATTTGCATCTTTCAATAATTTTTAACTCAAATTCCGCAATTTTATTTAGATCTACATCATCTAAATAACCTCTGACTCCGCAAAAAACTGAAATCACTTGCTCGGAAACAGTCATTGGAGAAAATTGTTTTTGCTTTAAAAGTTCAGTTAATTTAGAGCCTCTATTCAAAAGTTTTTGGGTAGATGCATCTAAATCAGAACCAAATTGTGCAAATGCTGCCATTTCTCTATATTGTGCAAGTTCTAATTTCATCGATCCTGAAACTTTTTTCATAGCCTTAGTTTGAGCTGATGAACCAACTCTAGATACGGACAGGCCCACGTTAATTGCAGGTCTAATTCCTTGATTAAATAAATTTGTCTCAAGAAATATTTGACCATCTGTAATCGATATAACATTTGTAGGTATAAAAGCAGAAACATCACCACCTTGTGTTTCAATTATTGGAAGTGCTGTTAAAGATCCGCCTCCATGCTCATCGCTTAGCTTAGCTGCTCTTTCAAGTAATCTGCTATGTAAATAAAAAACATCACCAGGATAGGCCTCTCTTCCTGGAGGTCTTCTTAATAATAGAGACATTTGTCTATAAGCTACAGCCTGCTTAGACAGATCATCATATATAATTAAAGCATGCATTCCATTATCCCTAAAATATTCTCCCATAGCACATCCTGTATAAGGTGCTAAAAATTGTAATGGAGCAGCATCTGAGGCTGTAGCCGCAACTATTGTGGTATATTCCATTGCTCCTGCTTCCTCTAAAGTTTTTTCAATTTGTCTTACTGTTGATCTTTTTTGACCTATTGCTACATAAACACAATATAATTTTTGTTTTTCATCGTTAGATTCATTTATTTTTTTTTGATTTATTATTGTATCAATTGCAACAGCTGTTTTTCCTGTTTGTCTATCACCAATAATTAATTCTCGTTGCCCTCTTCCAATTGGTACAAGGCTATCAACTGACTTAAGTCCTGTTTGCATTGGCTCACTAACTGATTTTCTTGGAATGATTCCAGGAGCTTTTATCTCAACTCTATTTCTTTTAACTCCTTTATCCAAAGCACCTTTTCCGTCAATTGGGTTTCCCAATCCGTCAACAACTCTGCCAAGCAATTCCTTTCCTACAGGTGTATCAACTATAGCACCTGTTCTTTTAACTATATCTCCTTCTTTTATAGCTCTATCTTCTCCAAATATTACCACACCAACATTATCACTCTCTAAGTTAAGAGCCATACCTTTAGATCCATCAGAAAATTCTACCATTTCTCCAGCTTGTACATTATCTAATCCATAAATTCTTGCTATACCATCACCTACTGATAAAACTTGACCAACTTCGGAAACTTCGGCTTTATCGCCAAATTTTTTTATTTGCTCTTTTAAAATTTTTGTTACTTCAGAAGGATTTATTTCCATTTAAGCACCTATCATTTTATTTTCAATTTTTTGTAATTTATTTTTTATTGAAGTATCTATCATTATGCTACCTATCTGAATAATTAAACCACCAATTAGATTAGGATCATACTTGTATTCTAGTTTTATATTTGAACCAAAGTTTTGAATTAATTCAGATTTAATTTTTTCAATTTCTTGATTATTTAGTTTTTTTCCCACTGTAAGCTTTGCATGAATTTCTCCACGTTTATTTGAACAAATAACCAAAAAATCCTTAAGTATTTTTTTAATATTAAAGAACCTTCTTTTGATAATTAAAAAATTCATAAATTTTTTTAATAATTCATTAAATTCAAATTTTTCGGCAATTAAATTAACTACATTTATTTGAGTATCTTTTGTATGCGTTGGATCTTTAATTAAAAGTCTAAAATCTGAACTTTGTGTAATAAGTTCTATAACGGCATTAACCTGTGTCTCAATTAAATCTATTGATTTATTTTCTGTAGCTAACTCATACAATGCCTGAGAATAGCTGTTTACAACTGTTACTGAAAAATTATTTTTTTCGCTCAATTTAATACCCTTATTACTTAAGAAGATTTAAAAAAGTTGAATTTAATTAGCATAACAGTAGTCGCTCTTCAAGCGACAGAATGGCATAAATAGATATTTTTACAACACTAATTAAAGCTTATTGGATCAACATCAACTGTCAGTTTTATTCCTGAACCTAATTTAAAATCTTTCAAAGCTAAAGTAAGTGATTTTTGAATTTTCGGTGTTTTTTTAGATCTGATAAGCAATCTATTTCTATATTGTTTTTTTATTCTATAGATTGATGCATTTACTGGTCCTAAAATTCTACCATTTAACTTTTTAAACAAATAATCTCTTAATCTTATTGCTTCAGATTCTAATTTTTTTTCATTTGGAGATGTAAGAATTAAAGAAACAAATCTTTCATAAGGAGGTAGATTGTTTTTTTTTCTTAAATTTAATTCTTGATCTAAAAAATTAAATGGATCTTCGTTTGTTATTTGAGATATAGCTTCTTGATTTAAATTATATGTTTGAAAATATACAGTTGAAGGGCTTCCTGTTCTACCTGCTCTACCTGACAACTGATGGTAAAGTTGCAGATTTTTTTCCCCTCCCCTTAAATCATGACCCAAAGATGAAAAATCAATATCTAATACGACAATACAATTTAATTTTGGAAAGTGAAAACCTTTAGAAATAAGCTGAGTACCAATTAAAATTTTAATTTCATTATTAAAAATTTTTTTTAAAATTTCGGAAGAAGATTTTTTATTCATTGTATCACTTGAAAATATTATAGATTTATATGTAGGAAATAATTTATTCACTTCTTCTTGAATTCTCTCTACTCCTGGTCCACTAAATACAAATTGACAACTTCCACTTATATTTCTTTCGCATTCTCTTTTTAAAATAGTTTTAAAGCCACAATAATGACATAAAAGATTTTTTTTATTTTTATGATAAACTAAATTAATTGAACAATTTGGACAGGAATAAACTTTTAAACAATTTTTGCATAAAACATATGGAGAAAATCCTCTTCTGTTAAGAAAAAAAAGTATCTGATCTCCTCGTTGCAAATGATATTTAACTTTTTCATATGTTTTAGAAGAAATCCAAGATTGATTGGAAAGTTTATACTTTTGTAAATTAATAATTTCATGTGAGGGAAGTTTTGCATTTTGATATCTATGAATTAATCTTGATAAAGAATATTTTTCTTTTTTAATATTTGCGTATGATTCTATTGAAGGAACTGCGGTTATAAGATTTATTGGAATGTTTTCAAAATAGGCTCTAGATATAGCCATATCTCTTGCATTATAAATAACTCCCTCATCCTGTTTGAAAGACTGATCGTGTTCCTCATCAACTATTATTATTCCAAGTTTTTTAAATGGAAGAAATAGTGCTGAACGAGCACCAATAACAACTTTGATTTTTTTTGATGCTAAACCACTCCAAATAATTTTTTTTCTTTTTTTTGATATTCCTGAATGCCAAATAGCTGGATTAAATCCAAAATATTCTTGAAATTTTTTTTCAAATTCAGATGTTAAACCAATTTCAGGTAATAAAATTAATCCCTGATATCCAAGATCTATTTTTTTTTTGATTGCATTAAAATATACAATTGTTTTTCCAGAACCAGTGGTTCCTTGGAGTAAATGAACCCTAAATTTTTCACTTTGTCGTAAAAGTTCCTCAGATACCCTTTGTTGATCTTTGGTAAGAATAATTTTTTCATGGTTTATTAATTTACTATAAAGTTCGTATTCTTTTTTTTGGAAATTTTCCACCGCTTCACTACTAAGCAAATGTAGTTTCAGAGCCATTCCTTTTGGAATTAAATTATATTCCGAAAACCAATTCATAAACTTTATTGTTTTTTTATTTAAAGGTTGAATATTCAATTTTTTAAATATTTTTTTTATTAAGAATTTTTTTTTTTGGGTTTTTTCAAAATGGTCCCAAACAACACCTGTCATTTTTGATTTACCAAATGGAACCAATACATATTCTCCTAATTTTAATTCCATATCTGTTTCATAAGTAAATGGATAATCAAAAATATTTGGAACTAAAACTGGTACTTTCATATTTTTTTTAATGAAAATATATTATGAATGTATTGGCCTTTTATCTACAGATAATGCTGCTTCTTTTATAGCTTCTGAAAAAGTAGGATGTGCATGGCACGTTCTTGCTATATCTTCTGAACTAGCTCCAAATTCCATTGCAATTGCCATTTCAGCAATCATTTCGCCAGCATGAGGTCCTATAATATGAACTCCTAAAACTTTGTCAGTTTTACTATCAGCCAATATTTTGACGAATCCTTCTGGTTCATCTATTGCTTTTGCTCTTGAGTTAGCCATAAATGGAAATTTTCCAACTTTGTATGAATGATTATTTTTTTTTAATTCTTCTTCAGTTTTTCCTATACTAGCCACTTCCGGGGTGGTGTATATAACACCTGGAATAACATTATAATTTACATGTCCCGATTGACCAGCAATTAATTCTGCTACTGCAATACCTTCTTCTTCGGCTTTATGTGCTAACATAGGGCCCTCAATAACATCACCAATTGCATAAATATTGGGAATGTTTGTTTGAAAATTTTTGCCCACTTTCACTCTGCCTTTTTTATCAACTTCAATACCAACTTTATTTAGATTTAAATTTTTGGTATAAGGCTTTCTCCCCACTGATACTAAAACTACGTTGCATTCAATTTTTTTTTTATTTTTTTTATTGTCCAAAATATTTATAGAAACATTATTTTTTGACTTAATTATTGACTCAACTTTTGTTTGAAGATGAAAATTTATTCCTTGTTTTTTTAGTATTTTCATAAATTCATTTGAAATTTCTTTATCCATTCCAGGTGTTATATGATCCAAAAACTCGATGACGTGAACTTCAGATCCAAGCCTTGACCACACTGAACCCATTTCTAGTCCAATGTAACCTCCTCCAACTATCACCATTTTTTTTGGAACAGATTTTAGAGAAAGAGCTCCTGTTGAAGAAATTATATTTTCTTCATCAAAATTAACTCCTGGCAAAGAAATAGGTTCTGAACCGGTACAAATTACAACATTTTCTGCCTCAATTATTAACTCATTTTTATTATTATCTATTACTGCAATTTGATTTTTTGTTTTAAATTTTCCGATACCTTTAAAATATGAAACTTTATTTTTTTTAAAAAGAAATTCAACACCCTTAGTTAATACTGTTACAGCCTTATTTTTGTTCTGCATCATTTTTTCAAGATTTAGTTTAATTTCACTTATTTCAATACCAATTTTGCTAAAATTTTTTGATCTACTATAAGATTCAGATAAATTGAGCAAACTTTTTGAAGGAATACATCCAATATTTAAACATGTTCCGCCCAAAGTACCTCTCGACTCTATACATGCGGTTTTTATTCCAAGCTGAGACAATCTAATGGCACAAACATATCCTCCAGGTCCTCCACCAATTACAACTGTTTGAAATTTTTCTGACATTTAAATATTTAAAAATAGTCTTCTTGGATCTTCTAGAAGCTCTTTTACTAATTTTAAAAATGAAACAGCTTCTTTTCCATCAATTATTCTATGATCATAAGATAAAGCCAAAAACATTATTGGTCTAATTTTAATTTCTCCATTTACTACTGCTGCTCTTTCAACAATATTATGCATTCCTAAAACACCTGATTGAGGAGGATTTAAAATAGGGGTAGATAACATTGAACCATAAACTCCACCATTACTAATTGTAAATGTTCCTCCCTGTAAATCTTCTATTGTTAATTTGCCATCTCTAGCTTTATCTGAAACAGATTTAATGTTTTTTTCAATTTCAGCAAAAGACATTTCATCAGCATTTTTTAAAACAGGAACAACTAAACCTTTATTTGTTCCAACTGCAAAACTGACATTATAATAATTTTTATATATTATATCTTCACCTTCAATTTCTGCATTTATTGCCGGGAATGATTTTAGACCTAATACACATGCTTTAACAAAAAAAGACATAAAACCGAGTTTAATTCCAAATCTACTTTGAAAATCATCCTGATTTTCTTTTCTCATTGAAATAACACTTGTCATATCAACTTCATTAAAAGTAGTTAACATTGCAGCATTTTCTTGGGCTTGTTTCAGTCTTTTTGCAATTGTTTGCCTCAACCTAGTCATTTTAATTCTTTCTTCTTGACCATATTTAATCTTTCTTTCTGATGTTTCTGGAGTGGTATCCATTAGACTCATAAGATCACCCTTTAATATTCGACCATCTTTTCCAGTTCCATCAACAGTTTCTAGATTTATTTTATTTTCTTTAACAATTTTTCTTACTGCTGGAGATAAAACATTTTCATTGGGGAAGTTTTTTTTTTCTGAAACTTCGTCAGTTAAAACTAAAGGCTCTTCTTGATTTTGTAAAACCAATGGTTTTTCTTCAGATTCTTTTTCCTTTTCTTCAAAAATTTTTGGCTCTTGTTTTTTTAATTCTTCATCATCTTTTTTTTTAACTTTTGCAGCTGTTGGTTTTATTTTTTCTATTTTAACTATTTCTTCTTTTGTTGGTGTAACACTTCCTAAAACTGCTCCAACTTCAACAGTATCTCCTTCTTTGTAATTTATTTCGCTAATCACACCATGCAAAGGTGAGGGTACTTCTAAATTTACTTTGTCAGTTTCTAGTTCAACTATAGGTTCGTCAGCATTTACTTTTTCACCCTTTTTTTTTAGCCATTTTGCAATCGATGCCTCGTTAACACTTTCACCTAAAACCGGAACTAAAATTTTTTCACTCATATTTAACTAAAAACATTTTCTATAATTTCATTTTGTTGAGCCATGTGCCTTTTTGCATAACCTGTTGCTGGAGATGCCGCTATACCTCGCCCAATATAATTAATTTCATTATTATTAGCTCCAATATAATTTAAAGTCCATTGAATATAATCCCTTACTGAAAACCATGCCCCCATATTCTTGGGTTCTTCTTGACACCAGTAAAATTTTGCATTTTTTGCGTATTTTTTAATTTCCTTAACTAATGGTTTAATTGGAAATGGATAAAGCTGTTCTATCCTAAACATTACCACATCGTCCTTTTTTAATTTTTCTCTGGCTATTAATAGATCAAAATAAACTTTACCTGAACACAAAATTACTTTTCTTATTTTATCACTTTTTTTAAGTTTTATGAAACTGTTCTCTTTCGGATCAATAGCATGATCCCAAAGCACTCTATGAAAAGAATTTTTCTTTCCAAAATCTTCTAAATTAGATACACAATTTTTATTTCTTAATAATGATTTGGGTGTCATAATAACTAGTGGTTTTCTAAAACCTCTGTGAATTTGACGCCTCAAAGCATGAAAGTAGTTAGCTGGTGTAGTACAATTCATAACTTGTATATTATCTTGCGCACATAATTGAAGAAACCTTTCTAATCTTCCTGATGAATGTTCTGGACCCTGTCCCTCATAACCATGAGGTAAAAGCATTACAAGCCCGCTTGCTCTAGACCATTTTCTCTCACCTGATGCAATAAATTGATCTATAATTACTTGAGCTCCATTAGCAAAATCACCAAATTGAGCTTCCCAAATAGTTAATGTACTTGGTTCAACCAAACTATAACCATACTCAAAACCTAAAACAGCAAGTTCAGACAATAGACTATCTACCACCTCAAATTTTTTTTGATTTTTTGAAATATGATTTAAAGGAATATATCTTGAATTATCTATCTGATTTCTTAAAACAGAATGTCTTTGGCTAAAAGTCCCTCTTCCAGAGTCTTGACCTACCAGCCTAACAGGAAATCCTTCTTCGAGAAGTGTACCCCAAGCTAATGCCTCTGCTGTTGACCAATCTATTCCTTTTTTATTTACAATTGACTGCTTTCTGAGTTCTAAAATTTTGGAAATTGTTTTATGTATATGAATTTCAGAAGGAATATTATTAATTTTTTCTGAAATTTTTTCAACTTTACTTAAATCTACACCGCTTCTTCCTCTTCTATCTTTTCCTTTTTCAGGCTTATATCTTGACCAAGTTCCTTCATACCATTCTATTTTAGGCTTATAATCTTTTGCGGTTTTATATTGTTCTTCGAGTAGTTTTTTGAAATTTATTTTCATATTATTAAATTCTTCTTTGCTAAGAGTTGTACCCTCAATTAGTTTATTTCCGTAAACATTAAGTGTTGTTGGATGCTGTCTAATTTTTTTATACATCAAAGGCTGTGTAAATGATGGTTCATCACCTTCATTATGGCCAAACCTACGATAACAAATCATATCAATAACAACATCTTTATTAAATTTTTGTCTAAACTCGATAGCAATCTTTGCACAATGAACAACTGACTCGGGATCGTCACCGTTGCAGTGTAAAATTGGAGCATCAACTACTTTTCCTAAATCTGAAGGATAGGGACTTGATCTTGCAAATCTTGGGCTCGTAGTAAATCCAATTTGATTATTTACAATTATGTGAATAGTTCCACCTGTATTGTGACCTGGTAAACCTGACATAGCAAAACACTCTGCAACAACACCTTGTCCAGCAAATGCAGCATCTCCATGGATTAATATTGGTATTACTTTATTTCTTTTTAAATCATTATGAAAAAACTGTTTAGCTCTAGTTTGCCCAAGAACAACTGGATCTACAGCCTCTAAATGTGAAGGATTATCTGTTAAACTTACGTGAACAGAGTTACCATCAAAATCTCTATTTGATGAAGCTCCCAAATGATATTTAACGTCACCTGTAGAATCATCTGGTATACTTGAAAACTCACCAGCAAACTCATTAAATATTCTTTTATAAGATTTTTGTAAAACATTAGCTAAAACATTTAATCTTCCACGATGTGGCATTCCTATTTTTATTTCTTTAACTCCAAGCTGACCTCCTCTTTTAATTATTTGCTCAAGTGCAGGTATCAAAGATTCTGCTCCATCTAGACCAAACCTTTTTGTTCCCACAAACTTCAATGCTAAAAATTTTTCAAACCCTTCTGCTTGAATTAATTTATTTAATATCGCTTTTTTTCCATTTTTAGTAAATTGAAGTTGATTTTCCTCTTGTTCCATTCGATCTCTAAACCATGTTTTTTCTATCGGATCAGAAATATGCATATATTCAACTCCTATAGTTGAACAATAAATTTTTTTTAAAAATGAAATTATTTCATTTATCGATGCGTAGCCTCTATCCATATATGAATGCAAATATATTTTTTTATCATAATCCTTTTTTTTAAAACCATGATCTTCAGGGTTAAGATCATGTAAATATTTTCTTTCCATCATTCCAAGAGGATCCAAATTTGCTATTAAATGTCCTCTTATCCTGTAGGCTCTGATTAATGCTATTGCTTTTATTGTATCTGATTTAGATTTTTCAAAATTTTCTTTATTTTCTTCATTATTGCCATTATCAATCTGATCTTCTTTAAAATTTTCACTATATTCTTGAATATTAATTTTTTTTTTATTTGGTTTCCAAGTTGGACCTTCAATTTCTTTAACTACTGCATCTGTTTCTTCTCCAAGAGTTATAAAATAACTTTTCCAACTTGCTGGCAGTGAAGGATCTTTTTCAAGAAATCTTAAATACATTTCTTCAATAAAAACACTATTTGATTTACTTAAAAAGGATCCTTTGGCAATTTCAAAATTTTTTGAAGAAGACATTAATTAAAATAGTATTATAATATTTGAAAAGCTAATTTTAAAGTGACAATTTATTCAATAGTGTTTTTCCCATCTCGGCAGGTGATTTTACCACAGTAATTCCAGCTTCTTCCATAGTTTTAATTTTTTGAGTTGCTCCTCCTTTTCCGCCTGAAATTATAGCCCCAGCATGTCCCATCCTTTTACCTTTAGGAGCTGTAACACCAGCTATAAATCCTACTATAGGTTTTTTTATTTTATGTTTTTTTACAAACTCAGAAGCTTCCTCTTCTGCAGAACCTCCTATTTCACCTATCATTAAAATTGACTCGGTTTCTTCATCATTTAAAAATAAATCCAAACAATCTATAAAATTTGTACCATTAATTGGATCTCCTCCTATTCCTACACAAGTTGATTGTCCTAAACCACATTTCGTTGTTTGTTCTACCGCTTCGTATGTAAGTGTTCCTGATCTTGAAACTATTCCTACCGAACCTTTTTTATGAATACTACCTGGCATAATTCCAATTTTACATTCCTCAGGCGTTATTATTCCTGGACAGTTTGGGCCAATTAATCTCGATTTTGAATTAGCTAAACTTTTTTTAACCCTTAACATATCAAGCACAGGTATACCTTCGGTTATACAAACAATTAGTTCTATTGATGAATCAATTGCTTCAATAATTGCTGAAGCAGCAAATTTAGCGGGCACATAAATCATTGTTGCATTCGCATCTGTGGCTTCTTTTGCTTCTTTAACACTATTAAAAACAGGTCTTTCTAAATGTACTTGACCACCTTTTTTTGGAGTTACACCACCAACTAAATTTGTTCCATATTTAATCGCCTGCTCTGAATGAAAAGTTCCATGTGCTCCTGTAAAACCTTGACAAATAAGCCTGGTATTTTTATTAACTAATACTGACATTTTATTTTATTGCCTTTACAATCTCTTTTGCAGCATTTGATAAGTCGGTTGCTGAAATAATTTTTAAATTTGAACTATCCAATATTTTTTTACCTTCTTCATAGTTAGTTCCAGCTAACCTAACAACTAAAGGTACATTAATTTTTATTTCTTTTGCTGCATCAACCACTCCCTGGGCTAACACATCACATCTCATTATTCCTCCAAATATATTAATCAAAATTCCTTTAACATTTTTATCTGACAAAATAATTTTAAATGCAGCAGAAACTTTTTCCTTGGATGCTCCCCCGCCTACATCCAAAAAATTTGCAGGCTCTTCTCCATAAAGTTTTATTATATCCATAGTAGCCATAGCCAGACCTGCTCCATTTACCATGCAGCCTATACTACCGTCTAATTTAATATATGCTAAATCATGTTTGCTTGCTTCTATTTCAGTCAAATTTTCTTCGCTAAGATCTCTTAACTTTAAAATATCTGGATGCTTAAACAATGCATTTTCGTCAAAATTTACTTTTGCATCTAAACAAACAATTTTATTTTCCTTGGTTAATATTAAAGGATTTATTTCTATTAAACTAACATCTAAATCTAAAAATAATCTGTAGATCGATTTAATTAAATCTATTGCTTCTGTCTTTAAACTATCATTTAATTTAAAAACTTTTATAATTTTTTCACAATTTTCATTTGAAATCTCTTTTTCAAAATCAACCTTTGTGGTAATTATTTTTTCTGGTTTTTCTTTAGCCACCTCTTCTATATCCATTCCTCCCTGATCGCTTGAAATAAATGCAATTTTTGAGCTAGATCTATCAACCAAACAAGACAAATAAAATTCTTTTTCAATATTTGATGACTCTTCCACATACAATCTATTTACTTTTTTTCCTTGAATTCCAGTTTGATTTGTAAAAAGCACTTTTCCCAACAATTCTTTTGCTTCTTTATTTAATTCATCTATATTATTTAGGATTTTTACACCTCCTGCTTTGCCTCTACCTCCTGAGTGAATTTGAGCCTTAAGCACATATTTATTTGTTTTTAAAGATTTTGCTTTTGTGATGACTTCATCTACTGTAAACCCAAAAATACCATTTGGAACTTTCACCCCATATTTTTTTAGTATTTGTTTGGCCTGATGTTCGTGAATGTTCATCTATTTATTTAAATCAGGATCAATTTTGGAAGCTGCTTCCCAAAGTTTTTTTACAGCATTTACTGAGTTCATAAATTCTGATTTTTCTTTATCATCCAAATTTATTTCTTTTATTTTTTCTACACCATTTTTTCCAATTACAACTGGGACACCAGCATACAAATTTTTTATACCATATTGGCCTTCTAAATATGCTGCACAAGGTAATACTTTTTTTAGGTCTTTAAGGTAAGATTCTGCCATTTCTACTCCCGAAGCTGCTGGTGCATAAAAAGCAGATCCTTTTTCTAAAAATTTGACTATTTCAGCTCCACCATCTCTAGTTCTTTGATTAATACTTTCCAATTTTTCACTAGAAATTTTTCCTTCTTTAACAAGATCTAAAAGAGGTTTACCTGCAACTTTTGTTAGTCTTGGAAGTGGTACCATAGTGTCTCCGTGTCCCCCCATAACCATAGCTTCAATTTCTTTTACTGGAACTTTTAACTCTTTAGATAGAAAAAGTTTAAACCTTGAAGTATCTAAAATTCCTGCCATTCCAACTACTTTATTTTTTGCTAGTCCAGAATATTTTTGTAATGCCATAACCATTACATCTAATGGATTGGTGATACAAATTACAAATGCATTTGGCGAATTTTTCTTAATTCCTTCAGCCACTTGTTTAATTATTTTTAAATTTATGCCAAGTAGATCATCTCGACTCATGCCTGGTTTTCTTGGAACTCCGGCAGTTATAATTATTACTTCAGAATTTTTTATATCCAAGTAATTATCTGTACCAGAAAAATTTACATTAAATCCATCTACTGATGAAGATTGTGAAATATCTAATGCTTTTCCTTTTGCTATTCCACTAGCAACATCAAATAGAACCACTTCATCAACCAATTCTTTTATACCAATTAAATGAGCTAATGTTCCTCCAATCTGCCCAGCACCAATTAATGAAATTTTTTTGCTCATAAATCAAACTAACTTGTATTCAAATATTTAGATTATTCAATAGTTCTAAAATAGTACTAAACAGATAAAAGATTGAAAAGAAAATAAAACTTGGTATAGATTCACGAGTTAAATTAATTAATCAATGGAAAAAATAAGTCATTTTATAGACGGAAAAATTTATAGTGTTTCCAGTTCAAGAACTGGTCCAATTTTTAACCCTGCAATAGGACAACAAATTGCTGAAGTTGAATTAGCAAGTAAAGATACTGTAAAATTAGCGGTTAATAGCGCATCAAAAGCATATTTAAAATGGTCTAAAACCACACCAATCAGTAGATCAAGAATTTTAGAAAAATATAAAAGTTTAGTAGTTAAAAATATGAATGAATTAGCAGAATTAGTTTCAAAACAACATGGCAAAACGATTCCGGATTCTAAAGGTTCTATACAGAGAGGTATTGAAGTTATTGAATATGCAACAGGCATTACAAGCGCCCTAAAAGGAGAACATTCAACAAGCGTTGGTACAAATGTAGATTCACATACTTTACGTCAACCTTTGGGTGTTTGTGCAGGAATTACACCTTTCAATTTTCCTGCAATGGTTCCTATGTGGATGTTTCCAGTAGCAATAGCATGTGGAAATACCTTTATTCTAAAACCTTCAGAAAAAGATCCAAGTTGCCCATTAAAACTTGCTGAGCTTGCAATAGAAGCAGGTATACCACCTGGCGTTCTAAATGTTGTAAATGGTGATAAGGAAGCAGTTGATGCTATCCTTGAAGATAAAAATATTCAAGCAATTAGTTTCGTTGGATCGACTCCTATTGCTGAATATGTTTACCATACAGGAACAAAAAATAATAAGAGAGTTCAGGCACTTGGTGGAGCAAAAAATCATATGGTTATAATGCCTGATGCAGATGTTGAAAAAACAACTGACGCAATTATTGGTTCTGCTTTTGGATCTGCTGGGGAAAGATGTATGGCTATTTCTGTAGCAGTTTGTGTTGGTGAAAAAACTAAAGAAAAAATGAAAAATAAATTACTTGAAAAAACTGAAAAGCTTAATGTTGGTCCTTACACTGATGAAAAAACTGATTTTGGACCACTTAATAACAAGGCTCATTATGAAAAAGTTTTAGGATATATAAACACTGGAGAAAAAGAAGGGGCAAAATTAGTTGCCGACGGAAGAAATTTTAAACTTCAGGGCTACGAAGATGGTTATTTTGTTGGACCAACAATTTTTGAAGATGTTAAACCAAATATGAAAATTTATAAGGAAGAAATATTTGGACCAGTTTTAAGCATGATGACAACCAAAACATATGATGAAGCTTTAACTTTAGTAAATGAACATGAATTAGGAAATGGAGCAGCTGTTTTTACTAGAAGTGGAAATATAGCTAAACATTTTACTGAAAATGCTAAGATCGGAATGATAGGTGTAAATGTACCTATACCTGTGCCAGTAGCCTATCATAGTTTTGGTGGTTGGAAACGTTCATTGTTTGGAGATCATTCAATACACGGACCAGATGGAGTAAGATTTTATACAAAACTCAAAACTGCTACAGTAACTTGGACAGAAGATAATGCGGGACCAGAATTTACTATTCCTGTTTTATCATAAAATAATTTTAGCTTGTAACCAACATTTTTTTGATTTCTGCAATAGCTTTTGCAGGATTCAAATCTTTTGGACATGCGTTTGTACAATTCATAATAGTATGACATCTATATAACTTTAGCTCATCAGCAACTTTTTTTAGTCTTTCTTTTTTTTCTTCATCTCTACTATCAACAATCCAACGGTAAGCTTGAAGCAACACTGCTGGACCTAAGTATTTTTCTCCATTCCACCAATAACTTGGGCATGAAGTTGAGCAACAGGCACACATTATACACTCATAAAGACCATCTAATTTTTCTCTATCTTCTATTGATTGTATGTTTTCTTTACTATCATCTTTTTTTGAACTTTTAAGCCATGGTTCAATTGATTCATATTGTTTATATAAAGTACTTAAATCACCTATAAGATCTTTTAGAACTTTTAAATGTGGTAAAGGATAAATATTAATATCACCCTTAATTTCCGAATGTGGTTTTGTACATGCTAATCCATTTTTTCCATCCATATTCATTGCACAAGATCCACAAACCCCATGAGAACAAGATCTCCTATAAGCTAATGAAGGATCTATTTCATTTTTAATTTTGTTAAGTATATCTAAAACTTTTGAAGGGCAATTATCCATATCAACTTCATATGTGTCTATTCTAGGATTTTCGCCAGTTGATGGATTCCATCTGTAAACATTAACTTTTCTAATATTTTTTGAACCTGTTTGATCCTTATAGTATTTGCCTTTTATTATTTTTGAGTTTTGAGGTAAATTAATTTGAACCATTAGTAAACTCTTTCTTGAGGCGGAAAATATTGTACCTCATTTGTTAAAGTCAATCTTTGTACTGGTCTATACTCTATCTTTGTTTTAGATCCTTCGCACCAAGATAATGTATGTTGCATAAATTTTTCATCATTCCTTTTTGGAAAATCTTCTCGAGCATGAGCACCTCTACTTTCTTTTCGATAATATGCTGAATCTATAGTGGTTATTGCTTGTCTAATTAAATTATCAAACTCTAATGTTTCAACCAAATCTGTATTAAATATCAAAGACTTATCTTTTACTGATATGGATTCTATACCTGCAAAAGGTTTTCTTATTTCCTCAACTCCTTCTTTTAAAGTTTTTTCAGTTCTGAATACAGCACACTTAGATTGCATAGTTTTTTGCATTGCTAATCTTAAATCTGCAGTTTTATTTGTTCCATTTCCATTTCTTAATCTATCAAACCTTTCTAAACATTTATCAGTTTCTGTTTTAGATATTTCTTCATGTGGAGTTCCAGTTTTAACAAGTTCAGAAGCTCTTTTTGCTGCAGCCCTTCCAAAAACTACAAGATCAATTAAAGAATTAGAACCAAGTCTATTCGCGCCATGTACCGATACACAGGCAGCCTCACCAATTGCCATCAATCCAGGAACCGTTTTTTCTGAACCATTAACTGTAAGAACCTCAGCTTTATAATTTGTTGGTATTCCTCCCATATTATAATGGACAGTCGGTACAACAGGTATAGGTTCTTTTGTTACATCAACATTAGCAAATAATTTAGACGACTCAGAAATACCAGGCAATCTTTCTTCAATAACTTTTGGATCTAGATGATCTAAATGAAGATGAACGTGATCTTTATCTTTGCCAACTCCTCTTCCTTCTTTAATTTCAATTGCTATTGATCTGCTTACCACATCTCTAGATGCTAGATCTTTTGCTTTCGGAGCATAATGCTCCATAAATCTTTCATTATTTGAATTTACTAAAAATCCTCCTTCACCTCTAACTCCTTCTGATATTAAAGTTCCATGGCCATAAATTCCTGTTGGATGAAATTGTACAAATTCCATATCTTGTAAAGGCAGACCAGCTCTTAAAACCATACCATTACCATCACCTGTGCATGTGTGAGCTGATGTAGCTGAATAATAAATCTTTCCATATCCTCCAGTAGCAATAATTGTAATATGAGCTCTAAATCTATGAATTGTTCCATCATTTAGATTCCAAGCTATCAAACCTTTGCACTCTCCATTTTTCATCAATAAATCTAATGCAAAGTATTCAATAAAAAATTCTGTATTATGTTTTAAAGCTTGGCCGTACAAAGTGTGAAGTATTGCATGACCTGTTCTATCCGCAGCTGCACAAGTTCTTTGTACAGGCTCATTACCGTAATTTTTCGTCATCCCACCAAAAGGTCTTTGGTAAATTTTACCATCATTTGTTCTACTAAAAGGAACTCCATATTTTTCAAGTTCTAAAACAGCTCTAGGTGCCTCTTTACACAAATATTCTATACAATCTTGATCGCCCAACCAATCAGATCCCTTAACCGTATCATACATGTGCCAACGCCAATCATCTTGACCCATGTTTCCTAATGCAGCTGAAATTCCTCCTTGTGCTGCGGAGGTATGACTTCTAGTAGGAAAAACTTTAGATATGCATGCGGTTTTTAAACCAGCTTCACTTAGTCCAACTGCTGCTCTTAATCCTGATCCTCCTGCACCCAAAACAATTACATCATATTCATGATCAATTATTTTATATGATCTCATAAACTTAATTTATAAATTATAGTTATTGTTAATATGGGCATTATTATAGCAAATAAAAATAGAAGTCTGTTTGCGACATTTTTAATTTTTTCATTATGTACATAATCCTCAAATATTTCACTAATACTTAAAGCTGAGTAAAAATAAGCTACAACAATTAAAATTGAAAAGATCAACTTTGATGGTTGTGAAGTAAAAAATGCTAATATATCTACAAAATCTTTATCATATATAAATACTAAATTTATTGAAAACCATAACAATAGTGGAGTTAAAATTATTGAGCTAATTTTTAAAAATATCCATTTTTTTGTTGCTACCATCATTAGATTATTTGCCTTCCAATAACATAAATTAATATTGTTAATACAAATGAACCAATAATTACTAACAATCCAGTTATTTTAGATATTTTTAAATCAAAACCATAGCCCATATCCCAAAATAAATGTCTTATCTCACTTAATATTTGAAAACTAAATGACCAAACGGTACCAATAATTATAAACTTACCTAAAAAAGAATCTAAAAAGTTTTGGATCAACCCATAATTAGTTTTTCCTAATAATAATGAAGCAATCCATAAACATATTATAGTTAATAAAACTATATTAATTACGCCTGTAATCCGATGAGAAATTGAAACAAGAGATGATATGTGCCAGTTATAAATTTGAATATGTGGAGATAGAGGATTATTATCTTTCATTATTTGTTTTTAAATATGCTTCCGCTATTTCTACAGCATTCAAGGCCGCACCTCTTAGCAAGTTATCTGATACACACCATAGATTAAGTGTACTTTTTTTACTAGGATCATTTCTAATTCTAGAAATAAAAGTTTCATTTTTACCTTCAGCTTCAACAGGAGTAATATATCCACCATCTTTTCTCTCATCAATAACTTTACATCCATCTGCATTATTTAAAGCTTCACGGATTTTTTCTAAATTAAATGGTTTTTCAAATTCTATATTTAAAGACTCAGAATGAGAAACCATAACTGGAATTCTTACGCATGTTGCTGTTAATTCTATTTTGTTATCTAGAATCTTTTTAGTTTCATTAATCATTTTTAATTCTTCTTTGGTGTACCCCTCATCTACAAATTGATCTATATGAGGAATTGCATTAAAAGCAATTTGTTTTGTAAAATGTTTAGAATTTATTTTTTTATTTTCTAATGAAAGTTTTGTTTGTTCTAGCAATTCATCCATTGGAGCTTTTCCAGCTCCAGATGTTGATTGGTATGTTGAAATCACAACTCTTTTTATTTTAAATAAATCATGCAAAGGTTTTAAAACTATAACAAGTTGTGCAGTTGAACAATTTGGGTTAGCAATTATATTTTTTTTTACACTATTTAAATCTTTTGAATTAACTTGAGGCACAATTAGAGGAACATTTGGATCCATTCTAAAGTGGCTTGAATTATCTATAACTATTGAATGTTTAGCAGCTATAGGAGCATATTTTTCTGAAATTTTTCCTCCTGCTGAAAAAAAAGTAATTTTACCTTTTGAAAAATCAAAAGTTTCTAAATTTTCAACAACAATATCTTTTCCTTTAAATTTTAATTTTTTTCCTGCACTTTTCGAAGATGCAACGAAATGTATCTCATCTACGGGAAAATTTTTTTTTTCTAAAACTTCTATAATTTTCCTTCCAACATTTCCTGTTGCTCCTACTATTGCTATATTCATGATGAATTAGTTATACTAAATGAAAGGTAAATCGCAAACTTTTCCCTCAAAAATACTATCATTTATTGATATTTTAAATGTTTGAGAAATTACAAAATGAGGCTTATTGAACATCGCTATTCCTATTACTTTTTTAAAATGTGGCGAGTAAACTCCTGATCTTAGTTCACCTATTTTTAAATTTTTTTCATTAATAAGATCAATAGATTTTGAAACGTTTATCTCTTTTGCATCAATTATTACTCCCATTAATTTTTTTATAATGCCATTTTTTTTTACTTCTTTAAGTTTTTCTTTGCCAAGAAAATTTACATTAGTGTCTAAATTAACATATTTATCTAACCCACATTCAAGTGGATTGTCATTATTATCAATATCATTACCATACGATAGAAGGCCGCTTTCAATTCTTTCAATTAAATTTGGACATCCAGGTTTCACATCAAATTCTTTTCCAACTTCAAATAATTTATCATATAAAGCAAGGCCAGATTTAGTGCTTTCTACATAAATTTCGTATCCGCCTTGTTTTGACCAACCTGATTTTGCAATTAAGTGTTTTGCACCAGTAAATTCAAAATAATCAAAACCAAAAAATTTCATTTCTGTAATTTTTTTTCCAAATATTTTTTCCATAAGTTTAAAAGATTTGGGCCCCTGAACTGCTATTATATTTACATCTGGTTCAAATATTTTAACATCAAATTTATTTCCGATCGCTAAACCTTTGGCAAATAAAATAACATCTGAATCAGCTATTGAAACCCACCAACGTTGTTCGTCAAGTTTTAGTATAACTGGATCATTTATTAAACCTGCGTTATCATCAATTATTGGGCAATAGTAGCACCTTCCCACTTTTGATTTTGAAAGATCTCTGCATGTCATTAATTGAACTAATTTTGCAGAATCTTTTCCTGAAATTTCGACTTGCCTCTCACCAGCTACATCCCAAACTTGAACATTTTCTTTTAAATGATGATAGGATTCTTCTAGTGAACCAAATGCTGCGGGCAAAAGCATATGATTATAAGATGTATATGCAGTTACGCCTTGTTTTTCGATTCTTGAAGTATAAGGTGTACTTCTAATTCTTCTTGATTTAGCTATAGAATAAATTTTCATAAATTTAAAATTTATTATTCTTTAGCCTTTTTTCTTAGCTCAAATTTTTGAATTTTTCCTGTTGATGTTTTTGGTAATTCACAAAATTCAATTTTTTTTGGTACTTTAAAGCCTGCCAGTGTTTCTTTACAAAAATCTATTAATTCTTTTTCAGTAACATTTTTATCTTTAACTTTTTCAATAAATGCACAAGGAACTTCTCCCCATTTTTCATCAGGTTTTGCTACTACTGCTGCTATAGATACGGAAGGATGTTTTGCTAATGTATTTTCTATTTCAATCGATGATATATTTTCTCCTCCAGAAATAATTATATCTTTAGATCTATCTTGAATTTTTATATACCCATCTGGATACATAACGGCTAAATCTCCAGTGTGAAACCATCCATCTTTCATTGCTTTGTTGGTAGCTTCTTTATCTTTAAAATAGCCCTTCATAACTACATTTCCTCTAATCATTATTTCTCCAATTGTTTTTCCATCTCTTGGAACTTCCTTCATAGTTTCCGGATCCATAATTGTTACACCTTCTGTATTAGGATATCTTACTCCTTGTCTTGCTTTAATCTCATTCTGTTTTTCCTCTTCTAGTTCGTTCCACTCTTCATTCCATGCACACTGGGTTACGTGTCCATAAGTTTCAGTTAAACCATAAACGTGCATTACTTCAAAACCAAGACTTTTCATTTTTTTAAAAATTATACTTGGTGGTGGAGCTCCAGCAGTTAATACATAAACTTTTTTTTTTAGTTTTTTACGTTCACTTTCAGATGCTCCTGTAATCATATTAAGCACTATTGGTGCACCACCAAAATGACTTACATTATATTTATCAATTAATTCAAAAATTTTTTTTATATCTATGTTTCTTAGACAAATTGTTTTTCCATTAAGCATAGGAACTGTCCAAGGATAACACCATCCATTACAATGAAACATAGGTACAACAGTTAAAAAATTTAATCTATTTGGCATATTCCAGGCTGCTGCACTACCTGTTGACATTAAATATGATCCTCTATGATGGTAAACAACTCCCTTTGGATTTCCTGTTGTTCCTGAAGTATAACTTAATGAAATTGCTTGCCACTCGTCCTCTGGCATTTTCCAAAGATAGTTTTCATCACCTGTATTTAAAAATTCCTCATACTCTAAATCGCCAATTTTTTCTAATTTTGCTTGATCAGCATATTTATCATTTATATCTATAACGATAATTTTTCTTTTTATTGTGCTTAATGCTTTTTTAACCTCTATGTGAAGTTGTCTATCTACAACTAAAACCTTAGCTTCACTATGTTCTAAAATGTAGGCGATAGTTTTTGCATCTAATCTAATATTTATTGTATTTAATACTCCACCAGTCATTGGAACAGAATAGTGTGCCTCAAAAATTTCTGGGGTATTAAAAGCTAGAAATGAAACTGTATCTCCTTTTCCAATACCAATTTTTTCTAATGCGCTTGCGAATTTAATACATCTTTTGTAAACCTCATTCCATGTATATTTTCTATCCTCATAAACTATTGCTTCATAGTTTGGATAAATATCTTTTGCTCTCTGTAAAAAAGATAGAGGTGTTAATGGAACAAAATTTGCCTTGTTTTTATCTAAATTTGTATCGTAATGATTCATACTAGTTAAATTTAAAATCCATAATATAATTACTTCCACTAGTTGCAGTCAAATAATAACTTTCTATTCTTGGAAGAACTCTTTTAAAGAAAAAATTTGCTGTTTGAATTTTTTCTTCATAAAATTTTTTATTTTTTTCATAATCTTTAAAGCTAACCTCTAAAACTTTAACCCATGAATGAGCAATGGCTATCAAGCCAAGCACCTTTAGATAATCATTGCATGCAGCACCAACATCATCTTTTGAATTTTTCATTTTTTCTTTTATCCATTCAGTAAATTTTACTAATATTTCTATATTTTTACCTAGTTTTTCAATAAACGGTTTAATTTTATCATCATTTATTTCCGTCTCTTCTTTTATCAATGAGATATATCTATCTATTACGTTTCCATTTTTATTTACTAACTTTCTAAATACTAAATCAATTGCTTGAACAGAATTTGTGCCTTCATAAATCGGAGTTATTCTGTTATCTCTATATAGCTGCTCAATTCCTTGATCTTTAGTATAACCATATCCTCCAAATATTTGCATAGCATCGCTGGTTATTTCCATTCCCATATCCGTAAAAAGAGATTTAACTACTGGAGTCATTAAAGACACTAAGTCTGAAGCCTCTTGTCTGGTTTTGTCATCTTTGTGATAAAGGCTTACTTCAGTTTGCTGTGACAACCAAAAACATAAAGCTCTTTCTCCCTCAATAATTGATTTCATATTTAATAATGATTTTCTAATATCGGCATGTTCTATTATAAAATCTGATCCGTTATTTGATTTATTACTATTGCTTTTTCCTTGTTTTCTTTCTTTTGAATAATTTAAAGAATTTTGGTAAGCGATTTCAGAAATTCCTAAACCTTGAATTCCAACAACTATTCTTTCTAAATTCATCATAGTAAACATTGAATTTAATCCTTTATTTTTTGGACCGATCATATACCCAACAGCATTATCAAAGTTCAACACACAGGTTGCCGATCCCTTGATTCCCATTTTGCTTTCTATAGAACCTGTAGATATTCCATTTCTTGAACCAATTGATCCATCGTCATTAACTATAAATTTAGGTACTAAAAACAAACTTATTCCTTTTGTGCCAGAGGGCGAGTCAGAAGCTCTAGCAATAACTAGATGAATAATATTTTCTGTAAGATCATGATCTCCTGAAGTAATAAATATTTTTTGTCCACTTATCTTAAAAGTTCCATCTGACTGCTCTACAGCTTTAGTTTTTAATAAACCTAGATCGGTTCCACACACTGGTTCTGTCAAACACATTGTGCCGCTCCACTTTCCTTCTACTATTTTAGGTAAAAATTTATCTTTTACAGTATCTGATGCATGTCGATGTATACAGTTATATGCTCCTATACTTAATTCAGTATAAAGCTTAAAAGCAAGACTTGATGAAGATAGCATCTCATCAAAAAAAGCACTCACTGTTTTAGGCATTCCTTGTCCTCCATACTTAGGGTCACATGATAACGATTGCCAACCATCCTCTATAAATTTACTATAAGCCTCTTTATAACCTGGAGGTGTTCTAACGATGCCATTTTCAAATATAGCTGGATTCTCATCGCCAGCTTTAGCCAAAGGAAGAATGATATTTTGATTAATTTTTGCAGCCTCTTGTAAAATGTCTTTTACTAAATCAGATGATATATCTTTATATTTTTCCAACTCATTGTAATGCTTATTGTTTCTTAATTTTTCATAAAGAAACATCATATCTTCTAAAGGTGCAGTATAAGTTGGCATGTTGATATCTTAGGATAATTAAATAATTATTTCAATTTTGAAATAATTGCGTCTCCCATTTGTGTTGTGGATACTTCTTTGCTTCCTTTTGATGCTATATCTTTAGTTCTTAATCCATCATTTAGCACTTCTTGAACTGCTTTTTCTAAAACATCCGCTTCTTTATCTAAATTTAAAGAAAATCTCAGCGCCATAGCAAAACTTAAAATTGTAGCTATTGGATTAGCAATTCCTTTTCCGGCAATATCTGGTGCCGAGCCATGGATAGGTTCATACATTGCTCTCATTTTACCATCTTTATTTTTTGCCCCTAAGGAAGCAGAGGGTAATAAACCTAGAGATCCTGTAAGCATAGAAGCTTGATCAGACAATATATCTCCAAATAAATTATCAGTAACTATAACATCAAATTGTTTTGGGTTTCTTAATAATTGCATAGCACAATTATCCGCCAGCATATGATTAAGTTCGACATCTTTATATTCCTTTTCATGCAGAGACTGAACCTCTTCTTTCCAAAGCTGTCCTGCTTCCATTACATTCGATTTTTCACATGAAGTTACTTTATTCAATCTTTTTTTTGCTAAATCAAAAGCTACTCTAGCTACTCTAATAATTTCACTACTTGTATAAGTGTGAGTATTGATGCCTTTTCTTTCTCCGTTATCAATCGGCTCAATACCCCTTGGTTCCCCAAAATATATTCCACCGGTAAGTTCTCTTACAATCATAATATCTAGTCCTGAAACAATTTCAGGTTTTAAAGTAGAAGCATCTACTAATTGTTTAAAACATATCGCAGGCCTTAAGTTTGCAAATAATTTCAATTCTTTCCTTAATTTTAGTAATGCTCTTTCTGGTTTTTTTGAAAATTCCAAATTATCCCATTTTGGCCCTCCTACAGCACCAAGAATAACTGCTTCTGACTCTAAAGCTTTATAAAAAACTTCATCTGTAATTGGAGTTCCATACTTGTCATAAGATGCTCCACCAGCCAAACCTTCTTCTATTTCAAAATCTAATGATTTATTAGAATTAAACCATTCTATAATTTTTTTAACTTCTCCAACAACTTCGGGTCCAACACCATCTCCAGGCAATAATAAAAATTTTCTTTTTTTTACTTTAATCATTAAAAATCCAAGGTTTTGTTAGTTTTATTTCATTTTCATATGCGGTAATTTTATCTGATTTTTCTAAAGACAAAGCAATGTCATCTAAACCTTCAATTAAGCATTTTTTTTTAAATGCATCTACATCAAACTTTATTTCTTTATTACCAAAAATAATTTTTTGTTCAGTTAAATTAATTAATATTTCCTCTTTTCTTTTGGCATATTCAGAAATTTCTTTTATTTTTTCTTCTGAAATTGAAATAGGTAAAATTCCATTTTTAAAACAATTGTTATAAAAAATATCCGCAAAACTCGAACTTATAACGCATGTTATTCCAAAATCTAAAAGAGCCCATGGAGCATGTTCCCTTGAAGATCCACATCCAAAGTTTTTCCCTGTAATTAATATTTTAGATTTATTATATGGTTCTTGATTTAATATAAAATCACTAATTTGCTTTCCATCACTATTATATCTCATTTCAAAAAAAAGATTTTTTCCAAGACCAGTTCTTTTAATTGTTTTTAAAAATTGTTTTGGGATAATCATATCTGTGTCAATATTTACAATTGGTAAATATGCTGGAATACTTTTTAATTTTGTAAATTTATTCATTTAATTGTTATATTTTCTTACATCCTCTAAATTTCCAGATATAGCTGCAGCTGCGGCCATTCCTGGACTAACCAAATGTGTTCTGCCTCCTCTGCCTTGACGACCCTCAAAGTTTCTATTTGAAGTGGAAGCACATCTTTCCTCTGGTTTTAATTTATCCGCATTCATAGCAAGACACATTGAACAGCCTGGTTCTCGCCACTCAAATCCAGAATTTATAAAAATTTTATCTAATCCTTCTTGTTCTGCTTGTTCTTTAACTAAACCTGACCCTGGCACAACAATTGCACCAACGTGACTTGCTATCTTTTTATCTTTCAAAATTTTTGCAGCATCTCTTAAATCTTCAATTCTTCCATTGGTGCAACTACCAATAAAAACTTTGTCAATTTTTATATCCTTAATATTAGTATTTGGCTTTAATCCCATATATTTTAGCGATCTTTCTATTGAATTTCTTTTGTCCTGATCATTTTCTTGCTCTGGATTAGGAACCTTTCCATCAATCGTAACAACGTCTTGAGGGGATGTTCCCCATGTGACCATTGGCTTAATTTCTTTGCCTTCCAAATTAATTTCTTTATCAAAATTTGCGCCATGGTCTGTGCTAAGTTTACTCCAATGTTCTAATGCGTTTTCCCATTTTTCATTTTTAGGTGACATAGGTTTATTTTTTAAATAATTAAATATTTTTTGATCTGGTTGAATTAATCCAGCTCTAGCCCCTCCTTCGATTGTCATATTACAAATTGTCATTCTTTGCTCGACACTAAGTGATGAAATTAAATTTCCAGCATATTCTATGACATACCCCGTTCCTCCTGCAGTTCCTATTTTTCCAATTATTTGTAAAATTACATCTTTTGAAGTTACACCTAGTGCCAATTCTCCATTTACATTTATTCTAAAGTTTTTTGATTTCTTTTGAACTAAAGTTTGAGTAGCTAGAACATGTTCAACCTCTGAAGTTCCAATTCCAAAAGCTAATGCTCCAAACGCACCATGCGTTGCAGTATGACTATCTCCACATACAATAACTGTCCCTGGCTGTGTAAAACCTTGCTCTGGTCCAATTATATGCACTATTCCTTGCCTTTTGTCGTTCATTCCAAATAATTGAACTCCAAAATCCTTACAATTTTTATCTAAAGTGTCTACTTGTATTTTTGATTCTTCATCATCTATACCTTTAGATCTGTCAGTTGTAGGAACGTTGTGGTCTGCAACTGCTAAAGTTAGTTTGGGTTGCCTTACTTTTCTTCTTGAATTTCTTAATCCTTCAAATGCTTGTGGACTTGTAACTTCATGAATTAAGTGTCTATCTACAAAAAGAAGTGAAGTACCATCCTCTTGTTCATGAACAAGATGTTCAATCCAAATTTTATCATAAATTGTCTGAGGCATTTAGAAAAAAATTATTTTTTCTCTTTGGTAATTTCTTTTTTTTGGTCTTTTTGTTTGGTTTCTAATTTAGTTGAATCTTTAGATTCTTCTTTTACTACATCTATATTTTCTTTAATAGGCGGTGCAACATTTTCTTGTGTGACTTCATCTGGTTTTACATTTACATCTACACCAATTTTTTTCTTAATTTTTTCTGCTATTCTTGCAGATTTTCCAGTTCTATCCCTCAAATAATAAAGCTTTGCTTTTTTGACTTTTCCAGATCTTATAACTTTTATTGAGTCTACAATTGGACTATACAATGCAAAAGTTCTTTCAACACCCTCGCCAAAAGAAATTTTTCTTACGGTAAATGATGAATTTAAATCTCTATTCTTTTTTGCAATACATACTCCTTCAAAATATTGAATTCTATCTCTTTTACCTTCGGTAATTCTTACACCTACTTTTACAATATCTCCTGTAAAAAACTCTGGTAGTTTTTTTTCAGCAATAATTTTTTTTAGGTTTGCTCGATTTATATCATCAATTGTTTTCATATTTAAATTTATCAAATTAATCCTTTTTATATTTTTGCCATAAATCTGGTCTTCGGTCGCGTGTTATAGCCTCTGATTGAGATAAACGCCAGTCTTTAATTTTAGCATGATCTCCTGATAAAAGTACTTCTGGAATGCCCTTTTTTTCCCATATTTGAGGTTTTGTATACTGAGGATATTCCAATAAATTATTTTCAAAACTTTCTTCTGATATCGATTTGTTGTTTCCAATTATACCAGGGATTAATCTCAAAATAGAGTCCAAAACTATAAACGATGCAGTCTCTCCACCAGATAAAATAAAATCCCCAATACTTATTTCTTCTATATCTCTGGACTCAATCAACCTTTGGTCAACTCCTTCAAAATGACCACAAATTAAATTTATTGTTTTCTCTCTTGAAAGTTTTTTTGCCATATTTTGATCAAATAACTTTCCTTTAGGACTTAAATAAATATTTTTTTCAGTTGATTTTATTTTTTTATCTAATGAATTTGCTAAAATATCAGGTCTAATTAACATTCCTGATCCACCACCGTAAGGTGTGTCATCTACAGTTTTATGTTTATCTTTTGCAAAATCTCTAATATTTACAATTTCTAAATCCCAAATATTTTTAGACAAAGCTTTTCCGTAAAGACCTTTGTTTAAAAATCCAGGATAAAATTCAGGATAGAGTGTAAATATTCTAGCTAAAAACATTATTATTTTTTCTCTTCTGCTTTTGGAGCCTCAGCTTTTTTCTCTTCTGCTTTTGGAGCCTCAGCTTTTTTCTCTTCTGCTTTTGGAGCCTCAGCTTTTTTCTCTTCTGCTTTTGGAGCCTCAGCTTTTTTCTCTTCTGCTTTTGGAGCCTCAGCTTTTTTCTCTTCTGCTTTTGGAGCCTCTCCAGATTCAGCACTTTTTGTTTCTTTTTCCTCTTTTTTTCTATCTTTTTTTGGTATAGCTTTTTGTGGATTATTTCCTTTTGCTGGCATTTCCATCATTTTATTTTCACCAAGTATTCTTGCAACTCTTGTCGTTGGTTGTGCACCTTGGCTTAACCAATATTTTATTCTTTCTTCTTCTAATCTTACTCTTTCTTTTTTTTCTTTTGGTAGCAAAGGATTAAAAAAACCAAGTTTTTCAATAAACCTGCCATCTCTTGCAAATCTACTATCTGCTACTACAATTTTATATACGGGTCTTTTTTTTGTTCCTCCCATAGATAATCTAAGTTTTAACATTTATTCTCCTTTTTATTATTATTTTAGTTGATTAAAAAGCTCTGGAGGTACTCCTTTATCAGTCATACCTTTCAAGTCTCCTTTTGACATCTTTTTCATCATTTCAGACATCATTTTAAATTGTTTTAACAATTTATTGATAGTGGCCACATCAGTACCAGAGCCATTAGCAATTCTCTTTCTTCTAGACCCATTAATAATTTTTGGGTTATCTCTTTCTTTTTTTGTCATTGATAAAATTATAGCTTCATTTTGAGAAATAATTGATTCATCTAAGCCAGCTTTATCCATTTGAGATTTTATTTTTGAAACCCCAGGAAGAAAAGACATAATTCCTTCAATTCCACCCATTTTTTTCATTTGCCTTAACTGAGTTAAATAGTCTTCCATAGAAAAACTACCTTTTTTCAGATTTTCTTCTGTTTTCTTTAAATTTTCTTCACTTAAATCTTGAGATGCTTTTTCAACAAGAGACACAACATCTCCCATTCCTAGAATTCTATTTGCAATTCTATCTGGATGAAAAACTTCTAAGTTTTCAATTTTTTCTCCAATACCTAAAAATTTAATAGGAACATTTGAAATATATTTCATACTGACTGCAGCTCCACCTCTTGCATCTCCGTCAGCTCTTGTCAGAACGATGCCTGTAAGATTAACTGTATTTTTAAATTCTTTTGCTACTTCAGCAGCTACTTGTCCTGTTAAAGAATCTGCAACAAGAAATATTTCTGATGGTTTAATTATATTTTCTATCTCTTTAATCTCACTCATCATTTGGAGATCAATTTGGGTTCTTCCCGCTGTATCAAATAAAATTATATCTGCACCATTAAGATTTGCTGCACTAATTGCTCTTCTACAAATATCGTCTGGTAATTGTCCTTCAATAATTGGCAATGTTAAAATACTATTTTGTTCTCCAAGAGATTTGAGTTGTTCTTGGGCTGCAGGTCTATAAACGTCAAGACTTGCCATCATAATTTTCTTTTTTTTATTTTTTTCTAGAAATTTTGCTAATTTTGCAGTTGTAGTTGTTTTACCAGAGCCCTGGAGCCCAACTAACATCATTGGAACAGGTGGAACAGCATTTAAATTTATATCTTCATTTTTTTCACCAAGTAATTTTACTAATTCATCATAAACTATTTTTATGACCATTTGACCCGGCGAAGTAGATCTAATTATTTCCTGACCTAAAGCTTTTGGCTTAACGTTTTCAATAAAATCTTTAGCAACATTAAGTGAAACATCTGCCTCTAAAAGGGCTTGCCTAATACCCTTTAGACCTTCATCAACTTGTTTTTCATCAAGTGATGGTGCTTTTTTTAGAGAAGAAAAAACTTCTTCAAATTTATTTGTCAAATTTTCAAACATAATTTCGTCCAACAGCTATTGCACCAGTGGGCGAACCCTCGCAGACTGGTGTCGATCTCTTTGTTGCCAAAGACACCGCAAAATGCTGTTTTTTGCGGAAACGGCAACAAATTATAATAGAGGTTCAAAAAGTCAATAAATAAGTTAAGTATTTAAATATATGGAATTCAAAGCTTATAAAATGGATGGTTTAGGAAATGATTTTGTAATTATTGATCAGAGACAAAATCAAATTAAGTTAACTAAAGATCAAATTAAAAAAATATGTGATAGAAATTTTATTGGTTGCGATCAACTTATATTTGTAAAAAAAAATTTAAAAATTGACGCTAGTCTAGAATTTTATAATTCAGATGGAAGTACTTCAGGTGCATGTGGAAATGGAACCAGATGTGTGGCTTATTTATTATCAAGAGAAATGAAAAAAAATAAAATTACACTAGAAACTGAAACTGGAAATTTAGAATCAAAAGTTTTAGGAGAAAAATTAGTAGAAACAAAAATAGGTACAGCAAAAACTAAATGGAATGAAATTCCTTTATTAAAAAAATTAAATACAAATAATTTAAATTATAAAATTATTGATAAAAACAAAAAAGAATATTTTGGAGGTACTGCAGTAAATGTCGGAAATCCACATGTTGTTTTTTTTATTAATAATATAGAAGATTTTAATTTAGAAAAAATTGGTCCAGAAATTGAAAATGACAAATTATTTACTGAAAAATGTAATGTTACTTTAGCAAAAATAATTAATAAAAATCATATTAAAGTTAAAGTTTGGGAAAGAGGTGCTGGACTAACAAAAGCTTGTGGCACTGCAGCTTGCGCAACTGCTTATTCTGCAAAAATAAATGGCAAAATAAATAACAAAACAGATATAGAATTTGAAATGGGTAAACTATCAATTTCCATAGATGAAAAAGAAAATATATCAATGAGCGGACCTGTTTCAAATATAAACCAAATTGATATAAAAATTTAATGGGTATTTTTGAAAAATTTAAAATTGGATTCAAAAAAAGTGCATCTACTTTTACTTCTGGACTCAAGGAAATAATTATAAAAAAAGAAATAGATGATAAAACATTAGATGAAATTGAAGACTTTTTAATTCAATCTGATGTGGGTGTTTCTGCATCTGAGGAAATTAGGAATATAATTGCCCAAAAAAAGATTGACCCAAACAAAAGTAAAATTGATGAAGTAAATTCAATTCTTAGAAATTATATAATTGATTTAATGTCTCCATTAGAAAATGAAAATTTTTTTAAAAATAAAAATGATTTAAATACTATTCTTGTTTCGGGAGTCAATGGAGTTGGAAAAACTACTACAATAGGGAAAATAGGAAAAATATTAAATTCTAGTGGCAATAAAGTTATTTTTTCAGCATCAGATACTTTTAGAGCTGCAGCGATTGAGCAATTAGAAAATTGGGCTAAGAAAATAGGTGCTGAAATAATCAAATCTTCACAGGGTTCTGATCCTGCTTCTGTTGCTTATAAAGCTGTAGATCATGCAATAAAAAATAAATTTACACATGTTTTAATCGACACAGCAGGAAGATTACAAAATAAAAAAAATTTAATGGAAGAATATAAAAAAATTGCAAATGTAACAAAGAAAGTTGATCCAAATGCTCCTCATGAAGTATTATTAGTTTTAGATGCAACTTCTGGACAGAATGTAATTAATCAAGTTGAAGAATTTAATGACATAATTCCAATTACAGGATTAATTATGACCAAACTAGATGGTACTGCAAAAGGAGGAATTCTGATTGCAATTGCAAAAAAATATAAGTTGCCAATTATTGCTTTAGGACTAGGTGAAAAAGAAGATGACTTACAAATATTTAAAGCAGAACAATTTGCGGAAGCTTTTATTACAGTTAGTTAATTAAATTATTTGAAATTAAAGGCTTGTATAAATTACAACTATATTTTGCTTCTAGATTTTTATATCCACATTTTTTTGCATAAGTAGAAATAATAAAATCCATTTTTCCTTTGTTGTCGTAAGCTTTTAATTTTTTTTTTTTTATATCAAATTGTAGATTCTTATTTATATTTTTCATGGCACTTATCATTATCAATGTGTTGTTATCACTTAAAAGATAGTAAGCAAAATCCTCTGGAAATACTGGAAAATCATAGCTTCTTAGTATTGTTTTAGCTTTTCTTGGAAACCATTCGTAAGAAATTAAAGGAAAATCTTTTTTTGTTTTATGATCATAAATATAAAGGTCTTGTGGATAATCTGTAATATAATTGTAGTTTTCTCCTCTTGCTAAAACAGCTTTTCCTCTAGTTTTGAAATATAATGTAAAATCCTTGTCATAAGATTCCATTTTGCCAATATAAAAATAATTACTGAAATTAATATCTTCAACTTCTGCTAGAGCATGTGTAAAAAAAAACAAAATAAACAAATATAAAAATTTTTTCATAAAAAAATTTTTATATTTTAAAATTTAGAAGACTATTTGTTTAAATTGTGACTTAATTTAAACTTTTTATAAATTTTTCAATAGATTTAACTAAATCAGGAGTAAAATCCATCATATGATCATCATTATCAGTAAAATATTTAAATTTTGGATTTTTTGCTAATTTAAAAATATTTTCTCCCATATAAAATGGTACAATATTATCTTTTTTACCATGCATAACTAAAATCGGAGAAATTAAATTTTTAATTTTATTTTTACTTTCAAATTTATCTTTAAGAAGAAACCCAACTGGAAAAATAGGGTAGTATTTTTTTCCCATATCAATCATTGAAGTAAAAGGTGCCTCTAAGATAATTCCCGCAAATTTATTAAATTGACCGCTGTGAATTGCAACAGCAGTACCTAAAGATTCACCATACAAAATAATATTATCTTTAGATATTCCTTTGGAAATTAACCATTCTATAGAAGCTTCTGCATCCTTATATAAACCAGTCTCAGTTGGTTTTCCTGGATTAGAACTATATCCTCGCCATGCAATTATTAATATATTTATGTCAAGTTTACTTAGAGCGTTAAGTTTTTCTATTCTATTATCTAAACTGCCTGCATTCCCATGAAAAAAAAGTATTGTTTTTTTTTTAAGATTTTTTAAATGAAACCACCCTTTTAATGTAAAATTATCAGAAGTTTTAAAATTAATAGTTTCAAATTTTTCATTTAATCCATATCCAGTTACATGACTGTTAAAATCTGGATGATACAAAAGTTTTCTTTGATAAAAATAAATAACAATTGTGATACCAATATAGATTACAAGTAATAACAAAAATGATTTAATATAAATATTATTCATTTCTATTATTTAGCAAAAAATATAAATAACTAAAAATACATATTATTAAATAAACAAAAAAAGAAATTTGAAAACTTTGAATTTCTCCTTTTCCAAAAAATTGAGATAGATCAATAATCAAACCAATACCCCACTGCATTATAAAAGTACCTACAAAAATAAGTAAATTAAATGATGTAAGTGATTTCCCTGCCAAATTAGTTGGAAAAGATAAGGCCACAGCAGGCTGTGTAAGAGTTAGTACAATTGAAGTTAGTAAATAAATCGTAAAATGTATTGCACCTGCATTTTCACCTAAAATAATAATAGCGAGTAAAGATAAATAACTAATTGGTAATCCAAATTTTATTATTCTCATTGTATCAAAACCAAGTTTTGTAATTTTAGGTAAAATGTAACCAAAAATAAAAAAAGCTACCAACATTGTTGTATTAATCCAAAAAAGCCCAGTTGCACTTTTTATTGGGGCGTAATCCGCAACCCTGATCATCCAAGGTCCAGCCCATAAAGTTTGAATTGCTACCATTCCACCATAATTAAATAAACCAAGAGGAATTGTGCTTCTAAAAAATTTATTTTTCCAAACATCAGATAAAGATCCAGTATTATTTTCATAATTGTTATTAACTTCAGTTTTCCATGAAGGTATAAAAAACAGTGTTAGAATTATTACAAAAAATACTAATATTGCTATGAAACCAAATATCCATCTCCATCCAATAACTGGTAATAAAAGTTGAACAGGCAAAGTTGAAAAAACAAAACCCATTGAAAGCACCATCAGCATCCATGCGTTAGCTCTTTGTTGATATTCATCTGCAAACCAAATTCTGTAACCAGTTAAAGGTCCCATTAAGCAAGCACTGACACCAACTCCAATTAAAATTCTAGATATAAGTAAACCAGAAAAGCTTTGAGCCAAAGCAAATGCTACCGTACCAATAATTGCAATTAACAAAAATGACGAAACAACTTTTTTTGGACCGTGCCTGTCAAGTAAATACCCAAGAGGTATTTGCATAGATGCAAATCCCAAAAAATAACCACCAGCTAATAATCCTAGGTCACCCGCACTTAAATTAAATTCTAAAGTCAATAATGGTGATAAAGTTGCAGTAATTGCTCTTAAAAGTGCAGATATAAAATATCCACACGCAAATACAAAAAATATTAAGACCGCTTTTTTAATCGGTAAAATATTTTTGTCCATTTATCTAAATTAGAAATTTAAAGATATATCACGATGAATAGAGTTACAGCTTGCAACATATTTTGCCTGATCTTTAGTTAATTTAGATTGAAGTCGCAAACCAATATTGTCTTTGATAACTAAATTATATTTCATCAGTTTCGAAAGTAAATTTTCATTAGCATCGCTTCTCCATTTAATTTCTTTATTATATAAATTAAATGTTTTTGAACTTTGATCTACTATTTTTTCTGAATCTAATTCACTACTATTAAGTAAAGATTTTAAGTCATCAAATCTAATGGCAAGTTCTTCAGTTCCTGAAATTTTTCGAATTTTTTTCAAAAGATCTTCACTTATTGATATTGAATTTTTATAATCTTTTTCATTTATTTTAGTTTTTAATTTATTTACATCTGTTGATAGTTTTTCCAATTCTTCATGATCTTGGATGAATATTGCAATTTGATTTAAGTTTTCATATGCTTGATCAACATTTTTTCTATATTTATTTGTTTGAATATTTTTAGATTTATGAATAATTTTAAATTCTTTATTTCGTTCTTTCCATTCTTTAGGAATTGCTTTGGTTAATTCATCAATTTCTAATTTGTAATTTTCAATTTTCAAATTAATTTTATTTTTTGCAGCGGTTTGTCCTTGGTATAAATTTCTAATTTCAGCCTCTAATTTTTTTATTTTCTTTTCTATTTTTATTATTTTTTTTTGTTTCTTTCTTGAACTAAAATGAAGATCTCTATAATCTTTAGCAAATAAGTTATATTCTTCTTCGGTTTTTTGTAAATTTTTAACTAATGCAAAAGTTTCTAATGCATTTTCAAAATGTGCTTCGAAAATGACTTTTTTATCTTTGGGAAGGTTGGAAGGAATGAGCTTTTGAAAATCTGTAATAGCATTTTTAATTTTTTGCTCTTCATTATTGTAAATAGCAAACTTGTATTCTTGTAAACAATGTTGAAGCTTAGGATTCTTTGGAGGCGGAGCTACATGAGAAGTTAAGTATGTTCTCGCAGGTAGGTAATTTACTAAAGTTGGATAAAAACCTACAATTCCAAGTCCTATTAATTGTAATATTATAAAAGGAACAACACCTTTCCAAATATTTAAGGTTGTAATAAATTTAGGTGCAACTCCTTTTAAATAAAAAAGTGCAAAACCAAATGGGGGAGTTAAGAAAGAAGTTTGTAAGTTCATACCAATCATTACACCCAACCAAATAGCACTTACGTTAGCTCCAGTTTCTGCTAGCAGTATTGGAGCTATAATAGGAACAACAACTACAGCAATTTCTATAAAATCTAGAAAAAAACCTAATAGAAAAATTACTGCCATTACAAAAATAAACTGAATCCAAAATCCTCCTGGTAAATCTTGTAGAAAATCTCTTACCAATTCTTCACCTCCAAAAGCTCTAAAACCTGAAGTTAACATTGCTGCCCCTAAAAGAATTATAAAAACCATGGATGTAGTTACACAAGTTTCTGTAACAACCTCTTTTAAAACATTATCAACCTTATAAGTTCTCCAGAAACTCCAAATAATACCAATTAAAAATGTTATAGTAAAAAAACCTGCAAAAAGAATTGCAGTGAAGTCTCTAGTTTCTAAAGCTTTAACATTTAAGTTATAATTTTTTGCAAGTATAAAAATAGGAATTATTGATAGAATGGCTATTAATAATGGATAGTATTCGTCTTTTTTACCTTGATGAAGACGATAACCTGCCATCATAGTCGCTCCAATTGCACCAATAGAACCAGCCTGATTTACGGTTGCTATACCCATTAATATAGATCCAAGAACTGCAAAAATTAATGCGAGTGGAGGAATTATTACCATAATAACTTTTGTCAAAAATTTAAAATTGAATTGACCTTCAAATGGAACGGGAGGGGCTGCTTTAGGATTTATTCTTGCGTATATAAATACATATATCATATACAAACCAACCAGTACTAATCCGGGTAATAGTGCTCCAAGAAACATATCTCCAGCGCTAGTTGATCCCACTCTAAATGCACCAGGCATATTAAACTCACCAGTAAATAATTTATAATCTGACTGTCTCATTGTATTTGCTACATCAGCGGCACTAGCCAATTGATCAGCAATAATAATTAAAACAATTGATGGAGGAATTATTTGACCAAGTGTTCCAGATGAACATACAATTCCGCTAGCAAGACTTTTCTCATAATTATTATTCAACATTGTGGGCAATGAAATTAAACCCATTGCAATTACTGTTGCTCCAACAATGCCTGTTGTTGCTGCTAGTAAAGCTCCAACAAAAATTACTGAAATACCCAGTCCTCCAGGAATAGGGCCAAATAACTGCCCCATTGTAACTAAAAGATCCTCTGCTATTTTAGATTTTTGCAACATAATACCCATAAAAATAAACAGTGGTATTGCAATTAAAGTATCAGTTTCTACATCCCAATAGTTGCTCCTAAAATTCGTAATACCTGCTGTCAACCATTCTATTGGTCCATCTGTAGCAAAATAAGCACTCGGGTCTCCTGCAAATAAATAACCAACAAAAGCTGCAAGACCTATTGAAATAATGGCTGAGCCGGGTAATGCAAAAGCTACTGGAAAACCTGATGCTAATGTCGCTATCATTATTAATACAAGTAAAGCTAAAAAAAAATGTTCCATAATTTAATTATTTAAAATTTTATGACTGCTACTCATAAAATAACTGGTAAACTGGATTAGCATACTTACAGCAAATACAGCCAAATAAATTGCCATTAAGTATAGCAAATACAATCCATTGGAACCTTGCTGAGTAATTTCGAAGGAAAGAGCAGGACCATTAATAATGCTCGCTTTACCACCCATTCCTAAAAATATAATTATAAGACAAAGTGGAATTCCTAATACCAAAGATCCAATTGAGTTCGTCCACGCTTTTCTTTTTTCACTAAAACCAGTATACAAAACATCAACTCGAACATGGCCTTCGTGCATTAAAGCATATGCGCTGGCAAAAAGATAAAGTGCGGCATACCAAAAACGAACTAAATCTCCTTGAAAAGCTTGTTCATAATTAAATATAAATCTAGATAAAACAATTGCAAATTCGCTACCAACAACAAGAACTGCTAACCAAATAAAACCTACTGATCTAGTAAAATATCCAATTATAAATGAAATTAATACTAAAGGAAAATGAATAAATGTAATTCTAAATGATGGATTAACTAATTTAAATTTTATAGTTTCATTAAATAATTTTTCAACAACCATAAATGAAATTATAAAATCTACAATGCCTAAAATTAAAACTGCCCAGAATGATGATCTAATAATATAACCTGCAATTTTAGTAAGAATTTCTGCGTCAGTTTCTAAAGTTTGTTCTATAGATTTTCGAACATAAAAATATACTAATAATATTGATATAAAATAAAAAAGTAATTGTATAAAAGCAAGAGTTAGCGATAGAACTTCTAGAGGTGTACTTAATCTTCTAAATCCAAATAACCCAAATTGTGAAAATAATTTTTTAATACCAGGCCAATCAAGCCAAACTGTTAAAACGTTATTGATTAAAAAAACTAAAGTAAAAGCCAATATTGAATAACTAAATATTCTAATTGATATCGGTAAATTATCTTTTGTAAACATAAACCAAAAACTTTTTTGTGGATTTTATCAAAAAAAGGGCCCTTTAAAAGGGCCCCTTAATTTTTAAAATTTACTCAAACTTTAAGTATTATTATATTCCTAAAGCTCTGTTTCTTTGACTAATGTATGGTGAGTCTGACAAGTTAGTCCAAGAACCAATCTCTTTACGAGCTTTTAAAAAACTTGCATGAGTTTTAGCAGCTAGCTCACTATGTGCCTCAACTTCTGCATAAACTTCTTTTGCTCCTTGAGCAAAGGCGTCGTAAACTTCATCGTTGAACTTCTCTAATTGAACACCGTGATCGTTTATTAAACGAGCTAATGCTGCACCATTTTTTGCATTATACTCAGCCATTGTTAGTTCATCTGCCCAAGCACAAGCAGTTTTGATTAGCAATTGGTCTGATTTTGATAAAGTTGTAAACCATGATTTATTCACACCACATGCTAATGCAGAACCAGGTTCGTGCATACCAGGATAGTAATAGTATTTAGCAGCTTCATGGAACTTCATAGCTTCATCATTCCAAGGACCTACCCATTCAGTTGCATCAATTGCTCCTGAAACAAGGTTTTCATAAATTTGTCCTCCAGGAAGTGAAACTGGAGATGCTCCAAGTTTTCCAATAACTTGCCCTCCTAAACCAGGCATACGCATTTTTAAACCTTTTAAGTCGTTAGCTGATTCAATTTTTTTGTTAAACCAACCACCCATTTGTACACCTGTGTTACCAGCTATAAAACTTTGAGTTCCATAATCATCTGTTAATTTATCCCAAAGCTCTTGCCCTCCACCAAAGTGTATCCAAGCGTTAAATTCAGAGTAAGTAAGACCAAATGGACTTGCTGTAAAGTATCCAAAAGCTGGGTGTTTTTTAACCCAGTAGTAGTCTGCGGCATGGTACATTTGTGAGTTACCTGATGCAACTTCATCAAATGAGTCAAATGCTTTTACTCTTTCCCCGGAAGCATAATAAGTAACTTGTATACGTCCATCACTCATTTCGCCTATTCTTTCTGCAAATCTTTGTGCGCCAGTACCTAGACCTGGAAAATCTCTTCCCCAAGTAGCAACCATAGAAACTTCTATTCTATCCTTTACTACTGCTGGACCTGATGCTTTTTGTTGATCGCATGAAGCTAATGCAACTGCAGCAACACCTGTAGCAGCAGCAGCTTTAAAGAACTTACGTCTTGAAGGTAATTTACTTACCTTTTTTGATTTTTTTTCTTTAATCATTTTTTCCCCTCTTAGTTAATTAACTAAGATTATTTAAGCATATAACTCAGCAAGAGTCTTAAAAAATATGCCCACTTTGAACATAAATACAATTATGGATTGTATATTTTAATTTAGATCAAAAACTTTTCCAGGATTCATTATATTGTTTGGATCCATACTTCTTTTAATTGATTTCATTGCTGGCAAGCTGTCCGGATGCTGTTTTAATAAATAATGTTTTTTTTGCAAACCAATTCCATGTTCTCCTGTTATTGTACCTTCTAGTTCTAAAGCTTTTTGAATAAGTTTATCACTATAATCTCTTATTAGTTTTTGTTTTTCTTTATCTTTAGGATCATACAAAATAATAGAGTGAAAATTACCATCCCCAACATGACCAACCATTGGTGCTATTAAACCATTTTCTTTAACGTGCTTTTCAGCCCAAGAAACACATTCTACAAGTTTTGAAATTGGAACACATATATCTGTAGAATATACTTTCATATTATTACCTAGGGCTTTAACTGAATAATAAACATCATGTCGTGCCTTCCATAACTTGTTTCTTTCTTCAATTGATTCCGCCCACTGAAAATTACCACCTCCATTATTTTTTGATAATTCTTCAACAATTTTTATTGCTTCTTTATTTAACTCCTCACTTCCGTGAAATTCAAAAAAAAGAGTTGGTGAAGCTTTAATATTTTCTAATTTTGAATATTTAATACTTATTTCCATTTGATCTTTATTTAACATTTCAATTCTTGCAATATTAACCCCATATTGAATTACTTCTTGGGATGTTAAAACGGCTGAATCTAGATCGGGAAAATAACACACTGCACTCATAATATTTTCTGGAATTGGAGATAACCTTAATTGTACCTCAGTTATAATTCCTAATGTTCCTTCAGAACCAATAAATAAATTTGTTAGATTATATCCTGCGGAAGATTTTTTTGCTCTACCTCCTGTTTTAATAATTTCTCCGTTAGCTAAAACAACTGTTAATCCTGTTACTATCGTACGCATTGTTCCGTATTTTACCGCCATAGTTCCTGAAGCGGAAGTTGCTGCCATTCCACCAAGCGCAGCATCAGCACCTGGATCAATTGGGAAAAAAACACCGTCTTCTCTTAAATATTCGTTTAGTTGTTTTCTAGTTACATTGGCTTGAACTCTACAATCAAAATCACCTGCATTAACACTAAGCACTTTATTCATTTTTTCTAAAGAAATTGTAATGCCATTTTCATTACCTACTACATTGCCTTCCAAAGATGTTCCTGTGCCAAATGGAACAACTGGAACTTTATGTTCATTGCATAATTTTAATATTTTTGAAACTTCTTGATTCGTTTCTGGAAAAACTACTGCCTGAGATAAAATAGGATCATAAGTATCTTCACCACGAGCATAATTTGCCCTTGTAGACTCTGAAGTTGAGAATCTACCATTAAATATTTTCTTTAATTCTTTTTGTACTTGTTCGTTCATTTGTTAAAATAATATAAAAATTATATAGTAAAATATACTATATTAACTTAGCATTTTATTAATATTTTCTAGTGCTTGAGAAATATTCTCTTCGGAAGCTGCATAACTAAATCTTACATAATTTACAGCTTTTTTACCAAATGATGTTCCCGGAACTATTGCAACTCCTGCTTCATGAAGACATTTTTTTGCAAATTCTTTTCCATTCATTCCGGTTCCTATAATATTTGGAAAAGCATAAAATGCCCCGCCAGGTAAACTACACTCAATTCCTTTAATACTATTTAATCCATCAAAAATTAATTTTCTTCTTTTGGTAAATTTTTCCATCATAAAATTTATTGGGTCATCAGGACCATCTAGGGCTGCAATAGCTCCATATTGAATAGCTGCATTTACACATGAATGATTATTTACACAGAATTTAATAACATGTTCTAAAAGTTTTTCAGGCCACACAGCCCATCCTAAACGCCAGCCAGTCATTGAATAAGCTTTACTCCATCCATCAAGAACAATTAATCTATCATATAAATAAGGATAATCGAAAAAAGTTGGCATTTTTTTTTCATCAAAAATTTGTCTGCTATAAATTTCATCACTTAAAATTGCAACATTTGGAAATTTTTTTAAACCTTCTGCTAACTTATCTATCTTATCTTTTTCTGTAAATGCTCCAGTAGGATTATTTGGATTATTTAATATTAATAATCGAGTATTTTGATTAATTAACGATAATATTTTTTTTGGATCAATTGAAAAATCCTTATTCTCGAGCATATTAATTGGAACTGCTTTTGCACCAGTATAATTAATCATTGATTCATATATTGGAAAACCTGGATCTGGATAGATAATTTCTGCGCCTGGTTCACCAAATAATGTGATGGCATAATACATTGTTGGTTTTCCACCAGGCATAACAATAACTCTTTCAGGGTCAATATCTGCATTGTAAAGTTTTTTAATTTTTCTAGTAACAGCTTGCCTGCATTCAATTATTCCATTTGGCAGAACATATCCATGATGGCCTTCATCTAATGCTTTTTTTGTTGCATCTACTACATGTTTTGGAGATTTAAAATCAGGCTGACCTAAGCTCAGGTGAATTATTTTTTTTCCTTGTGCTTCTAATTGCTTGGCCTCAGCTAATATTTTGAAAGCAGTTTCAGTTCCCAGTCTTTCAAGATTTTTTGCTAGCTTCATGTTATTTTCTATAAATTAATTTTGAATTATTTAACTCACTAAGTTTTTTACAACCCATTAGTTTCATATCACGATTAATTTCTGATTTCATTTTTTCTAAAATTTTTTCTACACCTTTCTGCCCTCCGGCTGCCAAAGCAAATAAATAGCCTTTACCAAAGCTGCATGCTTTTGCACCCAAACATAAAGCTTTGAGTACATGTGTTCCTCTTCTAACTCCTCCATCAAGTATTACCTCGATTTTATCTCCAACGGCATCAACAATTTCTGCCAGTTGATCAAAAGGTGCTCTTGAACCATCTAATTGCCTTCCACCATGATTAGAAATTATTACAGCTGAACATCCAATATCGATTGCTTTTTTTGCATCTTCAACTGACATAACTCCTTTCAATGCAAATGCTCCATCCCATTTTTTTACACAATACTCTGCATCTTTCCAGTTCATATTAGGATCAAATTGTTCATTTATATAATCAATAACTGATTTATCTATACTAGTTCCCTTTTGAGTCATGTGAACAATATTTGCTAATTTAAATTTTTCGTGAATTAAATTATTGATGGTCCATGCTGGATGTAGTGCAAAACTTAACAAGCTACTTAGAGTTAGTTTTGGAGGTGTTGTAAATCCTGTTCTTCTATCTCTTTCTCTGTTGCCAGCTACCACAGTATCTACGGTTAAACACATACTAGTAAAACCAGCTTTTTTACATCTTTCAATTAAATTATCTGTAAGTCCTCTATCTTTATGAATATAAAGTTGAAACGATTTTGGACCTCTATTTATTTGTCCAATCTCCTCAATGCTAACAGTAGACATTGTTGATGTTCCAAAAATTGTGCCCATTTTTTCAACTGCTCTTGCTGAAGCTCTTTCTCCTTCATGATGATAAAGTCTATGCATCGCAGTAGCAGAAGGAAATAATGGAAAATCAATTTTTTCTCCAAGAACTGTTGTAGACATATCTATATTTGATACATCGTTTAAAACGTTTGGAATTAAGTCATAATCATTAAAAGCATCAGTATTTCTGTTTAACGTAACTTCATCATCAGATCCTCCATCAATATAATGAAATATCGGTGATGGTAATTTTTTTTTTGCTAATATTCTAAAATCATCAAAATTATGACAATCGTTTAAATTCATTTGTTTCTAAATCTTAAATTATTTCTGTTCAAATCACTTATTTTTGTGCATCCCATAAGTTTCATACCTCTTTCTAATTCGGCACGATATTGATTTAAAGCTCTTTCCACACCCTCCTGTCCAGCAGCTGCTAGTGCATAAAGGTATAACCTCCCACCTGAACATGCTTTGGCACCAATTGATAATGCTTTTAGCATGTGAGTTCCTCTCTGGATGCCGCCTTCACAAATTACATCAATTTTATCTCCAACAGCGTCAACAATTTCTGCTAGTTGATCGAAAGGTGCTCTTGATCCATCTAATTGCCTTCCTCCATGATTTGATACCATAATGCCTGTACATCCAATATCTACTGCACGCTTTGCATCTTCAACTGACATAACTCCTTTTAATGCAAAGTGTCCTCCCCATTGAGAACAAAGTTTTTCAGCATCATTCCAACTCATAGATTGATCAAGCATTGTAGAAAAATAATTTCCAATTGAAGTGGATATATTAGTACCTTCATCTACATGATCCTGTAAATTAGGTAATTCAAACTTTCCTTTGGTTAAATAATTAATCCCCCACATAGGTTTTAAAGCAAAACTAAGGAAACTAGATAGAGTAAGTTTTGGAGGAGATGTAAAGCCAGTTCTTAAATCTCTTTCTCTATTACCACCAGTTATAGTATCAACCGTTAATGCCATAACATCGAATTTAGCTGCTTTAACTCTTTCCATTACTGCATCATTTAAACCTCTGTCTTTATGAAAATAAAATTGAAACATTTTAGGAGTATTAATTAATGAACTTATTTCTTCAACACTTACAGTTGCTAAAGATGAAACACCAAACATAGTATTAAATTTTTGTGCCGCTTTTCCTACTGCTCTTTCTCCATCATAATGAAAAAGTCTTTGCAAAGCTGTTGGTGCACAATAAAAAGGAAGGTCAATTTTTTTATCAAATATTGTAGTTGACAGATCTACATTCTCAACTCCTTTTAATATATTGGGAACTAAATCAACATCATTAAAAGAAGATGTATTTCTACGATATGTAATTTCATCATCTGCAGCTCCATCAATATAATGAAAAATTGGTGATGGTAATTTTTTTTTTGCTAATTTTCTAAAATCATCAAAATTATAACAATTCTGAAGATTCATAATATATTTTATTAAAACTGTTTAATAAAATTGAACATGTAACTGTTCGCTCCAGGATTTTTTTTACCTAAACTTGCATTAGAAATATGATTATAAGAAAAACCTAGTTCACTATTAGAAAATAAATCAAAAGATAATTGAACTTCACTTTTAAATTCAACAATATGACCTAGATCTTTACCATTTCCTTTTCCATATAAACCTGGGGTAAAACTTGGAACTACATTAAGTTTACCTATTTTATACTGCGCTTGTATGCCACTATAAAAATATTGGGCATTATTTTCAGTTAAAATAAATCCAGTAATAGGTGAAATTGTTCCCAAAAAACTATTTCTTGTTAAATTTTCATTTTGATGTTGTATTCCAAATAAAGCTGCTCTTTGACCATCATCACTAAAATCAAACATGCCAGTATAAAAACTAAACTCATGATCACTTGGATTTTTTTTTACCTCATTACTTTTTACCGGAAAAATAAATACAAGGGGTAAAATAAATATTACAATAGCTATAATTTTTTTCATTTATTAATCTAATAAACTTAAGTTTATTTAATATAAATTAATTTATAAACACTTTTCTTATAATCAAGATTCCTCCAAAAATAAATAAAATCAATGGAAATATCCATAATACTAGAGTTTTTTCATTTATTTCGGGATCATAAACAATCCATGCTCCATATTTACTTTTTAGTAAATCATATATTTGTTTTTCGGATTGACCTTCATTAATTTTTTTTTTAATTAATAATTTCATACTAATTGCAAAATCTGATTGAGAGTCATAAATAGACTGTCCTTGACAAATTAAACACCTTAAATTTTTAGAAATTTTATCAACTAATAAAATGTTATTATTTGCTTTTAAACTTTCTTCTAAAATTAAAATAAAAAAAATTATAATTAAAAAAAATTTACAATATTTCATTGTTTTATTATTTCACTAATTTCTTTAATATTTCTCTTAGTTAATGGTCCTATAAATTTTTTTATAATTTTGCTTTCTGAATTAATAATAAATGTTTCAGGAATACCATAAGCTCCAATTTCAATTGATATAATTCCATTTGGATCTGTTAAAATATTTTCAAAGGGATTACCAAGTTCATTTATAAATTTTTTAGCATTTAAAGATTTATCTTTATAATTGAGACCAATTAAAGTGACATTATAAATATTTTTTAAATCCATAAGATTTGTATGTTCTGATCTACAAGGTAAACACCACGATGCCCAAATATTAATGATTATAAATTTATTTTTTGAAATTATATCGTTAGAATTAATTTTTAATCCTGTAAATAAATCTTCGCCAGAAAATTGAATTATCTTTTTATTATTTTGGTTGGGTATATATGTGTTTGGTTTTTCAAGACCAATATAAAATAAAATAAAAATAAAAGCAGCAAACAAACTTGTTGTTAAATATATAATATTTTTTTTCATTTAAATTTTCGAATTAATCCCAAAAAACCACCTATCGCTAAAAGTAAACCTGAAATCCAAATCCAAAGCATAAATGGTTTAATTTGATATCTAACATTAAAAAAATCATCATCTTTTAAAAGGTTCATAACTAAAAATTTATCCGAAAAAAAAGATACCTTTATATCTGCCTCGCTTGTCAAGATATTGGGTTGATTATAAATTCTAATTTCAGGTTTTAAATTTATAATTTTTTTTTTATCTTCAATTTCAAAATCTGCAACTATAGATTTATAATTTTTTTCTTCATATGTTTCTATTTTTTTAAATTTTATAAAACTATTTTTAAATTTAATTTCTTCACCAATTTTCATGTTTGCAGAAAATTCATCTGCAAAAACTGAGTTTAGTAAAATAGCTAAAACTAATAAACTAAATCCAAAATGAGAAATTTTTTGTGATAGATGATTTTCCTTTTTTATTAAATCTCTTGAGGCAGTAAAAAACAAATAAAATGCACTAACAAATAAGATTGTTGAAAATAAATGTTCTGAATTTGTTTTTATAATTATTAAATAAGAAATAATGATAGAAATTATAAAAGGAAATATTTGTTTAAATTTAATTTTTTTAAAACTACTTTTAATCCATTTTAAATTTGGGCCAAAGGACATAAATATTAAAAAAAAAATTAGAAAAGGAAGTAATAATTTCTGATAAAAGGGAGGTCCAACAGAAATTTTTGCATTAGTCAAAACTTCTAAAAAAATTGGATAAGTGGTTCCAATAAAAATTACTGATAAAAAATATATCATAAACCAATTATTAACCAGAATTGAAGTTTCTTTACTTAGAAAAAAAAATTTTTTTTGTAAATTTGAAGTTTTAGGTTGATACAAAAACAAAATTAGCAAAGAAAGTAAAATTAATACGAACAAAAATATTAAAATAAACAATCCTCTTGTTGGATCATTTGCAAATGTATGAACTGAATTTAAAATTCCTGATCGAACTAAAAAAGTTCCAGTCATACTAAAAGTAAATGTTGCAATAGATAATATTAATGTCCACAATTTTAAAACTTGTCTTTTTTCTAAAACAACAATTGTGTGTAAAAGTGCTGTTAAACAAAGCCACGGCATAAGGGATATATTTTCAACTGGGTCCCAAAACCAAAAACCTCCCCATCCTAACTCATAATATGCCCATATAGATCCAATCATGATTCCTAGTGTCAAAAATGTCCAAGATAAAAAAATCCACAATTTAATATGTCTCGCCCAATTACTATTTACATTTTTACATATTAGTGCCGAAAGTGATGAGGAAAAAATTATTGAAGATCCTACATAACCTAAATATAAAATTGGTGGATGAATTGCTAGAGCAGGATCTTGCAAAATAGGATTTAAACCTAAACCTTCTTTTGGAATTGGAAACAAATAATTAAATGGATTAGAGGCAAACAATACAAATAAGAAAAAACCTATAATTATAATTTGCTGAAATAGTAAAGTTAACAATCTATACTTTTTTGGCTGTTCCTTAGAAAAAATTAAAAATAAAAATATAAATAAAGTTAATACTAGTAACCAAAGTAATAAACTGCCTTCATGATTGCCCCATGTACCAGAAATTTTATAAAAAAAAGGTTTTGTTGTATGTGAATTATTATAAACAGTTTCATTAGAAAAATCAGAAACTATAAAGCTATAAATTAAACAAAAAAAACTTTGTATAACTAAAAAAAATTGAAGAAAAGAAATATAATATATATTTTTTTTTAAATTAATATCTTTTGTGAAAAGGTTTTTATATGAAAAAATTAATAAAATAAAAGATAATAACAAACCTAATATTAGTGAATAAAATCCCAATTGACTTAACAACATTTATTTAGCCTGTAATGATTCTTTTACCTCTGGAGGCATATAATTCTCATCATGTTTTGCTAAAATTTTAGTAGCATCAAAATAATTGCGATCTTTTAAAAAACCTTCCGCAACTACTCCTTTTTCTTCAGCAAATAAATTTGGAACCGATCCCGAAAAACTTACATTAATTTCACTTTTAAAATCAGTAATTATGAAATTAATTTGATCAGAAGTTGTCTTGATTGAATCTTTTTTTACCATTCCACCTATTCTTATTTTTTTAGTATTTATTTCTGGAAGATTTTTTATTTCAGTTGGTGAAATGAAGTAAACAACATCCTCTTCTAAAGTTTTTAAAACTAAAAAAACTGCTAAAATAACTATAACAATAGAAAATAATAAAAAAATTGCTCTTAACTTAACTTTTTTACCATACATTAATTTTAAAGTTAAATTTTGGAAATAGAAGTATTATCTAATATTTCTCTATATATATTTTGTGTTTTGGCAATTTTAATTTTTTTGTAATTTAATATAGCAAATTTTTGTTTAATTTTTCTTTGTTCTTTAACCAGCTGTATTTTAATTACTGTGTATAAAACTGCAAAACTAATCAATGTAAAAGAAAAAGCAGACCAAACATACGCTCCATAACCATTCATTGAAATAATTTCGTTAATCATAATCTATCAAGTCCTTTATTTTTAATTTTTATCAGTTCTGTATTATATTTCATCAAAAATATTAAAAGTGCAAAAAGAGTAAATGCCGCAGTCATTATTGATAAAGGAATCAGCATAGATGAATGAATTGAAGTTTCAGATAGTAGATTAATCGAAGCAGGCTGATGTAATGTTGACCACCAATCAACTGAAAATTTAATTATTGGCACATTTATTAGCCCTAATATTGCTATAAAAGATGTAATCTTATTAACTTGATTTGTATTTTCAAAAATTCTCCATGCCAAAATATAAATTAAATAAAATAAAAGTAAAATTAACATAGAAGTAATCCTTGCATCCCAAGCCCACCAAGTCCCCCAGGTTGGCTTCCCCCATATAGAGCCTGTAACCAAAGCAATAATATTAAATACTAAACCAGACGGAGCCAAACTTTTTGCAACTAATGAAAAATTTTTTATTTTTAATAATAAAATTCCAAATGATAAAATTGAAATTATTGAAAAAATCCCTATTGATATCCATGCTGCAGGAACATGAACATACATTATTCTTACCGAATGACTTTGGATATAATCTTCGGGAGAAATAACTAAAGCCTCGACCAATCCAATAATCAGTACTAAAATAAAAATAAAAAAAACATATTTTGGGGCTTTAGATGTTATGGCAAAAATTCTATTTGGTTCAAAAAAATTTAACATATTGAAACTATATATATTAAATAATTATATTTTAGATTTTTTTTTAAAAATTATTCCGATCAAGAATACTTTTGAGGGAGATAAATAAGGGAAACAGTAGTACCCTTGATCAGAATAATATTTAATATATTAGTTTGTTGTGTCTAAGTTTTGAAATAATTGTGTTTAAATAATGACTAGAAGCTAGTTAGATGGCTTAAAGTAAGTAGATCCTTTTTTTCCTGAAAAAATTTCATTTATTAAAGGGTGTTTAATTGGCTCGTCAGAATCATCTACTAAAAGATTTTGTTCTGACACATAAGCTTCATAGGTTACTTCATCATTTTCTGCTAAAAGATGATAGAAGGGTTGATTTTTTTTTGGTCTCACATTTTTAGGTATAGATTCATACCACTCCTCTGAATTATTAAATTCAAAATCTACATCATAAATCACTCCTCTAAAATCAAAGTGCTTATGCTTTACTACATCACCTATTGAGAATTTTGCTTTTTGAATACTCACAACTTAAATATGGATATTTGTTTAAAAAAATCAATAAAAAAATATGAAAGTTTCTTTAATCTGTTAATATGTAGCAGTGAATAAATCTTTTACAAAATTTGTCACTGATATCGGACCCCTAGTTGTATTTTTTTATTTTTATTATACAAGCGATAAAAATTTAAAAATAGCTATACCACCACTAATTATAGCAACAATAATTTCAGTTCTATTTGTATGGATTTTAGAAAGAAAAGTTCCTTATATTCCACTATTAAGTGGTATTTTAATATCGCTGTTTGGTGGGTTAACTATTTATTTTGATAATCCAATGTTTATTTATATGAAGCCTACCATAATTAATATTTTGTTTGCTCTAGCATTATTCTTTGGAAAATACTTTACAAATGAACCTGTTTTAAAAAAAATACTAGGAAAATCTTTACCTTTAAATGATGAAGGTTGGAAAATTTTAAACAATAGATGGATGTTTTTCTTTTTTGGACTAGCAATTTTAAATGAAATTATTTGGAGAACACAGTCTGAGGAGTTTTGGGTAAATTTTAAAGTTTGGGGAATGTTACCAATAACATTTATTTTCACTGCTTTTCAAATTTCACTAATAAACAAATACAAAATAAATGAATAAAAACATAAAATTAATAATAAATAATTCAAATTCTGAAAAAAAACAAAAAAGTTTTTTTGAAAAAAAAGAATTAAAAATTATTTTAGATCTATATGCGCAGATGGTATCTCAGGGCTCATGGAAAGATTATGGATTAAACATTTCAAGTAAACACATTGGTTTTAGTGTCTTTAAAAATTCTTCGGAAGGAGCTATGTACAAAATCTGTAAAAGCTTCAAACCAATTAATAAAAATTTAAAATATTTTATTACAGATTCTGGTGGTAAAATTATTAAAAATTCTTACAATTTAAAAAATTTAATAATTAGTACTGATTGGAAAAAATTATAAAATTTAAATTATCTTCTTTGACCAAAAAGTCTTAAAAGCATTATAAATAAGTTAATAAAATCTAAGTATAAAGTTAAAGCACCCATTATAGCTTTTTTACCAATTAACTCTCCACTATCTGAAGCAGAATACATATTTTTTATTTTTTGGGTATCATATGCGGTAAGTCCTACAAATATTAATACCCCCAGAATTGAAATAACAAAATACATCATTGAAGATTTTAAAAAAATATTAACTAATGATGCAATGATTATTCCTATTAAACCCATAAATAAAAATGAACCAAGTTTTGTTAAATCTCTTTTTGTTGTATAGCCATAAATGCTCATTGTGCCAAATGTAGCAGAAGTAATAAAAAACACTCTTGCAACACTAACGCCTGTGTATACTAATAATATCCAAGATAATGAAAGACCCATTAAAGCAGCAAAAATCCAAAAAACAGTCTGAGCTTTTGCTGAACTCATTTTATTAATCCCAAAACTCATATAAAAAACTATTCCTAGAGGCGCTAACATCACTATCCATTTAAGTCCTGAAAAAAAAAGTGCATTTCCAAAACTTGTAAATCCTACAATAGCTCCACTTGCATCTGCAACAACTGACATTTTAAATGAAATAAGTGCTATAATTCCTGTTAGCAAAACTCCTGTAGCCATATAGTTATAAACCTTTAACATGTAGGCTCTTAAGCCTTCATCCATTACAACAGTTGTTTGCTGAGCTGCTTTTACTTTATTTAAAATATTTTCCTTATTAAATTCCATAACATTTATATAATAGCCTTTTACTATTAATTCAAGGTATCATAAATAGCATAAAAAAATATTTAATATTGAAATGAATTATAAAAAACTAGGAAATACAGATCTTAAAGTAAGTACTATTTGTTTGGGCACTATGACTTGGGGAGAACAAAATTCTGAAGAAGAGGCTTTTGAACAAATGAATTATGCCTTTGAAAAAGGAGTAAATTTTTTTGATACAGCAGAACTTTACGCTATACCTGCAAAAAAAGAAACATATGGCAAAACAGAAGAAATAATTGGAAATTGGTTTAGTCTTAAAAAAAAAAGAGATAAAATAATTCTTGCAACAAAAATTTCTGGACCTGGGCTTTCTTGGATCAGAGAAGGAAAAAATCAGTATGGTAAAAAAAATATTAATGTTGCAGTAGAAGAAAGTCTAAAAAGATTAAAAACTGATTATATTGACTTATATCAACTTCACTGGCCAGAACGAAACACAAATTTTTTTGGAAAGTTGGGCTATGAACATAAAGATAGTAAAGAATGGAATAATTTTGCAGAAATCTTAAATTCACTTGATGTTTTAGTTCGCGAAGGAAAAATAAGATATATAGGTTTATCAAATGAAACTGCTTGGGGATTATCTAAATTTATAGAAATATCAAATAATCAAAGTTTACCAAGAGTTATGTCGGTTCAAAACCCCTATAATTTACTGAACAGAACATACGAAATAGGTTTAGCAGAAATTTCAATTAGAGAATTAAGTGGACTATTAGCTTACTCACCTCTGGCTTTTGGATATTTATCTGGAAAATATAGAAACAGTAAAATGCCTAAAGGATCAAGAATGGAATTATTTGGAGATTATTTTTCAAGATATAAAACTAATAATGCCTCAAAAGCTATTGAAGAATACTACCAAATTGCTAAAAATTATAACTTAGATTTTGCACAAATGAGTATTAAATTTTGTGAAATTCAAAGTTTTATGACATCTGTAATAGTAGGATCAACAACAATAGCACAGTTGAAAACTAATATAGAAAGTGTAAACGTAAAATTAACAAATGAAATTTTAAATGAAATTAACGATGTACACAAATTAATTACAAACCCATGTCCTTAATAAAAAAAATATTATTATTATTAATTTTTTCTACATCTTTTGCTAATGCAGAAAATTTAAAAAAAATTGGAAAATTTAAAGATTGGGAAGCAATGCTTTTAATTAGCAATTCAGAAAAAATTTGTTTTGCTCAATCTAAACCAGTTCTACAGTCACCTAAAGGACTTACAAGAGAAGCAAGATTATTTGTAAGTTTTAGACCAAATGATAAAATTAATGATGAAATAAGCGCTACATCAGGTTATGAATACAACACTCAAAATACAATCAGAGCAAAATCGGGAAAGCATAAATATAAATTTAATATAGCAAAAGATGGATTTGCTTGGATAGCCGAAAATAAAATAGAAAAAAAAATGATAAAAACTATGAAAAAAGGATCGAGAATAATGATTACTGGATATAATCAATCTGGATCTCAAACAATTGATCATTATTCCTTAATGGGATTTACAAAAGCTTATACTGCTGCAAAAAAAAATTGTTCATAATTTTTAATATTATTAAAAATGAAAGATAATTCAGAAAAAATTTATAATTTATGGCCACTTTATATTGGAGAGTTCATTAATTACGAACACAACAAAATCAAAGATGATTTAATAAAATTTTTCAATACTTATGAAAAAAAATTTCCAGAAGGAAATGCACAATTAAATGAAAAAGATTATGTGGGAAACTATAATCTTTATCAAAGTAAATATGATTTACATAATGAAGATAACAAAAATTTAAAAGAACTTTTTAGATTTATTGGAAAATCTATTCTTTCAATGTGTAAAATAGCTAATAAGAAATCAATAGATAGTTTCAATGACAATCAAAAGTATACTGTTAATATTAATGAATCTTGGTTTATAAGATATAATAAAGAAGGTGTAGTATTTCCACACAATCATGATGGTTATAGTTGGTCATGTGTTTATTATGTTCAAATAGGAGAAGATTCTTCAATAACAAATGGATCAACATATTTTTTAAGGCCTTATGGCGGATCTTGGAAAACTGACTTTGGAGCAGAATATCTGAGAAAGGATACACATGTTTTTAAAGCTGAGGAAGGAAAATTATTAGTTTGGCCAAGCTATCTTCTGCATGGATCTCATCCTTACAAAGGTGACAAAAATAGAATTATTATTTCCGCAAATTCAACGATTGATCTTTTAAATGAAAAATAAGCTAACTAAAAAAAAAATTATTTTAGCTTATTCTGGCGGACTTGACACTTCTATAATTTTAAAATGGTTACAAGATAAATATAAAGCTGAAGTAATTACTTATACAGCAGACATTGGTCAAAAAATTGATAAAAAAAAAATAATTAAAAATGCAAAAAAACTCGGTGTAAAAAAAATTATAATAAAAAATTTAAAAGATATTTTTGTAAAAGATTATGTTTATCCAATGATAAGAGGGCATGCAATTTATGAAGGTGTTTATTTATTAGGAACTTCTATCGCAAGACCTTTGATTGCAAAAGATCAAATTAGAATTGCTAAAAAATTTAAAGCTTATGCAGTTTCCCATGGATCTACAGGTAAAGGAAATGATCAAGTAAGATTTGAACTTGGATATCATTATTTTGGACCAAAAATAAAAATAATAGCTCCTTGGAGAATTTGGAAACTTAAATCTAGAACTGATCTAATTAATTATGCAAAAAAAAATAAAATACTTATTCCAAAAGATAAAAAAGGCGCACCACCATTTTCAGTTGATGATAATTTGTTTCATACATCAACAGAGGGAAAAGTTTTAGAAAATCCAAAAAAACCAGCACCTGAATTTATCTTTCAAAGAACAATTTCTCCCGAAAAAGCTCCAAATAAAACAAAACTTATAACAATTAATTTTAAAAATAGTGATCCAATTGGAATCAATGGAAAAAAACTATCTCCATCTAAACTTTTAGAAAAACTTAACCAATTAGCAGGAAAAAATGGAATTGGTAGAGTTGATTTAGTAGAAAATAGATTTATTGGAATAAAGTCTAGAGGAGTTTATGAAACTCCAGGTGGTACACTATTGATAAACGCTCATAGAGCAATTGAGTCTGTAACACTTGATAAAGAAACAATGCATAAAAAAGATTCTATCATGTCAAAATATGCTGAACTAATTTATAACGGTTATTGGTACTCTAAAGAAAGATTTAAACTTCAAAAAATTGTTGACCTAAACAGAAACAAAGTAAATGGATCTGTTAAACTTAAACTTTATAAAGGTAATGTTACTATCCAATCTAGAGCAACTAAAAGTAATGCATATTCGATAAAAAAAGTATCATTTGAGGAAAATAAAACATTCAATAAATCGAATGTAGAAAGATTTATTAATTTTCATAAAAAAAAACTTAGATAAAATATTTAATTCTATTGATGAGAAAAATTTTCTTTTTAAACCCTGATGGATTATATTTAATGGAAAAAATTAAAAATTAATATCCTTATAGATTTTCATTAATAATTTTTTGTAAAGTTTCACTAATAATAATTGTGCCTTCTTTGTTTGGATGAATGCCATCTTGAAGATTTAAACTTGGATCAAGCGCAACTCCTTCGAGAAGAAAAGGAATTAACGGTAGATTGTATTTTTTAGATAATTTTGGATATATTGCATCGAACTGTTTTTTATATGTTATTCCGTGAGATGTTGGAGCAATCATGCCAGCTATAACAATCTTGATTTGTTTGTTAGTTGCTATATTAATGATCTCTTCTAAATTTTTTTCTGTCTCAAGAGGTTGAATTCCTCTAAGCATATCATTTGCCCCTAAGCCCAAAATAATTAAATCAATGCCAGGCTCTGATAAAGTCCACTCTGCTCTATTCAAACCACCTGAAGAAGTACTTCCTGAAACACTACCATTGATAACTTCAATATTTAATCCATCGTCCTTAAGATTATTTTGTAAAACTAGAGATAAATGATGTTCTTTTGGCAATCCATATCCTGCCATCAAACTATCCCCAAATAATAGCACCTTTTCTATTGCACTTGCCTTTATGTGCACTAGAAAGATTATCAAAATTTTTATAAATAAACTTTTATTCATGAGTACACTACTTAAATTAAAAAAAATAAATCTCAAATACCAAACTGGCAAAGATAATATCAGTGTTTTAAAGGATATAGATTTAACAATTAAGAAAAAAGAAGCCGTTTCCGTAGTTGGTGAAAGTGGTTCAGGAAAAACCAGCCTAATTATGTTAATTGGAGGTTTGGAGCGTCCAACTTCAGGCAAGATAATTTTTCAGGAGCAAGAGATAACTAATTTAAATGAAGATGAGGTCTCTGAAATTAGAAAAAAAAACATTGGAATTATATTTCAGTCTTTTTACTTAATTCCAAATTATAGTGCTGTTGAAAATGTTGCCTTAACTTTAGAACTTAATAGATTTAAAAATCCTGAAAAGGAAGCAAAGTTATTATTAGAGCGATTTGGTCTGAAGCACCGTTTTAATAATCTTCCAAGTCAATTATCAGGTGGAGAACAACAACGTGTAGCGATTGCAAGAGCAATTGCTATGAAACCAGATTTGATACTAGCAGATGAACCAACTGGGAACTTAGATACTGAAAACTCATTAATGATTTCTGATATATTATTTAAATATGTAAAAGAAGAAGGCTCCTCTTTAATCATGGTAACCCATGATCCAAAACTTGCAAATAAAGCTAAACGAAAAATAAAAATTAAAGATGGAAAAATTAAATAATCATTCTGAATTTAATTTAATTTTTAAGTATGCCCTAAAAGATCTAAGCAGAAATTATAAAAAAATATCAAGTATTATTGTTACTTTATTTATTAGTCTATTTATATTAAGTGCAATTTTCACTATTGAAGATAGTTTAAAAAAAGAACTAAATAATAATGCTAAAGCTCTTTTGGGAGGAGATTTAGAAATAGATTATAATCGTAATCAAGGAAATCTTGATTTAGTTAACAAAGTTAAGGAATTTGCAAAAATTTCGCAAATGATTGAATTTAGCACTATGCTTTCAACGGTAGGCAGAGAAAAAAATAAATCATTATTTACAAGAATTAAAACTGTTGATGAAAATTACCCGTTATATGGAGAAGTTGTTTATGAGCCCAAAGGGGCTTATAAACGAATGCAAGTAGAGTCAAACACTATTTTAATTAATGAAAGTCTATCAAAAACTTTAAATATAGAAATAAATGAACAAGTAAAAGTTCAAGATCAAAATTTTACTGTCATTGGAATTATAAAATCAGTACCTGATGTAAGTGGATTTGTAGCATTTGGTGACTGGGCATTAGCAGGAAAGCAAACTTTGGAGATATTAAAATTAAATGGTATTGGAAGCTTTTTAAACTATGAATATAAAGTAAAATTTAATTCAAATGATAATCCTGAAAAAATTGAAAAAAAAATTGAAAATATATTTAAAGATGATCAACAAGTTAAACTTAGGTATCCTGAAAATTCTGCAAGTGGTTTAAAAAGGATTATTAATAATTTTTCTCAATTTTTGTCTCTTGTATCAATAAGTGCAATGTTAATTGCAGGAATTGGAATTGCAAATACATTGCTATCATTTATCAATCAAAACAATATGTCGATTGCTGTAAGAAAAGCGGTTGGATTTTATTCGGGCAATATTAAAATACTTTATTACTTACAACTATTAATCTTATTATTTGTTGTTACGGTGATTTCGTACTGTTCTAGTTTTTTAATCGTTCCAATTGCTGATAGGTATTTATCTGATGGGTTAGGTTTAAATGTTTATCCTGCATTCTCTATCGTTAATTTTATAAAGATATTTTTAGTGGGATTTTTAGTTCTTATAATTTTTTCTATTCCAACAATCAACTCAATTGATCAAGTTAAAGCATCAAACTTATTTAGAAATGTATTTCAAAACTTACAGTTTTATTATTCTAAAAGATCAATTGCTTTAAGTTTTATTTTGCTTTCAATTTTAGTTTTATTATTCACAGTAGGTTCTGAAAGACCTTCTTACAGTTTTGGCTACTTTGGGGCATTTTTTGTTTGTTTAATTGTATTTTTCTTACTTTCAAAAGTTATTGTATTTTTTCTTAAAAAAATTAAATCTAATTCAAATATCTCCTTAAATGTGTCAATTAAAAATATTACTCAAACTAAAAGTATTACACCAATAACAATTATGTCCCTAGGTTTAGGAGTAACTTTACTTTTAACCTTAGCTTTAGTTGGAACTAATTTTCAAAGAGAAATTGCAAAATCTATACCGGATATTGCTCCTGATTATTTCTTTGTTGGAATTCAAAATGAAGAAAGGGAGAAATTTGAACAAGGAGTTCTAAATATGGATCCAAACGCAAACATTGAAATTGTGCCAATAGTTTCATCAGGGATTGTAAAAATTAATGGAATAAACCCAAATACTTATATCCAACCAGATAATGACAGCTATTGGGTAATTGGAAGTGAGCGAAGATCTTCTTGGATTGAGAACGCTCCTATAGATAACCCAATTATAAAAGGTGAATGGTGGGATTTAACAAAACCAAACCAGCTCCAAATATCTTTGGATGCAAAAGTTGCAAATGATTTCAATATTGAATTGGGAGACATTTTTACATTGAATATATACGGTCGTGAAATTGATGGTGAAATAATTAATTTTAGAGAAGTAGATTATCGTGATCTAAGTATTAATTTTGCAATGTTATTTAACCCCCAGTTTGCAAAAAAATTACCTCATGAATATTTGGCAACAGCTAAGTTTAATAATACAGATCAATTTGATGAAATAAAGATGTTAGAGGTATTACCTAGCTTATCCATGATTAAAATTTCAGATTATTTAAATAAAGTAACTGCAGTATTAAATAAAGTTTTTGTTGCTGTAACTCTTATATCTGCAGTAACTATTGTTATAGGTTTAATTGTAATCTCTAGTGCTATCATGGTACAGGGTAAAGTAAAAGAATATCAAAATCTAGTTTTTAAAATTTTGGGATTTTCTAAAAAAGAAATAATATTATCTTCTATAATAGAATTTATACTAATCTTCTTTTCAGTAATTTTAATTGCAACATTTTTTTCTGTAGTTGGCTCAAAATTTATAATGGAAAACATTTTTGAATTAGTGTGGAAATTTGATTTGAAAGTACTTTTCAATCTAGGAATAAGTATTGGAATAGTTACTTTAATTTTGATTATGTTAACAAATTTAAAATATTTGAACCCTAAAGTTTATCCACTTATTAGAAATCAATAAAAATTTGATTTGTTTATTTCTGAGATCTTTTAAAACATTCAATAGTATTTTTAAGCAAACAAGCGATGGTCATTGGTCCTACACCGCCTGGAACAGGTGTTAAGGCTTTTGCAATTTTTGATACTTCATCAAATGCAATATCTCCGACAATTCCTTTATCGGTTTTATTAATTCCAACATCAATAACTATTGCATCTTTTTTAACCCAATCACCTTTAACAAGTTCAGGTATTCCAACTGCAGCAACAATAATATCTCCTTTTAAACACTCTCCTTTTAGGTCTTTTGTTTTAGAATGTGTAATTGTAACTGTACAATTTTCTTTTAAAAGAAGCTGTGTCATTGGCTTACCGTTTAAATTTGATCTTCCAACTACAACTGCTTTTTTGCCATTTAAATTTGGTTCAATTTTTTTAATTAATAAATAACAACCAAGAGGAGTACATGGAACTGAACTTTCATAACCAGAAGATAAATTGCCAACATTCATAGGATGAAACCCATCAACATCTTTACTTGGTAAAATTGTTTCGATGACTTTTTGTTTATCAATATGTTTTGGCAAAGGTAATTGAACTAAAATCCCAGAAACACTCTCATCTTTATTAAGTTCATCAATTTTATCTAAAACTGTTTTTTCTTCGACAGAATCTGGGTATCTAATTACTTCTGATTTTAAACCAACCTCATTTGCTGACTTTTCTTTATTTCGAACATAAATCTGACTTGGTGGATCTTCTCCAATTAAAATTACTGTTAGTCCTGGAACTTTATTATATTTTAATTTTAATTTAGAAACTTCTTCCTTTAATTCTTCTCTAAGCTCTAGTGCTATTTTTTTTCCGTCTATCAATATCATTAATTAAAAAATCATTGGTGCAACGTAAAGCTTCATACACATTTCAATGAACCATATCAACAAAAGAAGAATGATAGGTGAAATATCAAAAGCACCTAAATTAGGCAAAAAACCTCTGATCCTTCTTAGAAAAGGCTCTGTTAATCTATAAGTAAAATCCAAAACCGAATAAACAAATCTATTTTGAGTATTTAAAATATTAAAAGCAACCAGCCAGCTAATAACTACATTTGCAATTACCACATAGGAATAAATTTTAAGAATTTGTAAAACTAAATAAAAAATAGCAATCATTTTTTTTCAACATAAATAGACTGACTAGGAAATGCAAAAGATGCACCATTTTTTTCTACTATTTGTTTAATTTGAATTGCAAGCCTCTCTTTAACTGCCAACCATTCATCCCAGTCATCAGTTTTAGTAAAACAACGAATGTACAAATCAATAGAACTATCTGAAAATTTATCAATTCTTACTGCGTAACCGTGTTCAACTTTATAATCTTCGTGTGTCTTAATATAATTTTCAATTTCATCTCTAACTTTTTTTAATTGATCTACAGTTGTATCGTACTGCAAATTTATAACCCAACTTATAATCCAACTTGTTGTTTCGCTTATATTAATTACTGCATTCTCAGCGAACTGGAAGTTTGGAATAATTGCTAAAGATTTATCAAACTTTCTTATAGCAGTTGATCTAAATCCAATTTTTTCAACTATTCCTTCAATTATGTTTTCTACTAAAATCCAATCACCAATTTTAAATCTTTTTTCAACTAAAACTAAAATACCTGAAATTAAGTTTTTAAATAAATCTTGAGCACCTAAAGCAACAGCAACACCAAATAAACCCAATCCTGCAATAATAGGACCAATTTTTATTCCCCAAAGTTCTAAAACAGCTGCAACACCTAAAATAAAAATTAATATTTTTAATGATTTAATTATCCATCCAATAAGCTCTCTAGTTAAAATTTTATTTAGTCCACTTAATATGTAAGAAATTGGTTCAATAATTTGGTGCATTACCCAAAAAATAAAAATAGTTATTAAGGTTCTATTAATAGTATCCACTAATTCTCTAGCATCTTCTGAAAAGGTTACATAATAACTTGCAATAAAAAAACCTATTACTACTGGTAAAAATCTAGCAGGTCCCTGCATTGCTTTAACAAAGGTATCATCAAATTTATTAGTAGTTTTTTTTGCAATTCCCTCTAACCTCTTAATAATTAATTTACTAATTAGCCCTCTAAAGATTAAAAATACAAAAAATATTAAAATACCAATTAATATTTCAATAATATCTACTCCAAGGATTCCTTTGTTCCACACAGAAACAAATAGTGACTTAAAATTATTATATAATTCCATATTTAAATTTTATATAGCAAAAATTCTTCTTCTCCAGGGTTAAAAAGGAATATTTTTTTCCATTTTATTTCATTAAGAACTAAAGAAGTTTTTTCTCCAATGCACATTAAGTTAGTATTCATCCAATAGTCAACTAATTCATATTTTTTAATTAAATTAAGTAAATTTTTTGCACTATTTTCTGAATAAACAAAAACTATTTCAGGTAAAGATAGTTTTAAATCTTCTATAAAATTTAGATCTAAATTTAAGATAGGTAAAACAGAATAATTTATTAATCTTTTTACTAAATAACCTTCTGAAATTAAATCCTTTTGTAAATTTGATGAAATTATTTCCCCACTTACATATAAAAGTTTTTTATTTTTGTTAGTAAAATTTTGTAAAATAATTTCTTTTAAATTGTTTACATTACCATCTGCAGTATAAACATTTTGAAATCCATTGACCTTTGCTATTTTTTCTGTTGCTGAACCTACACAAAAACAATAAATTTTTTTATTAATTTTTTTTAAATCTAAATTTCTTATTGCATTTGAACTTGTAAAAATTATTGCATTAAATTCTTCATATTTTAATTCTTCGTATTTTTTACTTTCTACCTTTATAACAGGAAGATGAGAAACTTTATGACCTAATTGCTTAAATTTTAAAATTAGTTCTTTACAATCATCCAATGGTCTAGTCAGTAAGATATGCATTTTTATTTTTTGTAATTGCCTTTAGATTTATCCTTTAAAATTTTTCCTATACTTCTACCTAGTTCTTTAGCCATATGTAATTCTTTTGATGATTTAAAGAAATATCTTTCTTTTCCATCAAATGAAAAAAGTTCTGCAGCTAAAGTAATTTTTTTTCCTTCTAAAAATGAAATGGCACCTACTGCTGTTTCACAATCACCTTCTAAAGTTTTTAAAATTTCTCTTTCTGCAATAACACAATTAAATGTTTCATCATGATTAATTTTTTTTAAAAATTCAATCATCTCAATATCATTAGTTCTACATTGGATGGCTATAACTCCTTGCCCTACACTTGGAATAATATCTTCTGTTGAAAATTCTTCTGTGATGTAATTACTTAAATTTAAAGAGTCAACTCCCGCTTTAGATAAAATAATAGCATCATATAATCCTTCATTTAATTTTTTTATTCTAGTATCAACATTTCCTCTGACCAATTTAAAAATAAGATCTTTTCTTTTTTGCTTAAGTTGATACTCCCTTCTATATGAACAAGTTCCAACTACTGAATTAGAAGTAAGTTCGTTAAATTTAACATTATTTCTGCTAATCAAAATTTCATTTGGAAAATTTCTTTTTAAAAAACAGTTTGTTGTTAGTCCTTCTGTTTCTATTGAGGGCATATCCTTAAGTGCGTGCACTGCTAAATCAATTTTATTTTCTAATAACTCAATTTCAATTTTTTTTGAAAATAACCCTTTGCCTCCTATATCAGAAAGTCTATCTTTTTGATTTTCATCACCAGAGGTTAATATTTTTTTTATTTCTATTTCATTTGAATAAAACTGAGTAATTTCTTTTTTAACTCTTTCTGCATAAACTAAAGCTAATTTGCTTGCTCTAGATCCAATAATAATTTTTTTTCTATTCATAAATCTTATTTATATTTTATTCTTATGGTTTAATTATATTAGTAAATAATTTTTTTATGACAAAAAAAACTATAATTCTTGGAATAGAGTCTAGCTGTGACGAAACTGCTGTTGCTGTTATAAGGGATAATGGGGATAAAATACCAACAATACTATCCAACATTGTGTCCAGTCAATTTGATATTCATAAAAAATTTGGTGGTGTCGTTCCTGAATTAGCAGCAAGATCACATTTAGAAAAAATAGATTTAATTACAAATAAAGCTCTAGAAGAAAGTAAAATAAAACTAAATGAAATAGATGCTGTTGCTGCAACCGCAGGTCCTGGACTGATTGTTTGTTTAACGGTTGGTCTAAATTTTGGAAAAGCTTTTGCTTTATCTTTAAAAAAACCATTTATTGCAGTTAATCATTTAGAAGGACATGCACTAAGTCCAAAACTTAATTCAAAATTAAATTATCCCTATTTGTTATTATTAATATCTGGAGGTCATACACAATACCTAAGTGTTGAAGGCTTGGGAAAGTATAAAAGATTAGGAACAACAATAGATGATGCTTTGGGAGAAGCTTATGACAAAACTGCAAAACTCCTTGGGATTGATTTTCCGGGCGGACCAAAAATTGAAGAATTTGCTAAAAAAGGTGATTTTCAAAAATTTAAACTTCCAAAACCAATAATTAAAAAAGGTGGATGCAATCTTTCTTTTGCGGGATTAAAAACTGCAATACTAAGAATAGTTAAAAATATAAAAACTGAACAAGAAAAATTTGACTTAGCAGCATCTTTCCAAAAAACAATCGAAGAAATTTTGTATGAAAAAACTAAAGTTGCGTTTCAAGATTTTAATAAAAAAAAACAAAATACAAATACTTTTGTTGTAGCTGGAGGAGTTGCTGCAAACAAAGGCATAAGAAACAAATTAATAGAGGTAAGCGAAGAAAATAATTTTAAAACTATTTTTCCAAATATTAATCTTTGTAGTGATAACGCAGCTATGATTGCTATGGCTGGTTTAGAGAAATATAAATTAAAATTATTTGATAATTTAGATTTTCAAGCTAACCCCAGATGGGCATTAGATGAAAATGCAAAATTTTTAAAAGGTGCTGGCGTAAAACTTTAATACAATATTGGCTAATGAACAAAAAACTTATTATATACCATTTTTTTTATGAATAAGAAATTTCTAATAATATTTATTTTTTTTGTTTCATTTCTTACAACTAATGCTTACGCAACAATAACCTTTAAACAATCAAAAGATATTTCATCAGACACCGCTCATCTAAGAGGAATAACTTTTAAACCAGATGGCACGAGAATGTATGTAGCTTCAGATGATACGAGCCCTGTAATCTTGCAATATTCTTTAACTACTCCATTTGATATTAGTACTGCTACTAAAATTGGTTCAGGAACTGAACTAGAGGGTCATGGAGGTGATTTTGATAAACCTCATGCAATAGAATTTAAACCTGATGGAAAAGTTATGTATGTGATACGGAGTGAGTCAGGTCAAGTGGGTGTACAACAGTTTAACCTTACAACCGCTTGGGACACAAGCACAATAAGTTATGACACAAGAAAAATTGTAACTGGAGATTGTGATGATGATGTTCAAATAAGAGCCTTAGCTTTTAAATCCGATGGAACTCGTATGTATATTTCTCAAGAAGGCGCTGCAGTAGTTGGTCAATATGATTTAACTACAGCATGGGATATTTCGAGTGCAACAAATAATGTGTGTTCAAATAGTTTTGCAGGTGAAGAATCTGATATGAGAAATATACAATTTAATTCAGATGGAACTATAATGTATCTGGGTGGAAGCAACGGACATGATATTAATAAGTACACTCTATCTACACCTTGGGATATAAGCGCAATTACTCATAACACGACAACTTTTTCAATTAGCTCACAAACTGAAAATATGAGAGGATTTAAGTTTACAGCTAACTTTACAAAATTATATGTAACTGGAGATGGTGGCTCTGGTACGGGAACAAATGTTGTTTATGAATATAGTTTGTCTTGTGCTGGTACGATAACATGTAGTGATCCGTCGGGTATTAGTGATGTAAAGGCAATTATAGAAGCTAATGTAGAATTATCAAAACGTATTATAAAACATAATACTCTTCCAGTTTTTCATCGAATTGAGTGGTTAAGAAGACATAAAAATAAAGATAACTTATCAAATCTAAATGCTCAAATTGATTTCTCAAATAAAAAAGTATCAAGATTATTCAGAGGTCTAAAAAGTTTAAAAAAAAATAATAGTGGAAATTTAAATGAAGAAGATTGGTTTGATTGGAGCGAAGGTAGAATAAGCTTTGGTAAAGGAAAATCAGTAACCTCTTCTTCAAAAGACATTCATAGTTATGGTTTTTCAATTGGAACTGACAGAATAAATAAGGAAGATAAAGATGCCATGTATGGTTATGTGTTCCAGTATGGTAATGACAATGTTGATATTGGATCTAATGGAACCAAATTAGATACCGACTCTTATAGCATAGCCAGGTATAGTACAAAGTTAAGAGATAATAATACATTTGCTGATGGAATCATTGGTATTAGCTTATTAGATATTCATCATCATAGAGTAACTTATGGAAATATTTTAAAAGGTAATAGAGAAGGAAAACAAATATTTGGATCTATTAATTTAGGAAAAAGATTAATTGATGAAAAAGTTAATCTAAATCCTAGTATGAAAATTGACTTAGGTTATACGGAACTTGCTGCTTTTCGAGAAAAAACAACATTAGGTGATAGTTTAGCAGATGCATTAATTTACAAAAAACAAAAAGTTAAATCAGCACTAGCTACAATTGGTGTTCTTTTGGATAAAACTGACAAACATCATAATGACAAAAAAATAATAAATCATCATGGACGATTAGAATATATTGCAGATTTAAGCCCTTCGTCTGATGCAGAGTTCTATTATGTAAACAGTCAAAGTACTATTTATAAATATACTCCAGATAGTAAGGCAAAACATAATTATAGGATAGGTTACGGTTTTGATACAACTTCAATATCAGGTTGGTCCATAGTAACTAATTTTGAAAGATTTAAAGCAAATGGTAGGGGACACAGTAATGAATTCTATTTATCTTTCGGATATGTGCCAATTGATGAATTTAAATTTGCATTACATTTAAACTATAATGAAAATTTAAATACTGGCATAAATATTGTAAAAAGTATTAATGGATTTGATTTAAAGTTCAATATAGATGCTGATATAGACAACAATAATCAAAATTCAAATATATTTATAAATAAATCTTATTAATGAAAAAATAAAAAAACAAAAGTTGATAATTCCGATTATTATACAGAAGTTTTTAGTAAAGGTAAAAAATGTATGAGCTGGCTGCAAATTTAACATTAATTGTTCATTTTGCTTTTATTCTCTTTGTTGTATTTGGTGCATTATTATTTTTTGTTACAACAAAAATTATTTTTATCCACTTTCCTGCTCTTATTTGGGGATCCTATATCGAATTAACTAATTCCATATGTCCTCTGACTTATCTTGAAAATTGGTTTTTACATAAAGCTAATCTAACAACATATTCTGAAGGTTTTATTCAAAACTACTTAATGCCGATTGTTTATCCGGCGAGTCTTACGAAAGATTTACAAATATATCTAGGAATAGCCCTAATAGTCATAAATATAATTTTTTATGCCTTTATATTTAATAAACTGAAAAAAAATTTTAAATGAAAAAACTTTAAAATTAGGAAGGGGCGTTCTGTTGCAAGGTGCTCAAAGAATATTAACTGACATTTTATTAAAATTTAGTTAAATTTCCAAAAAAAGAAAGTGTGATGCTTAGATTTATATATTTTTTGTTATTTTTTCTTTACTTTAGTAAAACATTTTCAGCAAATGTTACGCTTCCATCTACTTTTACTACTGATGCATCAGATTGGATTCAAGTTTCAAATTCTGGAACCACACCAGCCATAAGTGGTTTTACAAATGCGTTTGTAATTATAGAGGCTTCTGTAGGAAATATTAAAATAACAACTACTTCGGGTTTAAAAGCTATAAGTTCATATTGTGGATATGCTGCCTCGGATGAAAGAAGTGAAAGTGAACCAACCAATTGTAATGGTGGCTCGCTAACAGAATTAGGTTTTTCAGGAACTCAATCAAATATTAATTCAGCACTTGAGTCTTTAAGATTTAAGGGTAATTCTGGAACTATTACTATTAAAGCCTATGAGACAGCAAGTGGTGTAAAATATTCTAAATCAACTGAGCATTTTTATAATGTGGTCTCTGATGCTACAAATGACAATTATGAGGGTGCAAACGGAGCTAGAGCAAAAGCTCTTGCTTCATCATATAATGGTCTTGATGGCTATCTTTGTAATGTAAACAGCCAGGCAGAAAATGATTTTCTTGAAGATTTATTTGTTAATCATGACACTACCCCTGGAGCTCATGCTCATCAATCAATGTGGTTAGGTGGGTACGCTGCATCAGGAGAAACAAATACTTGGAGAGATGGGCCAGATGCAGGAACAAGTATCCCCACTTCAGGGAGTGAATATTTTAATAATTGGAATAGTGGAGAACCCAACAATACTGCTGAAGATTATGTAGTTATGTACTATAAAGTTGGCAAAAGAGGAAAGTGGAATGATACCAATAACACTGCACTTGATGCAGCAGATCATTATTGTATTGAATACGATCATACTGACACTCTTAGTACAAGTTCATATGCTACAGCTTCTATAACCTTAACTAGTAGTACTTCTCTAGATTCTAGTACAAAGGCAATAATTAGAAGTCAAACAATAACATCTAGTTATTTAATAAGACAATCAATAAGCAATATTCAAGATAGGATGCAATTTACTAGAAATTTGGATAAAAATATTTCTAATCAAAACATAAAACTTGCCCTTAATATCGAAAGTGAAAAAAAAAAACAAATTTTAAATAATTTGAATTCTTACTTTTTTAACAAAAACAAAAATTTATTTAATAATTTTGCTATTTGGACCAAGGGAAGCATTGGAAATGGAAAAATTAAACTTAGCAATGATATATTAAATGAAGACATATATAACAGTAACAGTTTAACTATTGGAGTTGATTCAAAATTAGAAAAAAATAATTCTCTAGGATTAGCTCTAACTTTAATTTCTAGGGACTCTGAAATTGGAAGTGATAAAGCATATGTAGATGCAAATTCTTTCAATATTGCTTCATACGCAAGTATGATGTTGGATGAAAAGGAATGGATAGACTTTTTAATTGGATTAGGAAAAATTGAATTTGATATAGATAGAAAAGTTTCAAGTTCATTTAATAATGGTTCCAGAGATGGCAAGCAAATATTTAGTAGTTTTAAATATACAAAAAAACCTAAAAAAAATTTGAAAAAAAATATTTCTATATATTCTAAATTTGATTTAGGTTTTACACAGCTTGATAGTTATACAGAAACAGGTTCAAGTGAATTAATTTATTACAATAAACAATATATAAAACAAGCTACTTTAGGAATTGGATCTAACGTTAGTAAAGTTATAGATTTTAAAGATGGTTTTTTTATTCCATTTGTGAATTTTGAAGCAGGAGGAAATATTGCTAATATTTCTGATGCTGAAAGCTCATATACAACTTCGTCTTCTGTTTCTTCTTATAAAATTAAAAATGACAATACTAGTTTTTGTAAATTAAATATCGGTTTTGAAGCTGATTTATATGATAATTTGGAAATAAAATTTTCTTATGATTACTATGAAGAAATGACAAGCGAAAATAATCGTGAAAATCAAATTCAATTTACAGTAGTGAAAAAATTAATGAACTAATTATCCAACTAATTTAATAAATGTGTAGTACATTGTGTAGTACGTCTTTTTAAATTGTGCTAAATTATTTATAAATAAAACAATAAAAAATAGCTTATATGAAATTAAAAAAAAATATCAAATTTTTACTAATTTTATCAACAATTTTACTATTTGGTAAATTAGCAATTGCAGATGAAGTTAAGATTAATAAATATAAAATTGAATTAGATCCTAAATACAAATGGTTAAAAAATTATTCTTCAATGACTGATCAGGGTGTAACTTTAAGAATAGAAGCTTATGGAGCTTTAGATAACAATAACACAATAATTCAAACTCTTGAAATTTTCGAAGTAAAAAGACCAGATCGATATGGAAGTGACATACGTGATTATATGGTATCTATTGCAAAAAGTGGAAACAAGGGTGGAGAATGTAAAAATAAAAGTGAATATTATTATTTTGAAGTTAATGAAAGAGGATTTAATTGTTTAGTAGTAAGATCTTTTGATTCAAAAGTAGATTTAAATATCAATACTGATTTTCCAGAAATGAGAAAAAATTTAAAAGCATTATTTAATAAAAATAATATTAAAATCCCAAAAAAAATGCTTAGAAGTGATCATATAATCGCAAAAAGTACAGGTTCTACTTATTGGATATCGTTTATGATAAATACAGAAGTTTTTAATGGAGATGAAAAAAATTTAATAAATAATTGGATAAATTTATCACTTAAAAGACACAAAAATTTTGAAGAAGGTATAAAAATAAAAAGAAAATTATCCTTAAACTATGAAAGTTTTGATGAAAAAATAACACTTGAAGAATTAAAAAAAAATCTTAATGAAGATAAAAATTTATTAGATGTATCAAATTTAAACAAAATTTTAGAAGAAGAAAAAAAATTAAAAATAGAAAAAGAAAAATTAAAAACAAAGACATTAAAGTTAAAAAAACAAAAAGAGCTAGAACTTAAAAAACAAAAAGAGCTAGAACTTAAAAAACAAAAAGAGTTAGAACTTAAAAAGAAAAAAGAAAAAAAAAATAAGTTAAAAAATCAAAATTTAAATAAAGGAACTATTGTAGATCAATTAAAAGAATTAACTGAGCTTTACGAAAGTGGAGCTTTAACAAAAGAACAATTCGAAGCTGCAAAAAAAATTGTTTTAGGTAAATAATAATTAGATGAAGTACTGGTTATTAAAATCCGAACCTAATGTATGGTCAATAGATCAACAACAAAAAGCTGGTTCAAGTGGAACTGATTGGGACGGTGTAAGAAACTATCAAGCTAAGAATAATTTAAAAAAAATGAAAAAGGGTGATCTATGTTTTTTTTATCATTCAAACATTGGAAAAGAAATTGTTGGAATTGTAGAGGTAATAAAAACTGCTTTTACAGACCCTACTGACAAAACAAATAGATTTGTGGCTATAAAAGTAAAATTTAAAAAAAAATTTAACAATCCAGTTACACTTGAAAATATTAAAAAAAATGCTTCTCTTAAAGGCCTACCACTTATAAAACAGAGTAGATTATCTGTAATGCCGATAGATACTAAATGCTGGAAAATTATTTTGAAGATGGGTAATATCAATTAAAATAATGGCAAAAAAAAAGAAAAAAAGATCAAAAAAAGTCAAAAATAGAAGAAAAAGAATTAAAAATAAATCTTCTAAAAAAAAGATCAAATCAAATAAATCTGAAACAGAACTAATTTATAAAACTAGGAATGAATGGATTAAAAAAGCAATTGTAAATAAATCTGAATACGAAAAAAAATATAAATCCTCAATAAAAGATAATGAAGGTTTTTGGAAAAAAGAAGGAAAAAGAATTGATTGGATAAAACCTTATAAAAAAATTAAAGATGTAAAATACAGTAAGGCAGATGTTCATATCAGATGGTTTTATGATGGAACATTAAATGCATCTGCAAACTGTATAGATAGACATTTAAAAAAAAATGGAGATAACACTGCAATAATTTGGGTAGGAGATGATCCAAAAATTCAAAAAAAAATTTCATACAAACAATTACATAATGAAGTTTCTAAAGTTGCAAACGGCCTAAAAGAAATTGGAGTTAAAAGAGGAGATAGAGTTACAATTTATCTCACTATGATACCAGAGCTTGCTTATACAATGCTTGCATGTGCAAGAATTGGAGCTGTCCATTCAATAATTTTTGGAGGTTTTTCATCAGAAAGTATTGCAGGAAGAATAAATGATTGTAAATCAGATTATGTTGTAACTGCAGATGAAGGTATTAGAGGAGGAAAAACTATTCCTTTAAAATCTATAACTGATGAAGCTTTAATAAATTGTCCTAATATCAAAAAGTGCATAGTCGTTAAAAGAACTGGTAATTATATAAACTGGGACGAAGATAGAGATATTTGGTACCATGATATGACCAAAAAAGTATCTTCAACTTGTGAACCTGAAGAAATGAATGCAGAAGATCCTTTGTTTATTTTATATACTTCTGGATCTACTGGAAAACCTAAGGGTGTCCTCCATACAACTGGTGGATATATGGTTTATGCTTCAATGACACACCAGTATATTTTTAACTACAAACCTAAAGATATTTATTTTTGTTCAGCCGACATAGGTTGGATAACAGGTCATAGCTATATAATTTATGGTCCATTGGCCAATGGAGCAACTACAATAATGTTTGAAGGAATACCAACTTATCCTGACACTTCAAGATGGTGGCAAATAGTGGATAAATACAAAGTAAATATTTTTTACACAGCTCCAACAGCTATTAGAGCTTTAATGAGAGAAGGAGATGCTCCTGTTAAAAAAACTTCAAGAAAGTCTTTAAAATTGCTAGGTACAGTTGGTGAACCTATTAACCCTGAAGCATGGCAATGGTATTACAAAGTTGTGGGTGACTCTAGATGTCCAATTGTAGATACTTGGTGGCAAACAGAAACTGGTGGAATTTTAATTAGCCCACAAACTGGAGCTATAGATTTAAAACCCGGATCTGCTACAAAACCATTTTACGGTATTAAGCCTGTAATTGTTGATAGTGATGGAAAAGTTTTAAAAGGAGAGGCAAAAGGAAGGTTGTGTATAGCTCAATCTTGGCCTGGACAAATGAGAACCGTCTATGGTGATCATAATAGATTTATTGAAACTTATTTTTCTCAATTTGATGGAAAATATTTTACAGGAGACGGATGTAAAAGAGACAAAGATGGATACTACTGGATAACTGGAAGAGTTGATGATGTTATTATTGTTTCAGGACATAACCTTGGTACAGCAGAAATAGAAAGTGCCTTTGTTGCACATCCAAAAGTAGCTGAAGCTGCTGTAGTTGGTTATCCACATGACATCAAAGGTAATGGTTTATATTGTTACGTAACTTTAATAGCTGGTGAAGAACCGAACGGAGAATTGGAAAGAGATTTAAAACATTGGGTAAGAAGACAAATAGGACCCATAGCAACGCCTGATTTTATTCAATTTTCTCCAGGACTTCCAAAAACTAGATCTGGAAAAATTATGAGAAGAATTTTAAGAAAAATTGCTGCAAATGAACATGATCAATTAGGAGATACAACTACTTTAGCTGACCCTAGTGTTGTTGAAAGTTTAGTCAATAATAGAAAAAATATTTAAAAATTAATTAAATTTTTAAACTCTTTTGCTATATTATCCCATTTTAATATAATTGAATTAAGAACAATTTTTTTGTCTAAAGTTTTCAATTCTTCAGCAATAGGTGACCATTCATATAATGCCAAGGCACTTTCATTAAACGGCAAAGAGTCACAATGTTCAATCCAATTAATTTTTTCATATCTATTTTCAAATTCTTTCTTTGCTTTGTCCAAAATATCATTTGGCATTCCATTTTTTTGTTCTTCATCTAATATTTGAAAATATATTTCTTTTGCCTGCTCTGTATTATGTTGGTCAAAATTTTTTTTTAAATAGGAAATTGAATAAAAAGTTAAATCTTGAAGTGCTACAGCGTAAATATTCCACTTCGCTTTATTAATAGATCCTAAAAAAATTTCATCTTCAAACATTAATACATATTTTGCTCCCATTCTTGTTTTAAGATAACCATAAAGTGTTTCTTGACTAACCCATGCAGATTTTTTTTTAACAAACTCTTTAAGATCTGAATAATTATTAATTTTTTTTTTAGGAGAGAGATATTTTATTAATGGAGAGAAATATTCAATAAGATACTCCAACTTTAAATCTTTTAACTTTAGTCTATATTTTATACCCATTTTAGTTTTATACACCAATAAACCCTGTTAAACATGCCATTTTTTTAGGGTTCCAATCCACTATCAAATCAGTATGGTCTCATTTTTTAACCTATAGGGAGGATAAAAATGTCAAACAAAGCTAAACACTGGGAAAAAACTAAAGGATTAATGATACTTACATTAATTATTTGGTTTATTGCCGGTTATCTTATCTTCATGTTTGGTTCGAGTTTGAATAATTCTAGTTTTCTTGGATATCCTTTAGCGTATTACATGTGCGCGCAAGGATCTATTGTTATATTTGTTGTATTAATTTTTTGGTTTGCAAATAAACAAGAGAAAATTGATGAAGAGTTCGGCTTCACTGAACGAGGGGAGGACGATTAATGTTTAAAGGAAAATTTGTAGACAATTTACCAAAAATTTATGGAACATATACTGGAGGCTTTTTAATATTCATCATATTGATGGCTATTGCAGAGTCAGCGGGTATGACTGCCAAAACAATTGGTATATTGTTTGTAGCTTTTACAGTTTGTATATATGCAATTATTGGATATCTATCTAGAACTGTACAAGTAGACGCTTATTATGTTGCTGGAAGACAAGTTCCAACAGTATTCAACGGAATGGCAACTGCAGCAGACTGGATGTCTGGTGCATCATTCGTTGCAATGGCAGGTGGAATTTACTTTGGTGGTTACACATATATGGCTTTCTTGGTCGGATGGACTGGGGGTTATGTATTGGTAGCTTCATTGCTAGCACCATACTTAAGAAAATTTGGTTGTTACACAGTGCCAGATTTCATAGGAACTAGATACGGTGGAAACTTCGCACGTTTCTGCGCAGTATGTGTTCTTTCTTTGGCATCTTTCACTTATGTGACTGCACAAATTAACGCAACAGGAACTATTGCTGCTAGAGCTCTTAGTATTCCATTTGAATTAGGAGTCTGGGTTGGATTAATAAGTATATTACTTTGTTCAATGTTAGGTGGTATGAGGGCAGTTACTTGGACGCAAGTTGCTCAGTACATCGTATTGATCATTGCATACTTACTTCCAATTTTCTGGATAGGTAGTAAAATGGGTAACCCACTTCCTCATTTAATGTTAGGAGATGAAGTTGCAAAAATAGGAGAACTAGAAGCACAATTTGGTTTAGTTAAAAATGCTGCAGCAGATGTTAAAGCTGCTGGTGTTCCAGGGGGATTAAAATCTATTTCGGTACCTCACGCGGGTGTACCTGAAGGTGGTATGGCTGCTTGGAAGTTTATTTCATTAGCACTATGTATGATGGTAGGAACTGCTTCTTTACCACATATCCTAATGAGATATTTCACAACACCAAGTATTAGAGCTGCAAGAAAATCAGTGGCATGGTCATTGTTCTTTATTGCAATACTTTATACTTCAGCACCAATGCTAGCTACATTATCTAAGTTGTCTCTAATGGATCCAAGCTTACCTTCGGGTATTATTGGAAAAGATATATCTGCTGTTATGGCAATTGATTGGGTACAAGCATGGACTGCACAAAAACAAGCATTCATTGCTGACTTTAATGGAGATGGTATTCTTCAATTAAATGAATGGTTCATGAGAGGTGACGTAGTTGTTCTTTCAACTCCTGAAGTTGCTGGACTACCTTATGTTATTTCTGGACTAGTTGCTGCTGGAGGTATGGCTGCTGCGATGTCAACTGCAGATGGTCTAATTCTTGCGATCGCTAATGCTTTATCACATGATATTTATTACAAAATCATTGATCCAAAAGCAGACGTAAGAAAAAGATTGTTAGTTGCAAGAGCACTTTTAGTAGTAATCGGTGCTGCCGGAGCTTACATTGCTTCAATGAGGATCACTAGTATCCTTGGGGCAGTTGCTTGGGCATTCGATTTTGCGATGTCTGGATTGTTCTTCCCATTAATACTTGGAGTATGGTGGAAGAGAGCAACTAGAGAAGGTGCAATTGCAGGAATGATTGCAGGTCTAGCGTCAGGAACAGCATATCTAATTTATGTATATCCAAAGTTTATGGGTAACCCTGCATGGTTAGGTATTGACCACTTAAGATTTGGTATTATTGGAGCTTCTGTATGTTTGGTTGTTATGGTTGTAGTAAGCTTAATGACTAAAGAGCCTAATAGTGCTACTCAAAAAATGGTAGACGAAGTTCGTGTACCTAGTGGTAGATCTATTCTTGGTAAACAACACTAAATAAATTTTAATTTTGGGGGCGAATTTTTCGCCCCCTTTAATTTAAAATGCCTCTTTATATTTTAATAATTGACTATATCCTCGGAGTAATTATGTGGACTTTGATTGGCAGGTCTGCAATGAATATCTTTCAAAAAGAAGACTCTGAGTTTTTTTTCATGAGAGTTTTTGTAAAATACACAAATCCAATTATTAAATTATTTAAATTTATTACCCCAAGTTTTATTATAGGACCATTGGTTCCTTTATATGTAGCCTGGTTTTTTTATATGTTCAGATTCTATCTAATGCCTTATTTATTAGGATATTCTGTAATGGGAATGCTATCTTTTCCTCTAGAAAGCGAAATAGCAGGGGAAATATATAAACTTTTCGGCAAAAATTAATTCAAATAAAAATAAAAAATTGATACTAGTTATGTAGTAATCAATGAAAAAAATAAAGATATCACCATCCATTCTAGCTGGAGATTTCAGTCAGTTAGGGAATGAAATAAAAAAACTTGAAAAAGGTGGGGCAGATATGATTCATGTCGATGTAATGGATGGACATTTTGTCCCTAATTTAACCATTGGTCCTCCAGTTATTAAAGCATTAAGAAGCCATACTAAAATACCTTTTGATGTTCATTTAATGATTTCTCCCGTACATAAATATATTAGTGCATATGTAGATGCTGGGGCAGATATAATTACAATTCATCCTGAATCCACCGATAATTTAATAGACTCTATAAATCACATAAAAAAATTCAAAAAAAAAGTTGGTGTTTCATTAAATCCTGACACCGGAATTAATGTTATACGAGATCAACTTGATAAAATTGACCTTGTATTAATTATGAGTGTTTTTCCAGGATTTGGTGGTCAAAAATTTATACCAGAAGTAATAAGTAAAATTGTTGAGTTAAATAAAATTAAAACAGAAAAAAAATTAAATTTTGATATTGAAGTTGATGGGGGAATTAATTTTACAAATTATAAATCTGTTATTGAAGCAGGTGCAAATATTCTTGTATCTGGAACAACAATATTTAAAGAAAATAATGGAGACATTAAAAAAAATATTGATTTTCTAAGAGTAATTTAAAATAATGATTTTGAAAAGTTCTTTAACTTTTGTAAATGAATTTTTTTTTCACATAAGTAATCAAATAAGAAAAATTTATCTCGGTTCAGTTTTATATAATAAAAAAATCTCTAATATAGATAAAAAAAGTTTAGAGTATAAACCAAGTCCAAGTTTACTTGATTGTCTTATAAAATATGAAAAGAAAAAAAATAAAATAGAAGATTTTTACTTAAATTCAATTTGGTCAAATAAAAATATTAATCAAAAAGATTACAAAAAATTACATAGTTTTTTTTGGCTGTTTAGTCTTGATTTAAAATCTTCAAAAAAAATAACACAAACAATAATTTTAAATTGGATTGATGCAAATCATAATTATAATCCAAAAAGCTGGGAATTAGATACACTTTCCAAAAGAGTTATTGCTTGGATATCAAACTCAAAATTAACTTACGAAGGTAGTGATCAAAAATTTAAAAATAAGTTTAATGACAATATTAAAAAACAAGTAAATCATTTAAAAAATGAAATAAATAGATCAGCTTGGATAGATGATAAAATGATTGGATGTGCAGCTATTATATTGGCTGGTCTTTCTTACAAAGATAAAGAAAAATATCTAGATTATGGTTTAGTTTTATTAAAAAAAATAATAAATTTTTCATTCGACTCTGAAGGATTTCCAAAATCTAGAAATTTTAGACAACTTATATTTTATTTAAAATACTTTATATTAATCAGAGAATGGTTAAAAGAATCCCAAAATGATATCCCAGAATATCTAAATGAAATTATTTTTAATTTAGGTCAGGCTTATAACTTTGCATGGCAAAATACTAACCAGAGTTTTCTTTTTAATGGTAATCATGTAGTAGATAATTCAAATTTTGATAAATATTTAAAATTTCATGGTTATAAGTTTAAAAATGAAAATGATGAATGTGGTGGATATATAGTCTTAAAAAATAAAAATATTTTATTAACTGCAGATATTGGATCTGCACCCGAAAAAAAATTCAGTAATAACTATCAATCTGGAACATTATCTTTTGAAATTTACTTTAAAGGAAAAAAATTAATTTCTAACTCAGGTTATTTTCAAAATTATAAACACCAACTTAACTCTATATCGAGATCAACTGCTTCGCACTCTACTTTAACAATAGATAATAGATCTTCTACAAAACTAAAAAAAAATACTGACGGAAACTTGATAATTGATAAAGCTGCAAAAATTATAAAAAAAAAAAAAATTTTAGAAAAAGATTATTTTAGTGTTATGAGTTCTCACGATGGATACCTTAAAGAATATGGAGTTATTCATGAACGTCAAATAGAATTCTTCGCTAAATCAAATAAATTTATTGGAAAAGATAGATTAATAAGAAAAAAAAAATTTAAAAGCACTAATTTTGAAATACGTTTCCACTTTGAACCTGGAACAAAAATAACTAAAACACAAGAAGGAAAAACTATTCTGATTGAACTACTTAATTCAGGATGGAGATTTTTTTGCAAAGATCACCCAATTGATGTAGAAACTGGATTATATTTTGGTAAAAAAGGTTCATTCAGTGAAAATCAAAATATTTTTATTTCTGGCTTTACTAATAATCAAGAACAAGAAATTACCTGGGAAATAATTAAAATTTAATGAAAAAAATTAAAAAAGCTCTAATTTCAGTTTCAAATAAAAATAATCTTGATTTCTTAATAAAAAATCTTGTTAGACATAAAATCCAAATAATAAGTTCTGGTGGGACATATAAAGAAATTAAAAAATTAGGATTTAAGTGTTTAGAAGTATCAAATTATACAGGTTTTCCTGAGGTACTAGATGGAAGAGTTAAAACTTTGCACCCAAAAATTTATTCTGGAATCTTAAGTAATAGAAAAAAAAAATCACATTTAATAGATTTAAAAAAAAATAATTTTGAAGAAATAGATCTTGTTGTTGTTAATTTTTATCCATTTGAAAAAACAATTAAAAAAACAAATTATCAAAAAAAAATTATAGAAAATATTGATATTGGAGGTCCAACGATGGCACGTGCAGCAGCAAAAAATTACAATGATGTAACAGTAATTACCAAAGTTGAACAATATAACAAATTAATAAAAGAATTAAAAAAGAATCGTGGTTCTACTTCTATAAATTTTAGAAATAAAATGTCTGAAGAAGCATTTACTGAAACGGCCTATTACGATGCTGTAATTGCAAATTATTTTAATAAACAAACAAAAAAATTTCTTTCCAGAAAAAAAATTAATTTTTGGGAAACTTTTTGAAAAACTAAGATATGGTGAAAATCCGCACCAAGATGGTGCAATATATTCTTTGGGAAATAACATAAACATGAAACAACTTAACGGAAAACAGCTTAGTTATAATAATTATAATGATATTTTTTCAGCTCTTTTGCTTTCAAAATCTCTTCCAAAAAATATTGGAACTGTAATTATAAAACACGCAAACCCATGTGGCGTATCAATAAATAAAGATAAAATCCAAAGTTATAGATTGGCATTAGCATGTGATCCAATAAGTGCATATGGTGGAATAGTTTCTTGTAATTTTAAAATTAATAAAAAATTAGCAAATGAATTCAATAATATTTTTTTAGAAGTTATAATTGGAAATGGAATTGATAATGATGCACTTAAAATTTTAAAAAAAAGAAAAAATTTAAGGGTGATAGATGCAAAAAATATTAAGTTAGAAAATATCCAAAATATTAATTCAAGTTTTAATTCTATTTTAATTCAATCACCTGATAATAATTTTTTTTCATCAAAAAATTTTAGAATAGTATCTAAAAAAAAACCAAGTTTTACAATGCTTAAGAATATGATTTTTGCTTTTAATGTTTGCAGGAGTATTAAGTCAAATGGGATAGTTTTAATAAAAAATGATAGCACAATTGGTATTGGATCAGGACAACCAAGTAGATTGGATAGTTGTAAAATTGCAATTAATAAAATGCATCAATATCAAAATATTAAAAATACTGATCAAATTATTGCAGCTTCTGATGCATTTTTTCCATTTGTTGATGGAATTGAAACATTGGTTCAAGCAGGTATTACTGCAGTTATTCAACCTTCTGGTTCAATCAGAGATAAAGAAATTATTAAATTTGCAAATCAAACAGGAACTATTCTAGTATTTTCTAACACTAGACATTTTAAACACTAAACCAATTGATCAATTTTTGCAGCCAAAATAAAATCACTTTCATGTAGACCTTTTATTGCATGGGTAAAAATTTTTATTTTTGCATACCCCCAACCAAACCAAATATCTGGATGGTGACCTTCAGATTCAGCTATCTCTCCCACTTTATTTATAAACTTTTGACTTTCTAAAAAATTTTTAAATTTAAAATGTTTAATTAAATAATAAATATTTGATTCATCTGATTTTACTTCCCAACCATCAACCATTTTAATATATTTATGAATTTCTGTTATATTAAACCCTGGTATACCCCCTTCACACGGTACACATTTTTTGTTTGCTAAATCACTCATAATATTTTTTCTTAAAAGTAATAACTTTAATAAAATTTTCAATAAGCATTTTGGAGCGGGCAATGGGACTTGAACCCACGACCTTCTCGTTGGCAACGAGACGCTCTACCACTGAGCTATGCCCGCATTATAAAAAATGATTATAAAGCAACGATTTTTTCAAGGCAAGAAATATTGAAGTAACGTATAGTTTAACTATTATTAAAATTTTACGAGTATGAAAGAAAAATTTAGTCAAAAGATTGATCAAATAAAAGATTTGATAAAAAAAAATAAACTTATTGAAGCAAAAGAACTATGCTTAAAAATTCAAGAATTCTATAAAGAAAATTATGAAGTTATTAATCTATTGGGCATAGTAGAATTAAATCTAAAAAATTTTGGACTGTCATCTAATTATTTTGATAAAGCTATTAAAATAAATAAAAATGATCCAAGATCGTATAACAATCTTGGTATTTTAAATTATAAAATTGGTAAAACTAAAGATGCTATAAATTATTTCAACAAAGCAATAGCAATTGATAATACTTCAATTAATTCATACCAAAATTTAGCAAAAATTAAATTATCACAAAATGATCACCAGGAAGCTGAAATAAATTTAAAAAAAATTTTACAAATTAATGATAAAAATTTAGAGGCTCTTTTATCTTTAAGTGACATTTTGCTTATAAAAAAAAAATACTATGAGGCAAAAGAAATTCTTAATAAAATTATTAAAATAAAAGATAACTTTTTTGAAGCATATAATAATCTTGGAAATATCCAAATAGAATTGAATGAAATCGAAGATGCTTTAAAAAATTTAAATAAATCAAATGAAATTAAACCAAACAAAGGAGCATATAATAATATTGGAATAATCTATAAGAAAAAAAAAATTTTTGATTTATCAATTTTAAATTTTAATAAAGCATTAGATTTAGACTCAAATTATTTAGAATCTTTATACAATTTAGGCATTGTTTACATGGAAATTAATAAATTTGAAAAATCAATAAAATATTTCAATAAAATTATAGAAATAGATGAAAATTACCAAAGAGTTATGGGTAAATTAATTCATTGTGAAAGATATATATGTGATTGGAAAAATTATGACTATAAAATTAATAAATTAAAAGAGAAAATTTTAAATAATATAAACTGTACACCTCCATGGGAAACTTTATCCATTTTTGATTCAGAAAAAATTCAATTACAAGTTTCTAAAACTTGGATAAAAAATAACTTTACAAATCATAAATTAGAAAAAGTTTTAAATTGGAAAAAAAATGATAAAAAAATTAAAATTGGATATTTTTCCAGTGATTTTTTTAATAGTGCTGTTGCAAATCAAATTGCAGAAATGATCGAATTACATAATAAAAATAAATTTGAAATTATTGCATTTTCATTAATAAATAAAAAATGATGCAATGCAAAAAAGACTAAAAAATTCTTTCAATGAATTTATAAATGTTGAAAATGAATCGAGTAAAGATATTGTTGAATTAAGCCATAAAATTAACCTTGATATAGCTGTAGATTTGACTGGTTTTACTTTAAATAATAGATTTGAAATATTTGAAAAAAGATGTGCGCCAATTCAAATATCTTATTTAGGCTATGCAGGAACAACTGGCTCATCAAATATAGATTATATTATTGCAGATAAAATAATAATTCCTGAAGAATCCCAAAAAAATTATTCTGAAAAAATAATTTACTTGCCAAATACATTTATGGTTAATGATAATAATAAAAAAATTTCTAATTCTAAAATTACCAAGAGTCAGTATAAAATACCGGAAAATTCATTTTTATTAGGATGTTTAAATCAACATTATAAAATCTCACCTGAAATATTTGAAATTTGGACTAAAATTCTTTTAGAAAATAAATCATGTTCCATTTTATTGGCAGATGGAAATGACTTATCAAAAAAAAATTTGTTAAAATTTGCATCTGAAAAAGGAGTAGAGGAAAATAGATTAATTTTTGCAAAAAAATTAAATAATTTATCTGATCATTTAAATAGATTAAAATTGGTTGATTTATTTATAGATACCTTTCCTTTTAGTTCACATACAACTGCTTGCGATGCTTTATTTCTTAAAAAACCATTAATTGCTTTAAAAGGCAATTGTTTAGCAAGTAGAGTTAGTTCTAGTATATTATATTCACTTAATTTAGAAGAATTAATAACAGTTTCTACTCAAGATTATAAAGATAAAATAAGTGATTTAATAAATAACAAATCTAAATTAAAAGAATTAAATTTAAAAATAATGAATAATAAGAAGCATTATTCTATTTTTGATACAAAAATTTATACTCAAAATTTAGAAAAAGCTTATTTAAAAATTTATGAAAATTTTATTAATAAAAAAGAACTAAGTAATATATATATAAATTAATTTAATTTTTAAAATAAAAATAATGACAAAAAAAATAGAAAAATTACCTGAACAAATTCCAATTTTTCCCCTTTCAAATTTTATAATTTTTCCAAAAACTACAGTTCCGTTAAATATTTTTGAACCAAGATATATACAAATGGTTGATGATGCAATGAAAGGTCATAGAATTATCGGAATGATACAGCCAAAAAAAATAGAAAAAAAAACATCACTTTATAATATTGGTTGTGCTGGAAAGATTACAAGTTTTAATGAAACGGAAGATGGCAGATATTTAATAGTTATAGTAGGTGTTAGCAGATTCAAAATTTTAAATGAGATAAATACTGAAAAACTTTACAGACAATACAATGTAAGTTTTAATGAATTTAATAATGATTTAAGTAACAAAGAAGAAGAAATTAAATTTTCTGATTTAAAATTTATTTTTAAAGATTTTAAATCTTTATTTAATAAGCAAGGCTATGTGATAAATTGGAAGGAACTTGAAAAACAAAGTTTAAATTACACAATAAACACTCTTTCAATGGTTTCTCCTTTTTCATTAGAAGAAAAACAAATTTTGTTAGAAACAATAAATTTAAATGAAAGAAAAAAAAAATTAGAAGAAATACTAAAAATTTATGTTAATGATGATTTTAGTAATAAAACTTTGCAATAAATTTTATAAAAAAATACCTCGATCAGCAAATTCAGTAGCATATTTTTTAAATAATTTATTTTTTTCTAAATAAATAAACATTTTTTTTGAATAGTTTTTTGAAAATTTATTATCAAATTTAAAAAAATCATAAATAAAGTTTATTCCTGAAGAAAAAATATAATTTAAGTGTTTTGTTTTTGATTCAAATTTTTTTAAAATTGATGAGTCTAATGGTAAACCAAGTTCTATTCTTTTATCAATTAAATCCGATAATAATTTAATATCTCTTAATGTCATATTTAAACCTTGGCCAGCTAATGGATGTATTCTATGAATAGCATCACCAAAAGATAAAATGTTTTTATAATAATATTTCCTTAGACTAAAAAATTTTAAATTAAATTTTTCAAATTTAGAAAAGTTATTGATCCTATATATTTTGTTATATTTAATTATAAGTTTTTTTATTGATTCATCATTTTTAATTAATCTTTCTTTATATAATGAAAAAATTATTGAAGTCTTAGAATTAGAAATTGGTAAAAAAGCTAAAGGACCAAATTTGGTAAAAATTTGTATTGCTTGATTATTATTAAATTTTTTATGATCGATTATTGTTGTAAAAGCTGTGCTTTTATAATCTCTAACAATTTTATTAAAAAAAAATTTTGAAATTCCATTATTACCATCTGAGTTTATAATTATATCAAACTGGTTTTTTTCTAAAATTGAATTATAAAATTGTTGGTTTTTTATTTTTTTAATTTTAATTAATTTATTTTTTTTAATTTTTTTTAAAAAAAACTCTTTAATTTTGTCATATTTAACAACTAAAAATAATTCTTTACCAAATTTATCAAAATTTAGTAGATCTTCATTTTGATTACTTTCATTATAAATTTTTATATTTTTAATTGGCCAACAAATTTTTTTTATATTTTTTATTTGATTATTAATAAAGTCAAAATTATTTTTGGAAATCGCTATGCTTCTTGATGGTGATTTTTGAGCCTTTTTTGAATCTAAAAACAATGATACGTTAATATTCTTATTTGCTAAAACTTTCGCAAATATTAAATTGGTTAAACCTTGGCCTATTAAACATATATTCATAATTAAATTTTAATTTTAACAATAAAAATTAAATGATACAAAGTTACAAAACAGTTTTTTAATAAAATGAACATAAAAAGTTTATCAAATAAATCCATTGATTTTATTATAAAAAGATTTTCTGAACTTATAGCATTAGTATTAATTTTTTCATCTATATTACTATTAATTTCTTTAATTAGCTATTCTCCAGAAGATCCTAATTTTATTTTTCCAGAAAATATTGAAATAAAAAACATTTTAGGTTTTAAAGGCAGTTTTGTTTCTGATATTTTTTTTCAATCAATAGGTTTAATTTCCATTTTTGTCTCTATAACAATTTTTTTTATTGGAATAAATCTTTTTAAAAAAAAAAAATTTCTTATCATTATTGAAAATTTATTTTATACTGTTCTATACTGCATTTTAGGTAGTCTTTTTTTTGAAATTTATTATCCAGAATCTTTCTGGCTTATAATTAACGGTAATGGTGGATTTGTAGGAAAATTTTTTGAAAGTAGTTTTCTATTAAATATAATAAATTTAAATGAAAAAATATCATACTACGCTCTTATTTTACTTTCTTTATTTTTTTTCCTTATAAGTACAAATTTTAATGTAATTTTTTTTATCAACTTATTTAAAAAAAAATTTACATTAAATAAAAATATAAAACAAAGTGAAATTAATTTAGAAGAAAACAACAATTACAAATCTGAAATTATTTACACTGAGCCTTTAGTTCAGGAAAATTTACCATTTACCAAAAATACAATTGAACAAAAAAATACAGAAAGAAAATTTAAACTACCCTCCATTGACCTTTTAAAAAATGTTTCGATTAAAGAAAGAGAGAAAAGTAAATCTGAAGATAAATTAGAAGAAAATTTTCTGGAAAAAATTTTATTAGATTTTGGAGTTGAGGGAAAAATTAAAAAAATTAGCAAAGGTCCAGTAGTTACCCTAAATGAATTTGAACCTGCAGCAGGTGTAAAAGTTTCTAAGATTATTAATCTTGCTGATGATATAGCTAGAAATACTAGCTCAGAATCTGCAAGAATTTCAACGATACCTGGTAGTAACACTATAGGAATTGAAATTCCTAACTCATCCAGAGAAAATGTTTATTTAAGTGAAATTATTTCTAATAAAAATTTTTTAAAAAAAGATACAAAATTACCGATAGCTCTGGGAAAAAGTATTTCTGGAATTCCAATAATAACGGATTTGGCATCAATGCCACATCTACTAATTGCTGGAACAACAGGATCAGGTAAATCTGTATGTATAAATACTATAATATTATCTTTACTCTATAAACATAGACCTGAAATATGTAAATTTATTTTAATTGATCCAAAAATGCTTGAACTATCAACTTACGAAGGAATACCGCACCTTTTATGTCCAGTAATTACAGAAGCAAAAAGAGCAGCATCAGTTTTGGGATGGGTCGTAAAAGAAATGGAAAGTAGATACAGATTGATGACAAAAGTTGGAGTTAAAAACATTGATGGATATAATGAGAAACACAAGTTAGCGATGCCATATATTGTTGTAATAGTTGATGAAATGTCGGATCTCATGTTATTTTCTGGTAAAGAAATAGAGGGATATATTCAAAAATTATCACAGATGGCAAGAGCTGCTGGAATCCATATTATAATGGCAACACAAAGACCAAGTGTAGATGTTATAACTGGAACAATTAAAGCTAATTTCCCTACTAGAATATCTTTTCAAGTTAGTTCGAAAATTGATAGTAGAACAATTCTTGGAGAGCAAGGTGCAGAACAGTTGTTGGGCAAAGGTGACATGTTATATATGTCTTCTGCAAATAGAATTTTTAGAATACATGCTCCTTACGTGTCTGAAAATGAAATTGAAAAAGTAAATAATTTTTTAAGATCTCAAGCAGAACCTGATTATATAGATGAAATATTAAATTTTGCTGATGAAAAAGAAACAGGAATAAATTCACTTGATAATGAAAATCAAGATGAATTGTATAAAACTGCTTTAGAAATAGTTAAAACAGAAAAAAAAGCTTCAACTTCATTTTTACAAAGGAAACTCCAAATAGGTTATAATAGAGCCGCTAGAATTATAGATATGATGGAAGCTAATGGAGAAATAAGCAAAGCAAATCATGTTGGAAAAAGAGAAATTCTAAATGATTAAAAAAATTATTCTTCTATTAATATTATTAAATATTTACTCACTATCTAAAGCATCGATTAAAGATGAAATAATATTTAATTTTAAAAAAATTCAAAATATAAGTTTCAATTTTAAACAAACTATTGATGAAAAATCAGAAAATGGAAGTTGTACAATTCAATATCCAAAGAAAATTTATTGTAAATATAATAATTCCAAAAAAAAAATAATTGTCTCAAATGGTAAGTCATTAGTAATAAAAAATCAAAGCACTAATAAATCATTTTTATATCCATTAAAAAAAACTCCTTTAAATTTAATCCTAGACAAAAACTTTTTATTAAATCAAATAACAAAATCTGATGGAAGGTTAGTTAACGATAAATATTATAATTTTTTACTGAAAAATAATGATTTTAAAATAAATATTTTTTTTGATAAAAATACGTACGATTTAATAGGATGGCAAACTGAAGATATATATCAAAATCTAGTTATTACTTTTATATATAATATTAAAAAAAATAAAAAAATTGATAAAAAAATTTTTATTTTACCCAAACTTTAATTTATATTAATAACTTCTGACTTAAATACTTTCATACCTCTAGATAAATAATTTTTTAATGCATATTTGTGATCAAGTGAACATGTATGTACCCATACTCTTTGCACACCATCAACAAATGATTTTTTTATTGCTTCAGATAATAAAAAGCCACCATATTTTTTTCCAAAATATTCTTCTAGAATTCCAAAATATGCTATTTCACAACTAGATTTATTTCCAGAAAATATTTGTTCATAATATCCAACTAAACTATTACTTTCTTTTAAAACAAATGTTTTCACATTTATATTATTAACGTATTGAATCCATTGGTTATCATCCCAAGACAATCTATCAATCCACCTATGATTTTTTCCAATTTGTTTGTAAAAAAACTTGTTTAATTGAAAATCTGGCGGATTAATTAAACTAACATTAAGATTGTTAGAGGGTTTTTTTTTTTTAGAAAGGTCCCTGATTGAATTAATTTCTAAATAATTTCTTTTAATTGAAGTTGTCACTCAACCATCTTGCCAACTTTTTCTCCACCAAATAAATGAAAATGAAGATGTGGAACCTCTTGTCCACCATGTTCGCTAATATTTGCTAATGCTCTATAACCCTTTCCAGTATCTACTGATATTTTTAATTTTTTAGCAACTATATTTATACCTTTTAATAATCCAACCATTTCTTCTGATGAAGCATTTAAACTAAAATCATCTAAATCAACATATTTACCTTTGGGAATTACTAGAGCGTGAATCTTTTTTTGAGGATTTATGTCATAAAATGATAAAATGAAATTGTCTTCATAAATTTTATCACAAGGAATTTCTCCTCTTAATATTTTAGCAAAAATATTATTATTATCATAGCTCATTTTTTCCTCTTATCCAGTTCTTCCATGACATCTTCAATTTTAATTTCATTAGCCTCAAGATAGATTATTAAGTGATAAAAAACATCTGCAGCCTCATGAATTTTATTCAAATTTTTTTCAACTGCATCTATTAATTCATTAATTTCTTCTAATACTTTTTCTTTACTTAAAGATTTATCGCTAAGTAATTTGTTCGTATATGAATCATTCTCAGGATTTTTTTTTCTTTCTCTTGCAAGACTAACTATGTGTTCTAATGTATTAAGCATATTAAATTCTAACAGGTATTCCTTTTGAGTCCAAATATTCCTTCGCTTCTTTTACTGAGTATTTGCCGTAGTGAAATATAGATGCTGCTAAAACAGCGCTAGCTTTACCTGATTGAATTCCATCTACCAGATGATCTAAATTCCCTACTCCTCCAGATGCAATTACAGGAATATTAATTTTAGTTGAAATTTTAGACATTAGATCAATATCATAACCAACTTGTGTGCCATCTCTATCCATTGAAGTTACTAATAATTCTCCCGCACCATTTTCTTCCATTTGTTTTGCATACTCTAAAGCGTCAATGCCACTGTTATTCCTTCCTCCATGTGTAAATACTTCCCATTTATCTCCATTCTTTTTTGCATCTATTGCGACAACGATACACTGAGATCCAAACTTTTTTGCACTATCTATAACAACTTTTGAATTTTCAACAGCTGCAGTATTTATCGAAACTTTATCAGCACCACAATTAAGTAGTTTTTTAATATCTTCTACACTTCTAATTCCTCCACCCACTGTTAAAGGAACAAAGCATTTCTTTGAAGTTTTTTCTATTACATCATAAATAATATCTCTATTTTCATTCGATGCTGTAATATCTAAAAAACAAATTTCATCCGCTCCACCATCGCTATAAATTTTGGCTTGTTCCACAGGGTCTCCTGCATCTTTTAGATCAACGAAATTTATACCTTTAACAACACGACCATTTTTAACATCTAGGCATGGAATAATTCTATTTTTAAGCATCTTCTTTTACTAGCTCCTCTAATTTAATATCACCATCATAGATGGCTTTTCCAACTATTATACCTTCAACATTTTTTAAATTCTTTGCTTTTTTAATGTCATCTATTGATGAAACACCACCAGATATAATAACAGGACAATTTGATATCTCGGCAACTTTTAATGTTTCATCAAAATTTGGACTTTGTTTCATACCATCCCGATTTATATCTGTATAAATCAGTCTACTAACACCATAATCATTAACTTCTTTTAAATAATCTAAAGTCAATTGATTAGAGTTTTCTTTCCATCCAGATACTGACAAATACCCATATTTAGCATCTAAACCTAAAGCGATTTTGTTTGAAAATTTTTCACATGCTTCTTTTAAAAAACTTTTGTCTTTTATAGCAGCACTTCCTAAAATAACTTTCTCCGCACCAGCATCGATATATTTTTGAATATTATCAAGATTTCTAATACCACCACCTATCTCAACCTTTAGATCAAATTTGCTAACTATATCCTGGATAATATCTAGATTTACTGTTTCGCCAGTTAAAGCTCCATCTAAATCAACGATATGTAAATTTTTGAAACCATGATCCTTATATTTGCCAGCTTGTTCAATTGGAGACATTTCGTACTCAGTTTTGTTGTCGAAATCTCCTTTAACTAATCTTACACACTTTTTGTCTTTAATATCTATAGCTGGAAATATTTTCACACTTATAAATTTATAAAATTATTAATTATTTTAAGTCCCATCTTATCACTCTTTTCAGGGTGAAATTGAGTTCCAAAAATATTTTCTTTTTCAACAGAACAAACAATATTTGAAGAATAATCTGTTGTAGCTGAAATTACATTTTTATCTTTTGGAATAAATTCATAACTATGAACAAAATACATGTGAGAGTTATTTTCTATATTTTGAAAAATTTTACTTTCTTTAACAATATTAATTTGGTTCCAACCAATATGAGGAAGCTTATATTTTCCATTTTGATTATCAATCTTTGATACTTTTCCTGAAATCCATCCTAGTCCTTTTGTCTCTGTTTCTTCATAACCTACATCTGCAAACATTTGTAAACCCACACAAATTCCAAAAAGAGATTTTTTATTAGTAATTGTAAATTCATTTAAAGTATCAACTAAGCCACTGATATTGTTTAAAGCATCTACGCAACTTTTAAAAGATCCTTGTCCTGGCAAAATAACTTTATCGCTTGATTTAATTTTTTTTAAATCAGAAGTTACTTCAATATTTACTTTATTTTGAGCAACTTCTTTAAATGAATTAACTACCGATCTTATATTGCCTGAATTATAGTCGACAATTGTAATATTCATTAATTTTTTATAATGAACCTTTTGTAGAAGGTATTACTTTTTTATTTTTTGGATCTATTTCTAAGGCTGCCCTTAAAGATCTAGCCAATCCTTTAAAACATGATTCTACTTTATGGTGGCTATTATCTCCATACAAATTTTCAACATGTAAAGTTATTCCTGCAGCTTGAGAAAAGGCCTGGAACCATTCTTTAAATAATTCTGTATCCATTTCTCCAAGTTTTTCTACTTTAAGGTCTACTTTCCAAATTAAATAAGGTCTATTAGATACATCCAATGCAACTCTAGTTAATGTTTCATCCATAGGTATCATTGCATGAGCATAACGTTTTATTCCTATAAATTTGTTTGAAGCTTTTTTTAAACATTCGCCAATTGCAATACCAGTGTCCTCTGTAGTGTGGTGAAGATCTATATGAGTATCTCCTTTGGCTTTTAAATTAATATCCATAGAAGAATGTTTGGAAAGTTGTTCTAACATATGGTCTAAAAAACCAATTCCTGTTTTAATCTTATACTTTCCTTTTCCATCGATATTTATTTCAACATCAATTTTAGTTTCTTTAGTTTTTCGCGTAATTTTAGCTTTTCTCTTCATAAATTTTTCATAGGTATATAGTCATTATTTCTTTATATCAATATTAGTATCAACCACTTGAACTATAAAAAATAATATCCATCTATTAAACATGACAACAATAGTATTGGTAAGAAAGAATAATGACGTTGTAGTTGCTAGTGACGGACAAGTAAGTATGGGTAATACTGTCATAAAAAGCACTGCAAATAAAGTAAGAAAGATTGAGAAAAGAAATGTGATTGCTGGTTTTGCTGGATCTACAGCTGACGCATTAACTTTATTTGAAAGATTAGAGTCTAAATTGGAAAAACATGCGGGAAATTTAACTAGAGCTGCTGTTGAATTAGCAAAAGATTGGAGAACAGATAAATATTTAAGAAGATTAGAAGCTTTAATGGCAATTGGAGATAAAGAAAAAAGCTTTATTATTTCAGGAACTGGAGATGTTTTGGAGCCAGAAGGAGATGTAATAGGTATAGGATCTGGAGGTAATTATGCCTTAGCTTCTGCAAAAGTTTTAATGGATACAGATTTATCTGCAGAAGAAGTAGCAAAAAAAGCAATTAAAGTAGCATCTGAAATTTGTGTTTTTACAAATAACAATGTTTGTATAGAAAAAATATAATGGAAAAATCAAACGTAACAACATTAGTGAGAAAAGATAAAAATGAAAATGAAACTAAACTAAATTCTTTATCTCCTAGAGAAATTGTTTCTGAATTAGATAGATTTGTGGTTGGTCAAAATAAAGCAAAAAGAGCAGTAGCTATTGCTTTAAGAAATAGATGGAGAAGACAAGCATTAAAAGATGAAATGAAAGATGAAGTTTTGCCAAAAAATATTTTAATGATTGGTCCAACAGGTGTTGGAAAAACAGAAATATCTAGAAGATTGTCAAAACTAGCTGAAGCTCCTTTTGTAAAAGTAGAAGCTACAAGATTTACAGAAGTTGGTTACGTTGGAAGAGATGTTGAGCAAATAGTAAGAGATCTTTTAGAAATAGCAATTGCAATGGAAAAAGTAAAAAAAAGAAAAGAAGTACATGCCCAAGCACAAAAACTTGCTGAAGAAAGAGTTTTAGATGCAATTGTTGGAGAAAAGGCAAGTGTTGCAACTAGAGAAAGTTTTAGAAAAAGATTAAGAAATGGAGATTTAGATGACAATGAAATTGAAATTGCTATAACTGAAACAAATCAAATGCCTTCATTTGAAATACCAGGCATGCCAGGTGCAAACGTTGGAATGATTAATATTTCCGAAATGCTTGGTAAATCAATGGGAAATAAACCTAAAAAGAAGAAAATGTCTGTGAAAGAATCTCATGAAATTTTAATAAACGAAGAATCAGATAAACTTATAGAACAAGATAAAATTATAAAAGCTGCAAAAAATTCAACTGAAAATAATGGAATTGTTTTTTTAGATGAAATTGACAAAATTTCTGCAAGAACTGATCGTGTTGGCGGAGATGTTTCTAGAGAAGGAGTCCAAAGAGATTTATTACCTTTAATAGAAGGAACGACTGTAAGTACAAAATATGGCCCAATTAAAACAGATCATATTTTGTTTATAGCATCAGGAGCTTTCCAGCTTGCCAAACCTTCTGATTTATTACCTGAATTACAAGGAAGATTACCAATTAGAGTTGAATTAGATGCATTAAATAGTGGTGATTTTAAAAGAATTTTAAAAGAACCTGACAATAGTTTAATAAAACAATACAAAGCTCTTTTAAAAACAGAAAATGTTGATTTAGAATTTTCTGAAGATGGAATTGATACAATTGCCAATCTTGCTTCCGAAGTTAATTCAACAGTAGAAAATATAGGAGCTAGAAGATTGCACACTATAATTGAAAGAGTTTTGGATGATATAAGTTTCACCGCTACAGACAAAAGTGGTGAAAAAATTACTATAGATTCTAAATATGTTAAGAAAAACTTAGGAGAATTAGTTAAAGATACAGATCTATCAAAATTTATTTTATAATTTTTTTAATTTCAGAAAAATAGTCTCTTACTTTTTTTCCAAAAAATTTTCTAATTAAAGATAAAAAACTTATTTTTTTTTCAAAAGAATAATGCTTACCTTCCACCAATTCAATTGTATTTTCCCAGTATAATTGAAGAATTAAACTATCTTCAAAAAAATTTTGAAACTTATTTAAGGATCCAACAGATAAAAATTTTTGCAAAACATCTATTTTTTTTATATATTTAAGTTGCCCATTTACATCATCAAATTCCATCCACCATTTATGCCCAATATCTTCTTCATCACAACCAATTACTAAATTATCAGCTAATTTAGTGGGCAGTTCTATGTACCCAGCTTTAGCAATTCTTTCTACTTCTTTAGTAAATTCATTAATGTTTGATACATGCTCTAAAACATGACTTAAAATTACATAATCAAACTCCTTATCTTTGAAAGGTAATTTTTGATTTGGACTAAGCAGAGTAAAATTAAGATTTTTTTTTGAAAACTCTTTTGAATAATCTACAATATCTGCAAAATGATTAGCTTCTTTCCAATAATTTATATGTGTACAACCTAAATCCAAAATTTTCAAATGATTATTTTTTTTTAAAAAATTTTTTTGAAAAAGTTTATTAGTTCTTTTTATTGTCATTTTTTTTTACGTAAATATATATAAAATGCTCCTTCTCCCCCATCTTCCATTCTTGCAGGAGACAAATTTTTTATTAAACTAACTAAATCTTTATCTCTATTTATATAATCAGGTACTGAGTATTTTAAAATTGATAAATCTTTAGAAATATATGGATCATATTTATTTTTTGATCTTTTACCCTTGCCCGTTATTACATTAATTTTATTCACTTTATCTTTATAAGATTTGATAATAAAGTTTTTTATGTATTCATTTGCTTTTTCTAAAGTAAGACCATGCAAATCTACTGTTCTTTCTTTAAATATATATCTTTTTTCAGTTTGAATATCATCTTTATCTTCAACACTTTCATTTTTTGAAATAAATTTATTCCAATCTAATTTATCTTTATCTGAAATTTTTTTTTTCAATTAACTTGGGTATCAATTACTAACCAACTTGGATTTGAAGATCTTACATCTCTTGAAAATTTCCATGTATCATGAACTTTTTTTATTTTATCAGGGTTGCCAGATATAACTTTTTTATTTTTATCTCTGACACAAGATATAATTTCACTTACAAAATTAACTGTTACTTCCAGCATATTTTGGTTTTGACTATAATGTTTAATGGCAGCAGAATTAATACCAACGAAAGTAGCTTCGGAAGATAGTTCTTTATCATTTCTTTCTTTTATTGCTTCTTTAAATTGAGAAAGCACTTTTTTATCTAGTAAAGAATTTACTTCTTTAAGATTCCCATTTGAAAAACTCATAATAATTGTTTCATAAGCAATTTTAGCACCTTTCAAAAAATTACTTTTTGCAACATCATCAAAGTTATTAACATCTATTTTTTTATCTTCTTTTTTAGTTGAAAAATCATTTGAAAAGCTTGTTGGAATATTATCTTCATGACCTGTTTTTTTTCCAAGGATTCCTCTTAATCTAAGAAAAATAAAGCCAGCAATCATGGCTAAAAGCACTATATCTATATATTCAAAACTATAATTCATAATCTAAATAATATTTACTAATTGATAAATTTCAACTGGCAATTTAGATTAACAACTAATGAACGCAATATTATTATTGATAATTGGAATTCCTTTATTAGAAATATATTTATTAATTAAAATTGGCTCACAAATAGGTGCTTTTAATACTATTTCTTTAATATTAATAACAGCAATTATAGGTGTTTGGTATGCACGATACGAAGGTTTTAACACATTAAAATCAGGGATGCGACATTTATTTAAAAATGAAATTCCATTTTATGAAATAATTTCTGGAGCAGTGCTTGCATTTGCTGCAATATTATTAATCATACCGGGATTTGCTACTGATCTATTTGGTTTATTATTAATTTTTCCTATTACTAGAAAATTTTTTTTAAAATATATATCAAAAAAATATCCTACAAGTAGAACTAATAAAAAAAACTTTATTGAAGGTGAGTATGAAGATATAGATGATAAAAAATAAAAGTATATATGTCCAAAAAATATGAAATTCTTTTAAATTTCGTTAAAGATCTTTCCAGCGAAACACCAAATGCTGAAACTTATTTTTTTGTAAAAAAAAATATAAATAATTATATAATGAATATTGATATAAAATCAAAACCCATTAAAGATAAAATAGTAGAAGTAGACACAAAAATTATTTTTAAAGATAAAGATAATAGTGAAAAAAAATCTCATTTTGAATTAACTTATACATCTTTAGTTAAAATTGTTAGTGAATTAAAAGATAAAAAAGAATTAGAAAAAATTTTTTTATGTGATGTACAAAATGAAGTTTATCCAAAAATTGAAAAAATATTTGTAAATTTATTAAGAGAATCTGGATTTCCTGAAATAAAATCAGGTAAAAAAATAGACTTTGAGAAACTATATAACGAAAGATCTAATTAAAAAAATTCTTTTTTAAAGAATTTTTCAAATATTTTTTATGTAATTCTAATTCTTCAATATTTGGTTCAACTATTTTTTTTGAATAATTCTTTAAAATATTTTTATCTTTAATTAAATTTTCTTCAGTTTTTTTTTGAAAATTTAAAGTAGGTTCTTTCTGATCAATTAAATTAATATAAACTTTTGTGAGTAATTCACAATCTACTAATGCATTATGTTTTTCTCTTTTCGAATTATCTATTCTATATCTTTTGCAAAGAGCATCTAAACTTATAGATAAACCGGGGAATTTATCTCTGGCTATATCTAAAGTATCAATCACATTTACTTTTTCTATTTTTTTTTTACCAATTAGTTGAAGTTCATTATTTAAATGAGCTAAATCAAAATCTGCATTATGTATGATTAATTTTTTATCTTTTATAAATTCTAAAAATTCATCTACTATTTCGTAAAATTTTTTTTTATTCGATAAAAATTCATCTGTATAACCATGAACTTCAAGAGCATCCTTGGATACTTTTCTTTGAGGATTTAAATAACAGTGAAATATATTAGTCGTCGGCACAAGATCATTAAGTTCTATACATCCTATTTCTACTATCTTATGACCCTCTTGAACTGATAATCCGGTTGTTTCTGTATCAAGAACTATTTCTTTCATCTATAAAATTGCTTTTTTTATCATTTTTATTTTTTTTTTAATAGATGAATTTTTAAAATCATTTTTAATTATATATTGAGAGATCCTTCTTTTTGTTATTAGAGAAAGTTGAAATTTTTTTAATTTATCGACAATTTCTTTTTTATAATTTTTTCTTTTTTTAAGCCTTTTTTGAATTTCTCTTTTATTTGCCTCAACAAAAACCAATTTGTAACTTTTATTATTCATTTTATTTTCCACAAAAAGAGGTATATCTAAAATAACAATTTTTTTATTTTTATTTTTTTTAAAAAAATTTTTCATTTTTTTTCTCACGATCGGATGAACTATTTTGTTTATTTTTTTTAAATTATTTTCATTATTAATAATCGCTGCACTAAGTTCTTTTTTATTTATTGGAAATGAGAAAATGTATTTAGGTAATTTTTTTTTTAGTTTATTAAAACATAATTTATTTTTTTTATATATTTTGTTTACCTCATTATCGGCAGAGAATACGGGATATCCAAATTTATTAGCCACATAGCTTTTGCCCGAACCTATATCACCAAGAATAGCAATTTTAATCATTATTTAAGAATTTTATTATTTCATTATTTATTTCTGGCATAACTTTATGCCAGATAGTAAATGCTTGATGGGCTTGATAAATAAACATCATTTTACCATTTTCAATTTTATTACCAAACGTTTTTGCTTTTTTTAAAAAATTTGTTTCCTTGTGATTATAGATAATGTCATAGAAAAATTTATTATTTCCTAAATTTTCATAATTTAATTTAATTTCATCACTTTCTTTCAGTCCAATAGTTGTAGCATTTATAATCATATTAAAATCTGGTGTTTCGCCCCAATCAATTAAATGTAAATTAGGAAAAAGTTTTTTTAAATTTTCAGCTTTTTGTCTTGTTCTATTGCTCAAAAATATTTTTGAAGTTCCCATTTTTTTTAGTGCCAAAATTATTGAAGAAACAACTCCGCCAGCTCCTAAAATAAAAATCTTTTTATCTTTTACATCATATTTAAAATGTCTAAGACTAAGTTCAAATCCTGCAATATCAGTATTATGACCAATAACTTTATTATTTTCTTTATAAATCGTATTTACAGATTTAGACTCATTTGCTTCGGAAGTTAATTCATCAAGAAAAGGTATAACTGATTTTTTAAAAGGTACAGTTACATTTAAACCATGAATTTCTTCTTTTTTGACTTTAGAAATTATATTTTCTATATCAGATTCGTTTAATAACTTTTTATCATAAATTGCATTTATATTTTTTTTTTTAAACCAATAATTATGTAATTTGGGAGATAGAGAATGTTCAATCGGATTTCCTATGACTAGATACTTTTTCATTTAAAAATTCTCTACCGAAGTTCTTAATTCAACTTCCCAGGACCAAACACTTTTATCTTGGTGATGAAATTGAAGATAGGTTTTTGCTATTTGATCAGGATCCATTGCTTGATACTCGCCCTTAGGCTCCTTGCCTATAACTCCATCAATTACAAAATGGGCAATGTGAATGCCCTTTGGATGTAGCTCTCTAGCAAGAGATTGTGCTAAGCCTCTAAGAGCAAATTTACCCATTGCAAAAGCTGATGAATTAGCAAAACCTTTAATTCCAGCCGTTGCACCTGTAAAAAAAATACTTCCGTTTTTTCTTTTAATCATTCTTTTTGTAGCTTCTTGTGCAACTAAAAAAGCACCAAAACAAGTAATATTAATAGCTTTTTGAGTTTCAATAGGATCTAGGTCTACAATACTTGATTTCTTTGGTCTGGATGAAGCATTGTAGATAACAAGATTGGGAGTTCCTACTGTTTTATCTAATTGTTTAAAAAGATTTGAAACACTTTCTCTGCTGCTAGAATCACATTCGAAAGTTTCTCCTTTTACTTCGTTTTTTAATTCTTGTAATTTTGCAATATTTCTAGAAGCCATAATTACTTTCATTTTTTTAGAAAAACATAGGCGTGCTAATGAAGCACTTAAACCTAAACCAGTCCCAACAATTAAAACTGTTTCACTCATAATTTTTTAAATACTCCTTAATTTGTTTAATTGGTAAGCCCATAATTGTATTTTCATCACCTTCTATTTTAGAAAATAAAGATCTTCCTTCTCCTTCAATTTGATAAACATTGTAAGCATATAACGACTCATCTTTTATTTTCTTTAAATAGTCTACAATTTCCTTATCAGACATTTTTTTCATAGTTAAAGCTGCTTTGTCAGTAAAATTCCATATCATAGATCCATTTTTAGACATACAAACTGAGCTAATTAAATTGTGTGTTTTTCCATTTAATTTTTTTAAAATTTTTAAAGCTTCTTCTCGACTAGATGGTTTAGAAATTATTTGACCATTTAAATCTATAATGCTGTCTGCTCCTAAAACAATATTATTTGGTTCCTTCTGACTTATTTTGTTAGCTTTTAATTCAGCTAAATTTTTTGAAATTATTTCTGGAGTTATCTTTTCTTTTAATAAGCTATTTTTAACAAAATCCTCATCAACATTTGATGGCAATACTTTACACTTTATACCATTTTCTTCTAAAATTTTTCTTCTAACTTCACTTTTAGAAGCAAGAATAATATTATTCATTTCCTTTTTTTATTTCGTAAATCTTTATAATTGATGCGGCAGTTTCCTCTACAGACTTTCTCGTTACATCAACAATTGGCCAATTATATTTTTTAAAAGTTTTTTTTGAATTTTCAATTTCTCTTTTAATTTTTTCTAAATTTGTATAGTCTGTTCCATGACTTTCTTTTAATGATTTCATTCTATTTCTTCTAACATCTATTAATCTTTCAGGTTCTGTTGTTAATCCAACTATACAAATTGTCAGAGATTTTTCTTTTAATATTTTGGGAATTGAGTTTTCGTTAACTAATGGAATATTAGAAGTTTTAAAGCCTCTATTAGCTAAATAAATAGATGTAGGGGTTTTGCTGGTACGACTAGCTCCAAGAAGAATTATATCAGATTTATTTATATCATTAATTGATTTTCCATCATCGTGATTCATAGTAAATTGTATTGCCTCTATTCTATTATAATATTCATCATCCAAAACATGTTGTCCGCTAGGTATGTGAGATGCTTTTTCATTAATAAGTTTTGAAAAATTTGATATTAAATCTATTAAAACTCCAAAACATGGTATCTTAATCTTTTGCGCTTCATCTTCTAAAAATTTAGCAAGTCTGCTATCAACAATTGTATATAATATAATAACGTTATTTTTTTTTTGGGCTAATTCTAAAATTTGAATTATTTGATTTTCAGTTCTTGTGAAAGAAAACTGATGGTCTTCACATTTAAAAGTTTTAAATTGCGCTTTGAGAGCTAAAAATATTCTATCTATAGTTTCTCCCGTTGAGTCAGAAATTAAATAAATTTGATGAGTAGTAGTCATGTATATAATGTTTGTAACTTAAAATAAGTCAGCTAAATATTTAATAACTTTTTATTATTACTTTTTCCTATGAAAAACATTGTTTTTATAAACATAATTAAACATGTTTAAAACAAATATACACAATTTTTTATTAAATTTAATATGATAGAAATTGCAGTATATATTTGATTTTTTTTACTGTTAAAATTGTTAATAAAAAGTTAGTAAAATGTTAGTTATAAATAATTATAGTTATTCACATAATATATAACTAATAAATAAATAATATAATTACTATTTATATGAGTCCAATTTTAAAATGTATAAAGGAAAATAATACAAAAAGTAAGCCTATATGGTTTATGAGACAAGCTGGAAGATATTTACCTGAATTTAGAGAAATAAGAAAAAAAAATCCTGATTTTATAAAACTATGTTTGAATGAAAATTTAACACCTGAAATAACATTACAACCACTTAAAAGATTTCAACTAGATGCTGCAATTATTTTTTCTGATATTTTAATGCTACCCTATGGTCTTGGTCAAAAAGTTGAATTTAAAAAAAATTTTGGACCTATGCTCGGTGAAGTAAATTTAAATAATTTTTTAACAATTAGTGAAAAAAGTTTTTCTAGTAAATTATCTCCTATATATAAGTCAATAAATATTACTTCTAAAAATAAATTAATTAATAAAAAAGATTTAATAGGTTTTGTAGGAGCGCCATGGACAATCTTAGTTTATATATTAAATAAAGAATCTCCAAAAAAAGATTTTAAAAACTTCATTTCTGATCAAAGTAAAGATGAGTTAGTATCAAATTTAATTTCTATAATAATTAAATTTTTAAAAATTCATATTACAAATCAAGTTAATAGTGGTGCAACTATAATACAAATTTTTGATAGTTGGGCAGGTTTAGTAAATGAAGATAAATTTTTAGAAAAATATATTTATTTACCTAATAGGGAGTTAGTTAATCACACAAAAAAACTTGGTATTCCAGCGATATGTTTTCCAAGGAAAATTAAAAATTATAAACGCTTTTGCGAAGATGTTAAACCTGATGTAATTAGTATTGATTATGATGTAGATCCAAAAACTATTTCAAAAGAAATCAACATTCCAATCCAAGGAGGCCTTGACCCTAAATTTTTACTTGGTGATAAAGATCAAATAAAAAGAGAGGCGACAAAATATTTAAATATTTTTAATGATCTTCCATATATATTTAATTTAGGACACGGAATTTTACCTGAAACCGATCCTTTGATGGTTGATTATTTGGTAAAACTTGTAAAGGACTACTAAGTGAAAAAAGCTGTAATTTTATTTAATTTGGGCGGTCCTGATAAATTAGATAGTGTTGAACCTTTTTTATTTAATTTATTTTATGATCCGGCGATAATAAATTTACCTAAGTTATTTAGATATCCTTTGGCAAAAATAATTTCAAAAAAAAGAACTCCAATTGCAAAGAAAATTTATGAAGAATTAGGTGGATCTTCTCCTATTTTGAAATTAACCAGAGACCAATCTGATGCACTAGAAAAAAAATTGAATCAAAATAAAAATAAAGATTTATATAAATGCTTTGTTGTAATGAGGTGTTGGCATCCAAGAGCGGAAAATGTTATTAGTGAAATAAAATTTTATAATCCTGACGAGGTAATATTAATGCCTCTTTATCCCCAGTTTTCTGCATCTACATCTGGATCTTCAATAAAGGAATGGAAAGACATATGTATAAAATATAATTATAAAGTAAAAACAAGTACAATATGTTGTTATCCTACAGATGAAAATTTTGTTAATGCACACATAGAAGAAATAAAGAATAAAATAGGAAAAAATATAAATGAAAAGTTAATTTTTTCTGCTCATGGACTTCCAGAAAAAAATATTAAAAATGGCGATCCTTACCAATGGCAAATTGAACAAACTGTTAAAACTATAGTAAAAAAAATGAACATTAGAAATCTTGATTATACTCTTAGTTATCAAAGCAGAGTAGGACCTTTAAAATGGATAGGACCTTCTACTGATGACACAATTATTGAAAATTCTAAATTAGGAAAAAATATTATAATAGTGCCAATAGCTTTCGTATCAGAACACTCCGAAACACTGGTTGAACTAGATATTGAATATAAAAAAATAGCAGAAGAAAATGGCTGCAAGAACTATTCAAGGGTACCAGCAATAGGAATAAATGAAAATTATATAAAAAGTATGTCAGAATTAATTTTAAATAAAGAAATTTATAAATTTAAAAACGATATTTATCCCCCAAAAACTCAATGCCCATCTAATTTTAATAAATGTCCTTGCAATTAAAAATAAAATGAATTTATATCTTTTTTTTAAATCTTTACATTTAATCGCAGTAATTTCTTGGATGGCTGGACTTTTATATCTTCCAAGAATTTTTGTATACCATGTTGAAAATATAGAAAAAAACCAAACAGTAGAAATATTTTTTACAATGGAGAGAAAGCTTTATTTCTATATTATGTATCCAGCAATGATACTTTCTTGGATTTTTGGTTTGCTGCTAATTTCTATAATTGATTTTTCAAACATATCTTTATTATGGTTACAATTAAAATTATTATTTGTGGTATTATTAACAATTTATCATTTTTATCTGGGTATTTGTTTAAAAAACCTTAAAGAAAACACGAATAAAAGATCATCTAGATTCTTTAGAATAATTAATGAAATACCAACTGTATTGCTTATTTTGATCGTTTTTGTGGTAATTTTTAAGCCAATCTAGGGTTGAATTATTATTATTAGTATATATATTATATATATCTAACAAAAAGAAATCCCCAAACATGAATATACAAGAATTAAAAAATAAAACTTCAGAAAATTTAATTGCAGAGGCAGAGAAGCTTGGGATCGAAAATGCCAGCACTTTAAGAAAACAAGAAATTCTATTTGCTATACTTAAAAAACTTGCAGAAAAAGGAGAGGAAATAACTGGTGGTGGAGTATTACAATTATTACAAGATGGATTTGGGTTTTTAAGAGCAATTGAGTCTAATTATCTTCCAGGACCTGATGATATCTATATTAGTCCAAGCCAGATTAGAAGATTTGGTTTAAGGACGGGAGATACGGTAGAAGGACCTGTAAGAGCTCCAAAAGAAAGCGAAAGATATTTTGCACTTTTGCAAGTAAGTAAAATTAATTTTGAAGATTCCGACAAATCAAAACATAAAATTGCTTTTGATAACTTAACTCCCCTTTATCCAAATAAACAATTAGTAATGGAAGTTGAAACAACTAAAGTTGAAAAAAAACCTGACTTAACTCCACGTTTAATAGATCTTGTAAGTCCAATTGGCAAAGGTCAAAGATCATTAATTATATCTCCGCCCAAGGCAGGTAAAACAATGATATTACAAAGTATTGCAAATTCTATAACTGCAAATCATCCCGAATGTTATTTAATGGTACTTTTAATTGATGAAAGACCAGAAGAAGTAACAGATATGCAAAGAACAGTTAAAGGGGAAGTAATTAGCTCAACATTTGATGAACCAGCCCAAAGGCATGTAGCTGTAGCTGAAATGGTTATTGAAAAAGCGAAAAGATTAACAGAACATAAAAAAGATGTGGTTATTTTATTGGATTCAATAACAAGACTAGGAAGAGCTTACAATGCAGTAGTACCAAGTTCAGGAAAAGTTTTAACTGGTGGTGTTGATGCAAATGCTTTGCAAAGACCAAAAAGATTTTTTGGTGCTGCAAGAAATATTGAAGAAGGTGGATCACTAACAATAATTGCAACTGCTTTAATTGACACTGGAAGTAGGATGGATGAAGTAATATTTGAAGAATTCAAAGGAACAGGAAATAGCGAAACTATACTAGATAGAAAAATATCAGAAAAAAGAATTTTCCCTGCAATGGATATAACTAAATCAGGAACAAGAAGAGAAGAATTAATATTTGAAAAAAATGACCTTCAAAAAATGAATGTTTTAAGAAGAATTATAGCACCCATGGGATCTATGGATGCAATTGAATTTATTAACTCTAAATTAAAAAATACTAAAAATAATGCAGAATTTTTTAATTCAATGAATAAACCTTCATAAATAACCTAGGTATTGCATTTCATTTTTAAATTTTTTTTCTATTTCTTGTCTAATATTATTATCTAAAAGTTTTTTCCAATCGTTATTAGGACCTAAATAAAAAAATTTTTTTTTCCCACCCGTATCTTTATTTGTAGCACTTTCTTTAAATGAACCGTCTTTTTCCATTTTTTTAAAATTTTCAAATGAAGAAGAAGATATAGCTTCTTTTATTTTATTTTTTTCAAAGTTTATTTGTTCAAATTTACCTAAAAAATTTATTATTTTAATAAACTCTTTTTCTAAATTTAATAATAAATCTTCATATTTAATCAGCAAATAATTTTCATTAACAGCTTTCCATGAAATATAATTGGTTTTCCAAGAGCTAATAAGAGTTGAAACATCCCAGTCATTTGTAATAACTTTATTTTCATTTGTAATAAACTTTAATGCTTCAGTATAATCACCTTTTGAGAAGTGATTTTTAATTGAAGTTACTACATTTCTAGGATCTCTAACAATATGAATAACTCCTAAGGTATTACTTTTACTTGTAAAAGGATATTGACCAATTTTGCAATTTACGTGATGAGTTTTAAGTATTTTTAATTTTTGATCTACATTTATTTTATCTTGGGAAGCTATCCATGCTTTTTTTATTTGATTAAAATCTTGAAAATTATTTATAAAATCTTCGTAATGTTTTCTTTTAGGATATTGCTCAATTAATGATAGGTTTTTAAAATTACATTTACTATCTTTCGAGTACAATAGAGTTGTTAATAATGCTCTTATCCATGTGTTGCCACTTTTTGGATAAGATGCAAGCCATATAATCATTAAAAAAATATATAATAAAAAAATATATTTTATATATACTTATTTTATGACTATTTATGCTTTATCTTCGGGCCCTGGTGTATCAGGAGTGGCAATTATAAGAATTTCTGGCCAGGATGCAAAAACAGTTATTTCAAAGCTTACCAAGGGCAATTTCCCCAAAAGTAGAGTAGCTACACTTAAAAAAATCAATAAAATCAATTCAAATGAACTGATTGACGAAGGAATAATTATATGGTTTCCAGGCCCTCAGAGCTACACAGGTGAAGATATGGCTGAAATTCATGTTCATGGAAGCAGATCAGTTATTGAAGCAATTCACAGCTCTATTTCTAAAATTCAAAATTGTAGACTAGCCGAACCTGGGGAATTCACAAAAATAGCATTTCAAAATGGGAAAATAAATTTATTAAAAGCAGAGAGTATAGCAGATTTGGTTTCATCAGAAACAGAAATTCAAAGAAAACAGGCTATAAAAATTATGTCTGGAAAAACCTCAAGCAAATTTAATTCTTGGAGAGATCGTTTATTAAAATTATTATCTAATGTAGAAGCAAAAATTGATTTTCCTGAAGAGGATCTTCCTAATGATATCTTAATAGATATAAAAAAAGAAACTGAAAAAATTAAAATAGAAATTCAAAGTATTTTAAATGATCAAAAAGTAGGTGAAAGAATTAGAGAAGGTTTTAAAATAGCTATAGTTGGACCAGCTAATGCAGGAAAATCAAGTTTAATTAATTATTTATCTAGAAGAGAAGTTGCAATAGTCTCTGAGATTGCCGGAACAACAAGAGATGTTATTGAAACTCATTTAAATATTGATGGTTTGCCAGTGGTAGTTTCTGATACAGCAGGTATTAGAGAATCAAAGAATGAGATAGAAAAAAAAGGCATCAAATTAGCGCTTAAAAGAGCAGAAGATGCTGATTTGAATATAGTTGTAATAGAAGAAAAAAGTGTTGATTTTACTAGCTTTTTGAAGAATCTAATGTCAAACAAATCAATATTAGTAATTAATAAATCAGATCTTGATATTGAAAAAAGAATTGATGAATTTAGAAAATATGATCCAATTTATATATCATTAAAAAATGAAAAAAATCTTGATCAATTAATTTCAGAAGTAAAAAAAAGATTAAAAAATCAGTTCATTAATGCTGAGGATGTTTTAATTACAAGAGAAAGACACAGGCAACATTTACAACAGTGTGTAAGTTATTTAGAAAATTTTAAAAAACAAAATAAATTAGAGGAGTTTGACAAAGCAGCAGAGGACCTTAGATTAGCTACTCGTCACTTAGGCATGATAGTAGGAAAAGTTGATGTTGAGGAAATATTAGGGTCAATTTTTAATGATTTTTGTATAGGCAAATAATCCTTAATTTTATGAGTTTTTAATCAATTATTAACTGATATCTTGTAAAAAAATATATCAATTATAAATTATAACTATGAAAAATGATTTCATATTTGATATTGTAGTGATTGGGGGAGGACATGCTGGATGTGAAGCAGCTACTGCAGCAGCACGTTTAGGAGTTAATACAGCCTTATTTACAAACAAAATAGAAACTATTGGAGAAATGTCCTGCAATCCAGCTATTGGTGGTTTGGGTAAAGGCCATTTAGTAAGAGAAATAGATGCATTAGATGGAGTTATGGGCGATGTAGCAGATAAATCAGGTATTCAATTTAGACTGTTAAATAGAAGTAGAGGGCCAGCAGTTAGAGGTCCTAGAACTCAAAGCGATAGATCGTTATATAAAAAATTTATGCAAGAAAAACTTGTAAACTATTGTAATTTAAGCATTTTTTCGGACCCTGTAATTGAGTTTATATTTGAAAAAAGTAGTGTAAAAGGGTTTATAACACAGTCTGGAAAAATAATTAAAACATCTAAGCTAATATTAACAACAGGCACTTTTTTGAATGGCTTAATACATATGGGAGAAAAACAAACCCCAGCTGGTAGATACAATGAAAAACCTACTACAGGATTAAGTGAGCAACTAAAGAAATTTGAATTTAAAATTGGAAGACTTAAGACAGGCACACCTCCAAGATTGGATTCTAGAACAATTAATTTTAATAATTTAGAAGAACAGTTTGCAGATGATGATCCATATTTTTTTTCCTTCTTAACTAAAAAAAATTTAAACAAACAAATTACATGTCGGATGACTTATACAAATGAGTCAGTCCATAAGATTATTTCAAAAAATATAAAACGAAGCGCCATGTACTCAGGAAGCATCCAAGGAATTGGTCCAAGATACTGTCCATCAATAGAGGATAAAATTGTTAAATTTGCCGACAAACAAAAGCATCAAATATTTTTAGAGCCCGAGGGACTAAATGATTGTACAATCTATCCAAATGGTATTTCTACATCACTTCCCGAGGAGGTTCAGCAAGAAATATGTAGTAAAATCAATGGTTTAGAGAATGTTAAAATATTAAGACCCGGGTATGCTATTGAGTATGATTTTGTAGACCCTAGAGAGTTATTTTTGACTTTAGAAACTAAAAAAATTAAAAATTTATATCTAGCGGGTCAAATCAATGGAACTACAGGATATGAGGAAGCAGCTGCTCAAGGAATTATAGCTGGAATTAATTCAGCCCTTTCATTTAAGGGTCATGAGCCATTTATTCTTGACAGATCCGAGGCATACATTGGAGTAATGATTGATGATCTTGTCACAAAAGGAGTTGCTGAACCATATAGAATGTTTACTTCTAGGGCAGAATATAGACTTTCTTTAAGATCTGACAATGCTGATATTAGACTTACTCAAAAAGGAATAAATATAGGTTTAGTGCTTGATGAAAGAAAACGCGTATATAAAGAGAAGCATTTTCATCTTAAAAAAACCCAAGATAAAATGGATAAATTAACTATTACCCCTTCAAAAGTTGCTAAATTTGGTGTAAATATTGCTAAAGATGGTGTTAGTCGTAATGCTAACCAAATATTAGCACAAAAATCAGTAAATATGCATAAAATACGTGAAATTTGGCCTGAAATTAAGCATATTTCAAATGAAATAGATGAGCAATTGGAGATCAATTCTCACTATAGAGGATACCTAAAGAAGCAAAATGCAGATATTTTAGCCTTCAAAAGAGATGAAAATCTTATTATACCTGAAAATATGGACTATGATATATTTTCTGGACTTTCTAACGAAGTTAAGTCAAAATTTAAGAAAATTAGGCCTAAAACTATGGGTCAAGCATTAAGAATAGATGGAATTACCCCAGCAGCTGTATATATTTTGTTGTCTCATCTTAAAAGAAAGTCTATTAAGCATATAGCTTGATTGATTCGAATTTTATAAAAAACTCAGAACTTGGAATAAAAAATGTTTCACGTGAAACTTTAGATGAACTTAATAAATATAGTTTATCGATTTTAAGAAAAAATAAAGACATAAATTTAATAAGTTCAAGTACAGAAAAATCAATAAAAACAAGGCATATTATCGATAGTGCACAAACAATTGATTTTATTGATAAAAATGATGTTAAAGTATGTACTGATCTTGGGTCTGGTGCAGGCCTTCCTGGCATAGTTCTAGCTATTTTGATGAAAGCAAAAAAACCAGTATTTAAAGTGATTTTCTACGAAAAAAGTTATCATAAAAGCAATTTCTTAAAAGATATGTCAAAAAAATTTAAATTAAACACAGTAATTCATCAAAAAAATATTTTTGAACAAAAAAATTTGCAAACGGATATCATAATTTCGAGAGCATTCAAACCTTTGCCAGTTATTTTTGAAATTGCGTCAAAGAATTTTAAAAAATTTAAATATATAATTTTATTTTTAGGGAAAAGCGGAAAAGAAATTTTAAAACAGGCAACAAAGAAGTGGAAATTTGATTACGAGGAAAAAAAAAGTTTAACAAATAATGAATCATTGTTGATAAAAATTTCAAATTTACAAAAAAAATGAATAAAAAAATTATTTCAGTAATCAATCAGAAAGGTGGAGTAGGCAAGACGACAACAGTAATCAATTTAGCAGCTGGTTTGTCTATGAAAGGAAAAAAAATTTTAGTAATTGATCTCGACCCACAAGGAAATGCAACAACAGGTCTTGGATTATCAAATACAGAAAATTCTGAGCAGACTATTTACAGTGTGCTTAATGGAAATAAAGAAATTTCTCAGGTAATTCAATCAACTAGTCTCAAAAATTTAAATTTGATTACCTCCAATGTAGATCTCTCTGGTTTAGAGGTTGAGACTGCTGGAGATAGTAGAAGAGCGTTCAAATTGAAGGATGAATTAGCCTCTATTTTAAATGATTCTGGGGCATCATATGATTATATACTCATTGACTGTCCTCCTTCCCTTAGTCTTTTGACAATTATGGCATTAGTAGCCTCAACTGCCTTGGTAGTACCTCTTCAAACTGAATTTTTTGCTCTAGAAGGTCTAACACAACTTATGAAGACAATCGAAAGAATTAAATCTAGTTTAAATCCATCTTTGGATATTAGAGGTATCCTTCTTACGATGTATGATAAGAGAAACAAGTTATCTAGTGAAGTCGAAAAAGAAGCCAGAGAATATTTTAAGAATAAAGTTTATCAATCAGTTGTGCCTAGAAATGTTAGACTTTCAGAAGCACCATCACACGGAGTACCTGTTTTGCTGTACGATAAAAAATGTCCTGGAAGTAAGTCATATTTTAGTTTTACAGATGAATTTTTAGATCAAGAAAAAATTATGGAGAGTGCAGCTTAATGAATCCGTTTAAAATAAAAAAAGGATTAGGAAGAGGTTTGTCTTCTCTGATTGGTGACAATGAAGTTATTAAATCACAAAATAAGCTTTCTATCAGTTCAATAGTTAGAAACAAATATCAACCTAGAAAGATTTTTGATAAAGAAAGCTTAGATGAATTAACTACATCAATAAAGGAAAGAGGCATAATTCAGCCAATAATAGTAAGAAAAACAGATAGCAAGGATAAATTTGAAATTGTTGCAGGTGAAAGAAGATGGCTTGCAGCACAAAATGCAGGACTTCATGAAGTGCCAACAGTAGTAATTGATGCAGATAATTTAAAGTCTTTAGAATTTGCTATTGTTGAGAACGTTCAAAGATCTGATTTAAATCCTGTAGAGGAAGCAGAAGGATATAAAAGATTAATCGATGAATTTAATTATGATCAAGAAAAAATTTCTAAATTTATAGGAAAAAGCAGAGCTCATGTTTCCAATTGTCTAAGACTTTTGACATTACCCAATGAGGTAATTGAATTAATAAATGATGGCTATCTATCCCAGGGTCATGCAAAAATTCTGGTTGGTTTAGACAATTCTTATACTTTAGCAAAAAAAATTATTGATAAAAAATTTTCTGTTCGTCAGGCTGAGAATTTAGTTAGATTTTTTAAAAAAACAAAAAAAATTAAATTAATTGTAAAAGATCCTAATCTAAAAGATCTTGAAGATAGTATTAAAAATAAAATAGGAATTAGAGTTTTTATTCAGAATAAGAAAAATAATAGTGGAAAAGTTACTTTTGAGTATAAAGATTTAGGCCAGCTAAACAGATTGACTGAGGTTATAAAGAATAATTATTAATTTTATTACTATTATTTAAGATAAAATCAGAGATAATATTTAAAGAATTTAAAGAGTTTTTTTTAATTAAAATTTCAACTTCATTTATTTGATAAATTAGTTTTTTTGCATCTTTTATTGTCCAATTTTGAACTTGTTTTTTTACTATTTCTTTTTCTTTCCAAAAAATTGGTGGTTTAAAATTGGATATTGCCTTTTCGAGGTTATCTGAACTCTCTATACTTTTTATTAATTTCAGTAGTCTTTTTGCTTTAATCGACATAGTTCTTAGAATTAAAATGCAATCATCATCAGTATAGTTATTTTCATTTAAAATATTTATAGTTCTACTTAAATTTTTTGATAAGCAATTATCAATTAGTTCGGAAACATTATAATTTTCTGCTAAATTAGTTAGTTTCAATATTTCTTCGCTGGATATCTTGACTTTATTTTTAGAAAAATTTTCTATTTTTATAAGCTCATTTTTTAAATTTATTCTATCACCCCTACATCTTTCTACTAGCAAATTAATAGTTTCTTGTGAAACTGAAATTTTTTTTTTTTTAAAAAAAGAATTAGCTAAATAATTTAAAGTTTTTAATTCGTCTTGATAAAACGGTATACAAATAGTGTTTTTATTTTTTTCAAAAAAATTTCTTATTTTAGATTTTTTATCTAATGGTTCACAATTAATTACTATAGTTATATCTTTAATTTCTTTATTTATTATTTCTTCTATAAGTTTTAATATTTTTTCTGAACTTCTTTGAATTATTATTAATTTTTTTTCTTCAAAAAAAGATTTGTTTAATAAATTAGATATAAAATGTTCATAATTTTTTAATATTTCACTTTCCTCATATCGGTAAGTATTATTTAAAAATTTTTCTATAAAATATTCTTCAATTACCTGATTTTTATGGCCAGCATTTTCACCATATAAAAGATAAAATTTAACATGATAATCATTCAATTTTTTTAACTCATAATTTTTTATTATCATTTATTAAGATGTTAATGTTAATTCAATTTCATTATTAATTTTTCTTTTAACAAAGTTTACAGAATTTAATAATATTTCAATATCTTCCAATACATCGTTTGTTAAATTTTTCATTAAATTTTTTTCATACTGATTTAAATCAAATTTGTTATTTAAATTATTATAAGTTGAAGCTTTGCTATAATTTTTAGTTTTAATTAATTTATTATTTTCAAAAATTTCTACTTTAATGTTTAAAGTTAATTTATATGTTTTTGCATTACCCTTTCTATCTTTTGAAGATATTTCTTTATTAGTTGATGAATTAATACTCACATCAATAATTTTTGAATAATTTTTATTTTCTTTATAGTGTTTTAAACGATTATTAATTTGATTATTAACTTGATCATTTCCATTTAAATTAATATCTCCAATAAGGAATTTAATATCTTTAATTTCATACATCATTTGGTATCCACATGAACTAACAGCTAATAGTAAAAATATGTAAAGAATTTTTAGTTTTTTAATCATTTTAATAAAATATTTATTAACCTATTTTTTACAAAAAAATATTTGTTAATTTTCTTATTTTCTAATATTTTTTTTGTTTGTTGATTACTCTGTATTAAACTTAAAAGATTTTTTTCGTCTATATTTTTTTTTACTTTTATAGTGTCTTTTTTCTTACCATTTATTTGAATTACGAAAATTACTTCGTTTTCTTCTAGTAATTTTTTGTCGACTTTAGGCCATGGCTGATTAAAGCTTAAACCAAGTTCTTTTAGACATTCTGATATTATATGGGGTACAATAGGTGAAAATAGAATTAAAATTTTTGTATAATTTTTTTTTAATATTTCTTCATTTATAATTAAGTTAGAATTTTGAGTAAAGAAATTATAAGTTTCGTACATATTTGCCACTACTACATTGTACTGAAATTTTTCAAGATTTATATTAAATTTGTGTATCAATTGATTAGTAAATTTTAATAATTTTTCTTCATCTTCACTTTTTGAATTGTTATTTTTTTTATCTATCTTTTCCATTATTTTTTTATGAAGATCCCAAATTTTTAGAATAAATTTATAACAACCCAAAACACCCTGCTCAGACCATTGCACATCTTTTTCTGGAGGACTATCAGAAAGCATAAATAGTCTTACTGAGTCTGCACCATAAGTTTCAATCATTTTTTCAGGATCAACTGTATTTTTTTTTGATTTAGACATAGACTCAGAAGAACCAACAATGATTTTAATATTTGGTTCATTTTTTTTTTGATATGTTTTTTTTTCAGTTATTTCTATTTCTTCAGGGCTGTACCATTTATTATTTTTATCTCTGTATGTTTCATGACAGACCATTCCCTGAGTGAATAAACTTTTAAATGGTTCATCTATATTAAATTTATCATTTTTATAGCTTAGTGCTTTCATAAAAAAACGTGAATATAACAAATGTAAAATTGCATGTTCTACACCCCCAATATATTGATCAACCGGCATCCAATAGTCAATTTCTTCTTTGGTAAATCCATAGCTATTTTCTTTTGGTGAACAAAATCTTAAATAATACCAAGATGAGCATACAAATGTGTCTAGAGTATCCGTTTCTCTTAAAAGTTCTTTTCCATTAATTTTAATTTTTTTCCAATCTTTTTCATTATCCAAAGGGTTTCCTTTTGTATTAAGATTAATTTTTTCTGGTAATTTCACAGGAAGCATTTTTTTTGGAATAGGTATTGTTTTTCCGCTTTCATCATATGCTACTGGTATTGGACAACCCCAGTATCTTTGTCTTGATACGCCCCAGTCTTTCAATCTATAATTTATCTGTTTTTTTCCTATTTTTTTTTGTTCTAAAATATTTATAGTTTCAATTACTGATTTTTCAGGAACTTTTAAACCATTTAAAAATTTAGAGTTAATTAGTGCTCCTGGACCAGAATAAGCTTCTTTAGTAACTTTGAACTTTTCGTTTTCATTAGGAGGTTTTACAACTGTTTTAATCTCTAAATTATATTTTTTTGCAAAATCGAAATCTCTTTGATCATGTGCGGGGCACCCAAACACGGCACCAAATCCGTAATCCATAAGTACAAAATTTGCAAAATAGACAGGCATTTTTTGTTTAGAGTCTAATGGGTTTATAGCCATCAAACTTGTTTTAAAACCAATTTTTTCAGCAACAGCAATTGCTTCTTCAGTTGTGCCAGTTTTTGAACATTCTTTCCTAAATTTTTTAAATTCTTCGTTTTTTTCATAAAATTTTGAAATTTCATGATCTACCGAAACTGCTAAAAATGAAAAACCAAAAAGTGTATCTGGTCTAGTTGTAAAACATTTAATTTTTTTAATAGGCAAATTTCCTTCGATTTCAAAATCAATATCGCAGCCAAATGATTTTCCAATCCAATTTTTTTGCATTGTTTTAACTTTGTTTGGCCAATTTTTTAAGGTTTCTAAACCATCAAGCAATTCTTGTGAAAATTTTGATATATTAAAAAACCATTGATTTAATTTTTTCCTCTCAACTAATGCTCCTGACCTCCATCCCTTACCGTCTATGACTTGTTCATTAGCAAGCACAGTTTCATCAACAGGATCCCAATTAACATAATTTTCTTTTCTATAAACTAGTCCCTTTTCTAAGAGTTCTAAAAAAAATAATTGTTGATGTTTATAATATTCTTTTGAACATGTAGAAATTTCTCTGTTCCAATCAATTGATAAACCTAATTTTTTTAATTGTTTTTTCATAACAGATATATTTTTTTCTGTCCAATCATTAGGATTTAAATTATTTTCTCTTGCAGCATTTTCAGCAGGCATTCCAAATGAATCCCATCCCATTGGATGCAATACATTAAATCCTTGTAAGATTTTGTATCTTGCTAGAACATCTCCAATAGTATAGTTCCTTACATGTCCCATATGAATTTTTCCTGATGGATATGGAAACATTTCAAGGCAATAAAATTTTTTTTTACTTTTATCGATTTCTGATTTAAATGATTGATTTTCTTCCCAAAAAGTTTGCCAATTTTTTTCTACAGTTTTAAAATTATATCTATCCACTTTTAGAAATGAAGTTTATCACCTTATAGCTATTCTACCTTAATATCTGCTTTACTATTTCTTTCAAAGTCTTTTGGTTGTGTTTTTTGTATTAAAGCAGCTTTTTTTAGAATTTTTAGTTTAAGAGAATTTTTAATTTCACTTTCTATTTGATTTATTTTACATGCAGAATTTATTTTACATATTCTTTTGTGTATGAAAATATTTATGGCATCTGCTCTTATTTCATTTGATGTAAATCTAACTGTGATTTTTATTTCCTCATTTTTTTTATCACCCGAAGAATACCAATCAGTTATAATTATTCCTCCTCCGTAGTCAGCACTACTTAGAGGCATAAAGCTTAAACTTTCAATTGTTGCTCTCCATAAAGGATTTGATGTATTAAAATTAAATACTCCAGATTTTTGTCTAACACTTCCAAATCTAATTCCTCTTCCTTCCTCAATATTTTTTCTCACTCTATCTTTTACATTAGATTCCATTTTTCTTTGATCTCCGAACTTATGACCCCCACATGAAGAAAGAACAATTATAAAAAAGAGTAAAAGAACTGTTATAAATCTAGGATATATCATTGAATAATTATCTAATATTTGAATAAAGGTACAATTAAAATCTATTTGTTAATTCCATACAAAAAGCCCGTAAAATAATAAAAAAAGAGTGATATTTTTGCCACAAATCAATAGTTTTTTATGTAAAATATATCAATATTCTTATTTTTTGATGATTTATATCATAAAAACTAAGCTTTCATAATAATTATTATAATGAAAAGGAGTAAATATGAAAAACATTAAGAAACTAGGTTTAACAGCTTTAGCTGGATCACTAGTAGCTACTTCAGCTTATTCAGCTGATATGGCAGTGACTGGCGGAGTTGAGTTAACCTATACTACTACTAGCGGATCAACAAAAGCTGGTGTAGACGGTAACCAATGGGGATTCGAAAAAGGCATTAGCTGGAGTGCAACTGGTGAAGTAATGGGTTATGATGTTACTTTAGCAACTGCTCTAACTGATGATGCATCACTTTCTTCATCTTCACTAACTTTTGATCTTGGAGATATGGGTAAGGTTTATGTTGACCATGGTGCAGGAAAAACTGGTATTGGTGGATTAGAAAACAAAGGTAACGTTTCAGCATACGAAGAAGCTGACCATGGAATGACTGACATGCACCAAATCGACGTGAATGGTGCTACTCAAGTTCTGGGTTATTCTTCTCCATCTGGAATGCTTATTGATGGTTTAGACTTCAGCGTTGAGATAATTCCTTCTATAGGTGCTCAAACTTCTAACACTACAGCAGGTGCAACATCAGGCGCAGGTTCAACTGGATCTGAGTGGAACACAGCAGTTAACTATGCAGTTCCTATGGTTGATGGTTTAAATCTATACTTTGGTTATGCTAATGAAAGTTCAGACGGTACAAGAGATGATGATACTGAGATGACTATTGGATTCGATTATACAATGGGTCCAGTTAAAATTGGTTATCAGCACTCTGAAGTAGAAGATGCTACAGCTGCAGCTGATGAAGTAACAGCTTATGGTCTTAACTTTGCAGTTAACGATGATTTAACTGTATCTTATTCAGTAACAGAAAACGAAGTTAAAGCAATCGGTGCTACTGCTTCTTCAAGTGCAGAAGCTACTGGTATAAATGCAGCGTACTCTGTAGGTGGTGGTTCACTTAGAATTTTCACTGGTGAAACTGACAATGCAGGTTACACAGCAGGAAAAACTCAGAAACTTACTGAAATTAGTTTATCAATGTCATTCTAATTATTTAGTTTGATTATTAATAATTTAACCCCTCGAATTATATTCGGGGGGTTTTTTTTTACAGATCTTTAAATAAATTTTTGAAATTATTATCGTAATTTTTATATAGGTTTATAGAGCTTTTATAAAAGTCTTTTCTAACCTGAGTAATACTTGCAGTTTTTACTTGATTTTTATTTTTATAAAATTTCAAACATTTATCTTCAAATTTAAGATTACAGTAATTTAATAATTCTTTTATTTTATTTTCATGATCATTAATTAAAGTCTCATAATTAAATTCATATATAAAATTTCCTAGTTTTTTTTTCCAAAAGCTTATTAAATCTTTATATAAAAAAAAGTATTTATTTATATCGTTTTCATCATTAGTCCAATTTAAACCGGCAAAACTATTTTTATAAATTGATAAAAGATTATCTTTTGGATTTCTACCAGTAAGAATAATCTTTGAATTTGGAAAAATAATTTTTATAAATCCTAAATGGAAAAAATTAAATAATGATTTATCAGCAAAAATATTTTTTTTGGTATTAAAAAAACTTAAAAAATTATCATATTTACTAACTATTTGATTAAAATCATAATCTAAGAGGTTTTCAATATCCTTTTTAAACTCGCCTTTATCTAAATCAATTAAATCTTTTTTAAAAATTGTCTCTAAATATCCTGTTTCTCCCAATCCATAGACCTTGCTATGAGATGAGATTATTTGCTCTATTAAGGTTGATCCTGATCTCGGTAAACCTAAAATAAATATCTTATTTCCTATATCATTATTATTAATATTAATTTTTTTAAAATTAATTTTTTCAAAAAGATTTTTAATTTTTTTAAATTTTTCTATATCTTGTTCTATTTTATAATTAGTTAATTTTTTTTTAATATTATTGCCTATTTTAAAATTTTCTGCAGCCTTGCTATAATTTTTTTTATTTTCAAGAGCTTTACCTATAGAAAAATGCAAAAGTTGTTTTTCTAAATCATTAATTTTTTCACTAACTAATTTTTTTTCCATATCTGAAATTGAATAATTATCTTGTTTGTATACAAAATTATTTATTATAATTACATCTGCGTGAGAAAAATTAGGATTTAATTCTAAACATTTTCTAGCATGTTTATTTGAGTCTTCAAATTTTCCTGATCCTTGATATGTTAGGGCTAAATTATGATGCAACTCAACATTATTAGAATCAATTTCTAAAGCCTTATGATATAATTTGATAGCCTCTTCGGTTTGATTAAAATCTCTTTTAAAATTGCCATAGTTTACATAAACTTGGAAATGTTTAGGGTCTATTTTAATTATCTCTTTATATAAATTTTCTGCTTTTTTAAATTCACCTAATTTTTTATAAACATTAGATAAATTATTCATTATAGGCACATATTTTTCTTGAATATTTAATCCAGAATTAAATACTTCAGCTGCACCCTTAAAATTTCCAATATTTTGCAAAGATGAGCCAAGTAAATTGTATAGAATTATTATTTTAGGAAATTTTTTTACAAGTTTTAAGCTTTTTTGAATTACAAAATCGAAATTTTTAGAATTAAAATGGTTCATAAGAACCTTAATTTCATTATTTATATCAATTTGATTGTTCATTTAGTTTTTAATAAGTATGAGACTATACATTTTTTATTTAAAACTTTAATAAAAGAAATTGAAGCAAAACCATCACAATTTACTAATCTAAGTTTATTTATATTTTTTTGAGATATTCCACCTAATGCAATAATTTTTTTTTTTGTAAATTTTGATAAAAAATTAAATTTATTTAAATTTAAGTAATTTTTATATTTTTTAACTTTAAACAATGGAGATAAAAAAATTACATCAACATTTTGTTTTTCTTTTTCTCTAATTTCTTTAATATTATGGGCTGAACTTAAAACTATAAAATTTTTTTTAAGATTAGCTCTATTTATTTTTAAATTTTTATTAAATGAAGGAATATATACACCATTTAAATTATGTTTTAATGCAAGGTTTAAATTATTTGAAATAAATAATTTTCTTTTATTTTTAACACAAAATAATTTAATTTTTTTTATTAAATTTTCATCTATTTTTTTATGATAATTTCTAAATATAAGAGCTATATCTTTATGAAGAGCTTTAATATAATTATAATTAAATTTATCAATATAATGATAAATTTTGGGTAATTTTTTATGCATCAGACAGTTAAAAATTTAACTTATATTCAAAGTGAAATTCAATCTAAAATTTCAGAAATGAGTATAAATAATTATAATCCAAAAATAGTAGCAATTTCAAAAACCTTTAAAATTGATCATATTTTACCTCTCATTAATTTTGGTCACACTGATTTCGGTGAAAATAAAGTTCAAGAAGCTTTAGAAAAATGGAAACAGGTTAAAGAAAAAAATAATAAACTTAAATTACATATGGTTGGTAAACTTCAAACAAATAAAGTAAAAAATGCCTTAAAAATTTTTGAGTATATTCACTCATTAGATAGTCTTAAGCTTGCAGAAAAAATTGCTAAAGAGCAAGAAAATTTAAAAACAAAACCAAAACTATTTATTCAAATCAATATTGGTCAAGAGTTTCAAAAAAGTGGAATTGATGTTGAAAAATTGTCTGATTTTTATCAATCTTGTAAAAACATGAGTTTAGAAATTGTTGGTACAATGTGTTTACCTCCTGAAAATCAGGATAGCAATATTTTTTTTTCTAAAATGAAAAAATTAAATCAAAGTTTAAATTTAAATGAACTTAGCATGGGAATGTCAAACGATTATTTAAATGCCATTAAGTATTCTGCAACTTATTTAAGAATTGGATCAAGTATTTTTGGGTCCAGAAATTAATTAATTTTAATTTTTGTTTTTTTATTAACTAATTTTAATAATATTAATAAATCTTTTTCTTTTAATCCAATACATCCATCTGTTGGTTTATAATTTTTTGTTAAATGTAGAAAAATTGCACTTCCTTTTCCAGGGATACTATTTAAATAATTATATTTAATTATTATTAAATAGTTATATTTATAATCTCTTCTAAACAGTTTTTCATGTTTTATTTTTTTATTAGTCTTTATTTTTTTATTATAAAATTTATTGTGTGGGTCATTGCACCAACCCATATTTTTATAAATTTTTATACATTTTAATTTTGTTAATGGTTTTTTAACTCTATCAGATCTATAATAAACATTACCTAGTTGAAAAATTCCTACAGGTGTTGATTTGTCACCTTCTTTTTTATTATTTTTTATACCTTTTTTTCCAATGCAGCATTTAAATGTAAAATGATCAACAATTAACTTATCTTTATTTTTTAGTTTAATTAGCATATTTTATTTATACATGAATAAACAAAGTATTATTATTTATGATTTTGACATTTTATTCAATGTTTTAGATGAAATTAAAGAAAATTTAAAATTCCAATTATTTAAAGTTCAAAATTATAGTGAATTATTAAATATAAATGAAGATAAATATGGAAATTACTTAATATTAGTTAACAGTGAAATATATTTTGAAATTAAAAAAAATATAGATAAAAAAAAAATATTAGTTCTAAAAGATTTTCCATTAACAATTAATAAATTAATTGAAAAATTGAATATTCAATTATTAAAACAAAAATATATAGATCAGTCTGAAATTAAAATAAAAGAATATATTTTGGATTTAAATTCTAGAAAAATTACTAAAGATAAAAAACAATTAAAATTAACTGAAAGAGAAATAGATATTATTTTACATTTGAATGAAAATAAAAGACCGCAAAGTATTGAAATTTTTCAGAAAAGTGTTTGGGGCCATACATCAGTACTTGAAACACATACTGTAGAAACTCATATTTACAGGTTAAGAAAAAAGATCAAGGATAAATTTAATGATGAAAATTTTATTATAAGTTTAGATAATGGTTATAAAATAGATGAATAAGAAAAATTTTATTGCAAAGGAATTAAGAACAAAAAAATATAGACCAAGAGTGGTAAAACCTAAAAAAGGAAAAGGAAGTTTTAAAAGAAAAAAAAAAATTAACTTATTCTAGCGCCAATTTGTTGAATTATTTTAGATGACATTTCTGTTCCTTTTTCTAAACTTTCCTTAATTGATAAATTATTTATATGACCATGTAAAAATCCAGCGGCAAAAAGATCTCCTGCACCAGTTAAATCAACAATTTTAAGATTTTTTTGAACACTACATTCAACTACTTCGTCACCTTTTATTGCAACTGCTCCATTTTCTCCTCTAGTAACAACTATTAATTTACCAAGTTGTTTACAAAAATTTATGACCTCTTCAAAGTTTTTAGCATCAATTAATGAAGTGATTTCTTGCTGATTAGCAAAGGTAATATCTAGCTTATTTTTTACTAAATTTAAAAAATGAGGTTTATGTCTATCAACACAAAATTGATCTGATAATGACATAGCTACTTTATTTGCATTATTAATTGCTTTATCAAAAGCTTTTTTAGGTTCACCTTCATCCCATAAATAACCTTCGAGAAATATTATTTCACTTTGTTTAACTGCATCAGAGTTAACATCAGTTTCATTAATTTTTCCCGCAGTACCTAAAAATGTGCACATTGTTCTTTCAGAGTCTGGTGTAACTAAAATTAAACATGTTCCTGTTGGTAATTCTTCTTTCTTTTTAGAATAAAAATATTTTACATTTTCTTTTTTTAATCCTTCTTCATATTTACTTCCAAGCGCATCATCAGATATTTTACCTATGAATCCTACTTTGTTACCCAGTTGAGATATACCCACTATTGAATTTGCTACTGATCCACCTGAAACAGTTTTTTCTATTTTAAGGTTAGTTAATAATTTTTTAAATTCATTTTCATCAAAAATTAATTTCATTGTACTTTTAGTCAAATTGTTTTGGGAAATAAAATTGTCATCAACTTTACAAATAACATCTACAATTGCATTTCCTATTCCTAAAATTTTCATAATTAAGCTTTCTTTGTTTTTATTGGTGATTTTCTTTTAGGATAACAAGTAGTACAAATTTTACAAGTTAAACCATAACATTCTCTAGCTTTACAATATTCTCTTCCATAATAAATTATTTGAAGGTGAAGTTTATTCCAAAATTTTTTAGGAAATAATCTCTTTAAATCCTTTTCTGTTTGAATAACATTTTTGCCTTTAGTTAAGCCCCATCTTTGAGCCAGTCTATGAATATGAGTGTCTACAGGAAAAGCTGGATGACCAAATCCCTGTGACATAACTACACTTGCCGTTTTATGTCCCACGCCTGGAAGTTTTTCAAGTTCCTCAAAATTATCAGGAACTTTTCCATTGTGTTTTTCAATAAGTTGTTTTGATAATAAATAAACGCTTTTAGCCTTCACTCTAAAAATGCCTATACTCTTAATTAAACTTTCAATTTTCTTTCTTCCTAATTTTACAAAGTGTTCTGGTTTATTATATTTAGGATAGATATTTTTTGTAACATTATTTACATTTACATCTGTACATTGAGCAGAAAGAAGAACTGATATTAAAAGTGTAAAAACATTTCTACTATTTAGAGGAACGACTATATTTGGATAAAGTTTATTAAGTGTTTTATTTATGATTTTTGCTCTTTCAATTTCATTCATTATTTGAAATTCATAAGATCTCGCATAGAATAAAGGCCAGGCTTTTTTTTCATCAACCATTTTGCAGCAGATAATGCCCCCTCAGAATACAAAGCTCTATCAAATGCTTCATGATCAAGAGTTATTATTTCTTTTCCACTTGAAAATTTAACTTCATGTTTACCTATAACTTCGCCTTTTCTAATAGAGTTAAAATTTATCTTTTTTCCATAAGGAAAATTTTTTTTATTGAAATATTTATTTCCAACTAAACTATAAAAATTTTTATTTTTTCCTAAAGCAATACCTTTGGCCAACATTAATGCAGTCCCAGATGGAAAATCCTTTTTATGTTTGTGATGAATTTCAAAAATTTTACTTAAAAAACCTCTTCCTAAAGAACTAGATGCTATTTCTGTTAAATACATTAAAAGATTTATACCCAAACTCATATTGCCAGCTTTTAAAATTGGTATTTTACGCGAAAATCTTTTTATTAAATTTTCTTCATTCTTAGTAAAACCTGTGGTTCCAATTACTACTTTTTTCCTTAATTTTGATGCAATCTGTAAAACCTGAAGAGTACATTTTGGAATGGTAAAATCTATAATTACGTTTGCACTTTTAAACGCCTGTTCCGTATTTTGATAAATATTAATTCCATGAACCTTTTTATTTGTTTTTTTATTCTCAGTTAGGCTCACTATGTGAAAATTTTTGTCTTTTTTTGTAGATTTGATTATTTGTTGACCCATACGTCCTAAACATCCAGTTATAGCTAAGTTAATTTTTGTCATTTTAATTTAATGATAAGTATTTTGCTAATCTACGAGATAATACCATTATAGTAAAGGTTGGATTTGTTAGTCCACTATTTGGAAACACATCTGAACCACAAAGATATACATTTTTATATTTATTAAGTTTTAAATTTTTATCCACAACGCTAGAAATTTTATTTTTTCCCATAGGATTAGAACAACATGGATGATTTCCAATTACTAATTCGGAAAAACTAGATATTTTTCTTTTAACAATTTGTTCAATATTATCTTTAATATTTTCTAGTTCTTTTTTTTGGATTTTATAAAAAACATCTAATTTTTTTGAGTTTTCAATTTTTGAATAACTATTTAAATCAATTGATCTTGATTTATTTTTTTTCTGAGAAAAAACAAATTCTAAATTATAAAAGGATTTAATTTTTAGTTTATGCAGAATAATATTAACAAATTTAAAAAATAATGATTTTGATTTGTTATCAAAGTTTTTTTTTAATTGAACTGTATAAAGCGGTTTATTCACTTTTGTATACAGTTTTTCATAAACAATTTTTTTCTCATAATTAAATTTTTTTTTAAATTCTAAAAATTTTTTGGATAAGGTAAAATCAATATTTATACTGATATGAGGATGATCGCATAGAATTTTGCCAGAATTTCTATTTTTTTTAAAAAAATTTTTTATCATGAAAACGTTTCCGAAATTGCCTGCACACAGAACTAGATTTTTCTTAAAATAATATGTTTTATTTTTAATTTTGTTTTTAAAAGTAATTCCTTTTACCCTTTTTTTATTTTTATCAAAAATTATTTTAACCGGAAAATGACCTTTCAGTATTTTTATATTTTTATTTTTTTTTAAATTCATGAGGGTAAATATATTATCTAACTTTGCTCTAAAAACTTCTAGAAAAGTTGGATTATATTTTTTTTTTATTTTTTTTAAGTTTAAAATTTTGATAATTTCAGAAGAGTATTTTTTGTATTCATCATAAGAAAATAAAAAACCCATATCTCTGAATTCATGCGGTGATAATATCGATAATTTGTTATTCCATAAAACTGAATTTCCCCCAAGTCGATTGCTATATCTGATTTTATAATTTGATGTGCAAAAGTTTATTAAAGGGTGCTTGAAATTTTGTGTTTTATAGTGATCACTGTTTTTAGCAATATCAACAATTAATATTTTAGATTTTGTAGGGAGAGATTTTGCAAGGATACTACCAGCTGGTCCACTCCCGATGATTAAATAATCATAAATCATTTTAGTAAACTTATAATTTTAATTTTAAAAAAATTAATTAATAAATTAATTAATCCTATGTTTAAATGGTATATACCTACTAAAAAGTATCTTTTGCTTATTAAGTTTTTCTTTCTAAGAAAATTAAGAGATTTAAAAAAAATTTGTGGGTTATGTTTTTTTGTAAATGAATTTTGATATAAGGGTTTACTAGTTTTTTTAATTGTAAAATTTTTAATTGAATACCTTTCAAGAATTTTCCATTTTTTAATTTCTAATTTTTTTTTCTCCAACTTGAACAGTTCAAATAAATTTTTTAATTTGCTTGTTGAAATAACAACCTTACTTAAAGATTTATTATTAAATACGTATAAAGCTCTAGCTTCAAGCTCACTTAAATTTAACTTTAAAAGAGTTTTGTTTAATTTTTTATGATTGTATCTGGTTTTTTTCTTATAAAAATCATCAAAAGAAAAATTTCTAAATCCTTTTCCTAAAGCTCTGAGAGCGATGATCTTTCTACTTTTTTTATTTGATAAAAGATTATTATTAACACTTCTTTCTACAAATGAATAATGAATTGTAAAATCAAATTTTGAAAAATTTTTCTTTAAAAATTCATTTTGATTATAGGTCATAGGTGTAAATAAAATCTTATTAATATTTGTTAAATTTTTTGTAATTTGAATTGTTTGTAATAAGGAAACTAAATTTTTTGTTTGAAAAGACTCATCTATTTGAATATCAATTTTTTTGTTACTTCCAATCATCATAGAAGAATAAATTAATTCATGGATAAAACTTTCTTGATTATTAAAAGAGATCTTTAGTAAAAAAGAAGATTTGCTTTTACTGAGAATTTTTATCTTTCTTATTCTGTTTAGACTATAACCATAGTTAGCAGATATGTGAATTTGATAATTTTTTTTTAAAAAAAATTCAATTACTTTTATTTGATTGTTATAGTTTTTATTTGATATATCCCAACCTAGTTTTGCAGTTCCTAAAATTATTTTAGTCAAAAAATTATTTATTTTTAATTATTGTAAGACTTTTACTATCCTCTAATAAAAGATAAAAAGCTTTATTTTTTGTGTCGTAAACGATATCTCTTATTCTTTCATTAACTATTATTCTCTCTTTAGAAATTATTTTCGAGTAATCCTCATTCATTGTCAATCTGAATATGCTGCTTCCTTTTAAAGATGTTACCAATATATTATTTTTCCATTTATTGTTAAAATTATTATTAACATCAACAATTTGAGACAAACCTACGGAAGGTACAAAAGAAAAAACTGGTTCTTCAAATCCATGACTTGAATGATTTTTTTTGTATTTAAGATTAGCATTTTTTTTATATCTATATTCTGTACCGTAAGAAGAAATTGGCCATCCATAATTTTTACCATATAAAATTTTATTAATTTCATCTCCCCCTTTAGGACCGTGACTGCTCGTTAAAATAATATCATTTTTAACAAGTAAACCTTGTGGATTTCTAAAACCTTTAGCAAATATTTCACCTTTTCCATTTTCTAAATTTATCAATAATATTTTTCCTAAATTTGATTCATCTTTTTGAGCATTTGAATTAATTAAAAAAGTACCAGTGGTAAAAAGCATTTTTTTGGAGTCGCCCTCGTTGTAGATTGCCATTCTGCCACCAGACGCTTGGGCATTAAATTTTAGTTCCCTTTCAGATTTACTTTTATCTAAAATCGCACAATCTGGATAAGTAAAAAAATCCTCAAATTCTAAAAAATCTGTATTCATTTCTGCTTTAATGATTGATGTGTTGTAGCAACTATCCTCTATTTCTCTCGCAAAGCTCATGTAAATTGTATCATCATCTATTAAGATGTCATTTACGGAAATTGCATCATTGAACGATGAAGATGTTTTATTAAAAAATAATTCATCTTTTATAATATTTTTCAAATTAGATTTTATTGTAATTTGTTTTGTGTCTTTAGAAAGATTACTCTTATCAAGAAACAAGAAATTTCCATTACCAGATACGAGAATAATTTTATTGTTATAAAGATCTAAATATCCAACTGCTTTTGTACTGTTGATCCTATTAGTAAATTTTTCGATTTTAATTTTTTGGAAATCTAGGTCTATCAAAGCTGTACTGGGAAAATCAGAATAATTTTCATAAAAAACTTCATATTTAATGTAATTAGTACTTAATTTAAGATATTTTTTAATTATTTGGCGATTTTCGTAAGATATATTTTTATAAATATTTTTGTAGTTATATTTACTAGAAAAGAGAATTTGAAATAAAAAAAATAAAATTAAGCAAAATAAAGTTATAAAAATTATTTTTTTCTTCATTATAAAATAAGATATGAAATTATTACAATAGATACAACTATTATAAACCAAACAAATAAATTCTGAATTAATTGTTTTAATTTTAAATTAGTTTTTAAAAAATTTGGAATAATCAAGATCAAAACTGCAATTAAAAAAATTGCGGGGATGATTTCTTCTAGTCCCATTTTTTAATTTTTCCAGAAACTTTTAGCTTTTTGAAAGAATTTTTTAATACTTGGGTTTGACTTTTCATTTTCAATTTCTCTAAATTTTTCAAGTAATTCTTTTTGTTCTTTGTTTAATGAAACAGGAACTTCAGTATTAACTTGTACATAAAGATCTCCAGTTCCACTTCCCCTCATAAAAGGCATTCCTTTACCTTTCAATCTAAATTGCTTTCCACTTTGTGTTCCTGATGGTATTTTAATTTTTGCCTTTCCACCATCTATTGTTGGAATTTCTATAGCCGTTCCTAGTGCTGCATCTGCAATAGAAATTGGACATTCAAAAAATAGATTTTCTTCAGATCTTTTAAATAAATCATGAGAATATACGTTAATAAATAAATATAAATCACCATTTCCGGCACCTCTAGATCCTGCCTCACCTTTTCCTGCAAGTCTTATTCTTGTTCCATCATCAACACCTTTGGGAATTGTAACTGATAATCTTTTAGATGCTTGTTTTTTTCCTTGTCCATTACATGTTGTGCAAGGATTTGTAATTTCTTCTCCCGACCCTGAACATTGAGGGCAAGTTTGTTGAACAGTAAAAAAGCCTTGGCTAGATCTTACTTGACCATGACCTCCACACATTGAACAAGAGCCAGCTTCATGCCCAGGTTTTGAACCGCTTCCTTTACAAGTGTCACATTTTTCCGATGTTGAAAATTTAATATCTTGTTTTTTTCCAGTGAATGCTTCTTCCAAAGTAATTGATAAATCATATCTTAAATCAGATCCTCTATGACTTGATTTTCTACTTCTTCTACCACCTCCAAATCCTTCACCAAAGAAATCTTCAAAAATATCTGAAAAATTACTTGAGAAATCAAAATTGTTAAATCCTCCTCTTCCGCCTGCTCCATTTTCAAAGGCTGCATGACCAAAATTATCATAGTTTTGTTTTCTCTCAGAATTTGACAAAATGTGATATGCTTCAGAAGCTTCTTTAAATTTTTCTTCAGCTGCTTTATCACCTTTATTTTTATCAGGATGATATTTTACTGCTAATTTTCTATAAGCTGATTTTATTTGATCTGGAGTAGAACTTTTTTTTACACCTAAGACGTCATAATAATCTCTTTTTGCCATAACTAATTATAGACAATCAGTTGTTAGCTTAGGCGCTTTTTTCTTTATTGTCGTCTTTTACTTCTTCAAAGTCTGCATCAACAACGTTATCGTCTTTTTTTCCTTCTTTTTTTGTATCTTTGGGTGCATCACCAGGTTTAGCACTTTGTTGGGATTTATATATTGCCTCGCCCATTTTCATTGATGCTTGAACTAATTCTTGGGTTTTTTTCTTTATATCTTCAACATCAGTTCCTTTTAATGCATTTCTCAAGTTAGCTGATGCATTTTCAATAGCTTTTTTATCTGTCTCAGAAACTTTGCTTCCATGTTCTTTTAAATTTTTTTCCGTTGAATGTAATAAAGTATCTGCTTGATTTCTTGAATCAACAGCATCTCTTTTTTTTTTATCAGCTTCTTTATTTGATTCTGCTTCTTTAACCATTTTATTAATTTCTTCTTCACTTAAGCCACCAGAAGCTTGAATTTGAATTTTTTGTTCTTTTCCAGTTCCTTTATCTTTTGCTGAAACATTAACAATACCATTTGCATCTATATCAAAGGTTACTTCAATTTGCGGAACTCCTCTTGGAGCTGGTGCTATACCTACTAGCTCAAAGTTTCCTAAAATTTTATTGTCTGATGCCATCTCTCTTTCACCCTGTAAAACTCTAATTGATACTGCAGGCTGATTATCTTCCGCAGTTGAAAATACCTGACTTTTTTTAGTTGGTATTGTTGTATTTTTATCAATCAACTTAGTTGAAACACCACCTAAAGTTTCAATTCCAAGAGAAAGAGGTGTTACATCTAGCAATAATACATCTTTAACATCTCCTTGTAATACTCCTGCCTGAATAGCTGCTCCCATTGCAACTACTTCATCAGGATTTACTGATTTATTTGGTTCTTTACCAAAAAAATTTTTAACTTCTTCCATTACTTTTGGCATTCTTGTCATTCCACCAACTAAAACTACTTCATTAATTTCTCCAGCAGACAATCCAGCATCTTTTAAAGCAGTTTTACATGGAGGGATTGTTCTAGAAATTAAGTCTTCCACCAATGCTTCTAATTTTGCCCTAGTCATTTTTAAGTTTATATGTTTAGGACCAGTTTTATCAGCTGTAATAAAAGGTAAATTTATTTCAGTTTGTGCAGCAGAAGAAAGTTCAATTTTAGCTTTTTCTGCAGCTTCTTTTAATCTTTGTAGAGCTAATTTGTCTGATTTTAAATCAATTCCACTTTCTTTTTTAAATTCATTTAATAAATATTCAACGATTGTATTGTCAAAATCTTCTCCACCTAAAAATGTATCACCATTAGTAGATTTTACTTCAAAAACACCGTCACCCAATTCAAGAATTGATACATCAAAAGTACCTCCACCTAAATCATAAACTGCAATTTTTTTATTAGTCTTTTTATCTAAACCGTAAGCCAATGATGCAGCAGTTGGTTCGTTTATAATTCTTAAAACTTCGAGACCTGCAATTTTTCCAGCATCTTTTGTTGCTTGTCTTTGAGCATCATTAAAATATGCTGGAACAGTAATTACAGCTTTAGTTACCTCTTGACCTAAATATTTTTCAGCTGTTTCTTTCATTTTTTGTAAAACAAAGGCAGAAATTTGTGATGGTGAATATTTTTGTCCCTTAGCCTCTATCCAAGCGTCACCTTTATCAGAATTTATAATTTTAAAAGGAGATGTTTGAATATCTTTTTTCACTGTTGGATCTTCAAAATTTCTTCCAATTAATCTTTTAACTGCAAAAATTGTATTTTCTGGATTTGTGACTGCCTGCCTTTTAGCAGGTTGACCAATTAATTTTTCTTCATTATCTGTAAACGCAACAACAGAAGGAGTTGTTCTTGCTCCTTCAGCATTTTCTAAAACTTTAGCTTGTG